>DASZOO010000166.1:0-3335 GCA_035550775.1 Actinomycetota bacterium | reverse complement strand
GCGTGGGTGCAGCTCACGCCGGCGGGTCGCTCCCTGATGCGCACCGTGCGCCGTCGCAGCGATCGGTTCCTCGCGAGGCGTCTGGCGCGGCTCGACGCCGGCGATCTGGCGACCCTCGAGCGGGCCGCCGAGATCCTCGATCGCGTCACGGAGCACGACTCGTGAGCCCTCGGGTCACCGCAGCGATCGGCCGCACCCTCTCGTCGGTGCGTACCTCGAGGAACTTCCGCCTCTACCTGTTCGGGCAGACGGTGTCGGCGATCGGCACGTGGATGAACTTCACGGCGAGCGCGTGGCTCGTGCTGCAGCTGACCGACAGCGGCACGGCGCTCGGCGCCAACGTCGCCCTGTACTTCTTGCCGGTCCTGCTGCTCGGGGCCTACGGGGGCGTGCTCGCCGACCGGTTCGACAAGCGCCGCATCCTGCTCATCTCGCAGTCCGCGTACGGCATCGTCGCGCTTGCGCTCTGGGCGCTGGTGGCCACCGATGTCGTGGAGCTCTGGATGGTCTACGCGTTGTCGCTCGCGAGCGGCATCGTCACCGCGGTGGACAACCCGTCGCGGCAGAGCTTCTACGTGGAGATGGTCGGCGAGGAACACGTCCGCAACGCCGTGAGCCTGAACTCCGCGGCGTTCACCGGCTCGCGCGTGATCGGGCCGGCGGTGGCCGGCGCGCTGATCGCGACGGTCGGCATCGCGACCTGCTTCCTGATCGACGGGCTCTCCTACGTGGCGGTGCTGGTGGCGCTCGCGGCGATGCGGCCGTCCGAGCTGCATCCACAGCGGCGCACGACGCGCGAACGGGGGCACCTCGTCGCGGGCCTCCGGTACGTGTGGAACACCGACGACCTGCGGCGTCCCTTGGTCGTGATGGCCGTGGTGTTCACGGTGTCGTTCAACTTCGCCGTCTTCGTGCCGCTGCTGGCCGAGCGGACGTTCGGAGGCGATGCCGGCACGTTCGGCGTGCTCTCGGCCCTGGCCGGGGTCGGGTCGTTCCTGGGGGCGATCGTCATGGCGAGCCGTGTCGCCGAACCCCGCATGCGGGACCTGGCGTCGTGGGCCGTCGCCGCCGGCATCGGTCTCGTGCTGCCCGGCCTGGCCCCGACGCTGTGGATCGCGGGGCTCACGATGGTTCCGATGGGGTTCACGATCATGGCCTTCATGATCACCGGGAACACGATGCTGCAGCTCACGTCGCGTCCCGAGGCCCGCGGCAGGGTCATGGCCCTGTACGGCATGGTCTTCCTGGGATCGACCCCGATCGGCGCCCCGATCGCCGGCGTGATCGGTGAGCACCTCGGTGCCCGCGCAGGCTTCGTGCTGAGCGGCCTCGTCGCCGGCGCGCTCGGCGTCGCCGTGCTCGCCGCGCGCCGCCGCGCCACGGTGCCCGCCCTCACCGACGCGTGAACGGCCGAAGGCGGCGCGGGAGTCACCTCTGGCGAGGCGCGTTCCCGGCCGCCTCCGGCATCCGTGGCCCGCGAGGGGGATCCCGGGCTACGTCGTGACGGTCGTGGCCAGCCCGATCGGGGTGGCGCCGCCGCCCTGCGACCAGGTGATCAGCGAGGCGTACCAGCCCGGCTCGTACGCGAGGGCCGTGCACTGGCGGCACTCGCTCCTGGTGCCCGGCTGGTGCTCTCGGTGGTCGCCCATCCTTCGATCCTTCCGTTGCGAAAGGCGCCAGACCGTTCCGTCGGGAGCGATGATGAGGGCTCTCCGTGCGCAGGTCGATACCTACGGAACGGGGAAGATAGCTACCATGGCCTAAGTAAGTAGAGCTACGTATGGTTCCGTAGGGAGTTCCGGGCGGCTTCTCCACCGAGGAGGGCGTCAGACCACCTCTCGATCGATGCGCCAGTCGCCGTCGGGCTCGTCGCGGCTGACGTCGAGCACGGTACCGTCCGCCAGTCGCAGGCGGAACCGTCGGACGCGCGTTCCCTCGCGTTCGTCGAGCGCCGAACGGACGACCTCGACCGGCTCCTCCACGCCGCCCCAGACGACGGCGCGCGGCCATTCCTCTGCTCGAGCGCCTTCCACGAACCGCAGCCGGATCTCCGGTGCCCGTGCCAGCCACCGGGGCAGCACGGGCACCCAGAGCAGGAACGCGATGCCGACGAGCGCCGCCGACCCCTGCTCGCCGAGCGTGGGGACCAGCGGCACGGCGAGCAACGCTGCCGATAGGCGGGCGAGGTTGTACACGACGTCGTAGGCGGCGAACACGCGCCCGCGAAGCCCGTCGGGCACCGCCTCCTGCACCATCGTGTCGACCGGCACCTTCTTCCAGGCGAAGGAGAGGCCCACGACGAAGCTCGCGAACAGCAACGTCCACGGAGCGACGAGCAGGCTCACCAGCAGGATCGCGACCCCGCCGACGGCGAACGCGCCCGCGACGATGCGCTCCCGCTCGAGGTGCCGGTCGAGCACGCCGACCGTGGCGAGGCCGGCGAACACGCCCACCCCTCCCGCCCCGATGAGCCACGAGAACGACCCCACCCCCTGCTGGAACCGCTCCCGGAACACGACCAGCGCGAGCACGAGGATGAGCCCCTGTCCGATCTGGTCGAGACCGATCGACGTGATGGGTCCGACCGCTCGCGGCGTGTGGACGATGTGGCGCAGCCCGTCGACGAACTCCACGGCGACGCGCCGCGCCTGGTGCCGCAGCAGCTCGGGCGACTCGGGAAGCTGCAGGGGCCGCAGGTCGCTGCGCATGCTGCGGGCGATCCACGAGGTGGCCACCCACATCGCGGCGGCCAGCGAGACGATCGCGGTGATGCCGAGGGCGTCGGCGACCAGCCCGCCGACGAAGACGCCGACGAGCAGGGCGACCGTGCCGCCGACGGTGGCGATCGAGTTCGCGGCGAGCAGATCCTCGGTCGGGACGATGCGCGGGACCACCGCCTGCGCGGTTGCCAGGAAGAACCGGTTCACGGAGGTCACGAACAGGGCACCTCCGTAGTAGAGGGCTGCCTGGCGGCTCGGGCTCGCGAGTACCAGGAAGACCGGCGCCGCCCGCAGCAGCGGTGCGACGACCATGATCCGCCGTCGCGACCATCGGTCGATGAACACGCCGACGAACGGTCCGATCACGGAGAACGGCACGATCACGATCGCGGAGGCGAGCGCGAACCCGGATGCGGTCGTGGCGCGTTCCGGCGAGAACACGAGGGAAGCCACGAGCGCCGCCTGGATCAACCCGTCGGCCGACTGGCTCACGAGCCGCATCGCGAACAGCCGCCGGAAGTCGGCGTGGCGCAGCGCGTCTCGGGGACTGCCGATGCCGGCAGGGGCTGGAACGCTCATGAGCGCCCATCGTAGGGCGGGCTCCAGTCTCGTCGG
>DASZOO010000165.1:0-1515 GCA_035550775.1 Actinomycetota bacterium | reverse complement strand
GATCGTGGTCTCGCTGCTGCTGTGGCAGGCCACGCGCATCGCCCTGGATATCACCGACGCCGAGGGCCCGGTCTCGGGATGGCTGGCGGGATGGCTCGAGGGCGTGTCCACCGGTGTGCTCGAGGCCGCCGAGCGAGGCCTGGTCTGGCTGCACCTGCTGCTCGTGCTCGGCTTCCTCGTGTACCTGCCCGGGTCCAAGCACCTGCACATCGTCACCGCGGCGCCCAACGTCTGGCTCAGGAAGGCCGGAGCCGGCGGCCGGCTCGAACCCCTCCGCATCGACCTCGAGGCGCCCGAGGAGGAGATGCGCTTCGGGGCCGGCGTCGCCACCGACCTCTCCCGCACGCAAACCCTCGACCTGTTCTCGTGCACCGAGTGCGGTCGCTGCCAGGACGTCTGCCCCGCCTGGGCCACGGGGAAGCCGCTCAGCCCGAAGCTGCTGATCATGGGGTTGCGCGATCACGTCGCCGGCGGATCGACGGCGGTCGAAGGAGCCGAGGTCGAGCTGCAGCCCCTCGTGCCGAACGCCGTCACCGACGAGGTGGTGTGGGACTGCGTGACCTGCGGGGCCTGCGTCCGAGAGTGTCCCGTCGACATCGAGCACGTCGACACGATCGTCGACCTGCGCCGACACCTCGTGATGGCCGAGTCACGCTTCCCGACGGAGGCGGGGGCGCTCCTGCGCGGCGTCGAGGGCCCCGGCGAGAACCCGTGGGCGCAGCCTGCCAGCGCCCGCATGGACTGGGCGGCGGGGCTCGACGTGCGCGTGCTCGCCCCCGGAGACGATCCCCCAGAGGTGCTGTTCTGGGTCGGATGCGCGGGCGCCTTCGACGAACGGGCGCGAGAGGCCACGCGATCGACCGTGCGCCTGCTGCAGGCCGCCGGCGTCGACGTGGCCGTGCTCGGTCAACGCGAGTCGTGCACGGGCGATCCGGCGCGACGGATGGGTCACGAGTTCCTGTTCCAGATGCTCGCCGAGCGCAACGTCTCCACGCTGAACGACGCCGGCGTGACCACGATCGTCGCGAGCTGCGCCCACTGCTTCAACACGTTGGCGAACGAGTACCCGGACTACGGTGGTTCCTACGAGGTGGTGCACCATTCCGAGCTGCTCGCGAGGCTGGTGCGGGAGGGCCGTCTGCATCCGTCTCGCGACTCCGTCGCCGTGACCTACCACGACGCCTGCTACCTCGGCCGCCACAACGAACGGTACGACGCGCCCCGCGACGTGCTGGGCTCGGTGAGCGGCTCGATCGAGGAGATGCCGCGCAGCCGCGAGCGTGCGTTCTGCTGCGGAGCCGGCGGCGCGCGGTTCTGGATGGAGGAGGGCGGCGACGCCAGGATCAACGAGACGCGCTACGCGGAAGCCGCGGGTACCGGCGCCGAGATCGTCGCCACCGCGTGCCCGTACTGCCTCGTGATGCTGGACGACGCCGCGAATGCCGCCGCGGCGGGGCCGGAGGTCGCCGACGTCGCGACGCTGCTCGCCCGCTCGACCCTCGACGGGTCGAGTGA
>DASZOO010000164.1:0-10439 GCA_035550775.1 Actinomycetota bacterium | reverse complement strand
CAGCGCGTTCGCGGCCTTCGACAGCGCTTTCGCCACGATGTAGCCGATCAACAGGATGACGAAGAACCCGAGGAGCTTCGGAGCGAACGTCACGACGTCCGACCAGGCATCCTCCAGGCCTTGTTCGATATCGACCTGCGCGAGCATCGGAAACGACTCCCCTCCGTCAGTCGAACAGGCTCACGCCACCGGGGCCGACGAGCAGTCCGCCGATGATCAGCAGGATGCCCCACAGCAGCCCGCCCCGGACGATGCTGAAGATGCCGGCGATCACCAGGACCGCGGCGATGATCCACAGGATCGTGTCGGTCGTGCCTTCGTTCCCGCCGTTCTGGGCGAGCAGCGCCAACACCGTGCTCAACATGGTTCCTCCCTCCCCGCGACGCCCGGGGGGCGTCGTGTCGGTCGATAGACGGACACCTGTTTGTCCCGAAGGCCCGCGGTTCAAACTCGCGAGCCGTCGCAGGTCAGGCGGAGGGTGGTGACGGCGGGTAGGTGACCGCGTGCTCGCCGTGCTCGAACGAGTCGAACCGCAGCGACAACCGCTTCATCGGCCAGACGTAGGTGATATCGCCCTCGGCCGGGTCGTAGGCCGCCGTGTAGACGGTCCCGCGGCCCACGTCGTGGGCGAGGCTGTACAGGGGCGGCACCAGGAACGCCTCCAGGAAGCGTTCCCGGTCGACGTCGGGGTCATCGAGGAGCCGCAGCAGCCACCATTCCCGTTGCAGGGTGCTCTCAGCGAGCACGGGATCCCAGGACTCGACCGCCCACTGGTGATTCACCGCGATCGGCAACCGCCGGAACGACGGCGGTCGGTCGGGGTTCAGATAGGCCGTGATCACGCCGCCGGTCGCATCGGCGATCGTGAGGTTGTGGGTGTGCGCGACCGGCATCCTGGTCAGCACCTCTCGCGCCTCGTCGGCCGTCTCGCAGATCTCCAGCAGGTACCGGATCACGAGGGGCACACCGAAGCCCTCACCCATCGATGCCCGGCCCCCGAACGTGAGCGACACGGCGAGCCCCGCGTCGTTCATGCCGTCGCACAGTCCCCAGACCGCGTCGGTGATGCCGATGACGGCTCGTCCCGTGAACCTGCTCCGCAGGATCACCGCATCCATCAGCTCCGCCGGGTAGTCGTAGTTGCGGACGAGCCGCGATCCGCCGTCGACGTCGCGCAGCACGGCCTGCGAACAGGCGATCGCGGCGCCGGGCGGCTTCCACATCGTGAACATGCGCGCGGCCAGCGGATCGTCGCCGCCGACCTCGCTCACCATCGCCTCGTACGCCGGCACGAGCTCGGGCATATGGGCGTTCAGCGCCGCGAGCGCCTCGTCGATCGACGGACGCGCCGCATCGCCGTCCTGCAGGTACCACGCCGCGTACGATGCGGCCCTGGCGGCGTAGACCGTGCCGAGCTTCGGCCCCGGCAACGGTTCATCGATCGCGTGGAAGGTGGCGCCGATCGTCATGCGTCCTCCGTTTCGACGGGCCGCTCGTCCACAGCCTACGGGTCGACGACGTACGGGATGAGACGGCGTCGATACGTCGTCCTCGCGTAGGCTCGAACCTCGATCAGGCGCCGACGAACGGCGAGCGAGCCATGGATCACGAACCCAGGACCCGAGAACGCCGGCATCCTCAGGCCCCGAACATCGCCGAGGTCCGCCCGTCGCACGTCACGAGCGTCGAGGAAGCCGCGGGCGAGGTTCGCGTGGCCGTGCGCGCGAAGCGCCGCGCCATCGTCGTGCGGCTGATCTTCCTGCTCGCCACCGGCATCGCGCTCTACATCCTGTGGCCCAGCCTGTTGAGCGTGCTCGAGTCGTGGCCGGAGCTGCTGGACCTCAACCCGGTGTGGTTCGTCGCGATGGGCATCCTGGAAGCCCTGAGCTTCGTCTGCATCTGGGAGCTGCAGCGCATCGCGCTGGGCACCGATCGCTGGTTCGGGGTGGCGACCGCACAGCTCGCATCGAACGCCTTCAGCCGCGTCGTGCCGGGCGGGGCGGCCGCCGGCGGCGCCCTGCAGTGGCGCATGCTGACGGATTCGGGGGTCGACGGTGCCAAGGTCGCGACGGCGGTCACGGCCGCCTCGCTGATCAGCACCGGCACGCTGTTCCTCCTGCCCCTGCTCAGCGTGCCGGCGATGCTGCTCGGCCGCCCCGTTCCGGAAGGTCTCGCGCAGGCCGCCGTGCTGGGCGGCCTGGTCTTCGTCGTCGGGTTCGTGATCGGCTGGCGCCTGCTCACCCACGACCGTCTGCTGCGATCGATCGGGCGCGGCGCGCAGTCCCTGCGCAACCGCGCCAAGCGCCGGGAGCCTCCGGTCACCGATCTCCCTCAGCGCCTCGTCGTGCAGCGCGACGAGATCCGCGACATCCTCGGCGACACGTGGTGGAAGGCGCTGCTCGCGTCGCTGGGGAACTGGCTCTTCGACTACCTGGCGCTGCTCGCAGCGATCACCGCGGTCGGATCGCGCCCGCGACCCACGCTCGTGCTGCTCGCCTACACGGCGTCGATGGTGCTGGCGATGATCCCCATCACGCCGGGAGGGCTCGGTTTCGTGGAAGCCGGACTCACGGGACTGCTGGCGCTCGCCGGGGTCTCCGGCGGAGACGCGGTGCTGGCGGTCCTGGCGTACCGGCTGGTCTCGTTCTGGCTGCCGTTGCCGACGGGCGCGGTGGCCGCCTACCTGCACCGACGGCGGTATCGGGGACGGGAGATCGCTCGAGCGCCCGGCTGAACCCCCGGGGCACGGTCCCCCGGTCGGTCCTTCCCCGAGCGGACCACACCGTCGCCCGATGGTGGCGACCGAGATGACCCGTCCTCCCCATGCGCGGACCCCGACCTCGGCCCCACGATGGAGGCATGGACCCCGGCCCGACGCGGATCGGGTCGGGGAACCCTGTCAGCGCTCCGCGAGCACCGGCGGATCCCGGTCCCGGGGAGCATCGAGAGGAGGGGTTGCATGTACCGACGATCGATCGGCCTCGCAGCAGCGATCCTGCTCCTGGCCATGGTCGTGCCGGCGCAGGGTGCGTCGGAACCGGCGTCGGGCGGCGGCGTGGACGTCGGCGTCCGCCACCTCGGGCCCGACGTGAAGGCGCCGCAGGTCCGGCTTCCGCAGGCACGTCGTGAGGTCGCGCGGGAGATCAGGCGGTCGGGGGGGGCCGCCGCCCAGGCCCGGTCCACGGTCGGAGAGACGAAGATGTGGCCCGCGATCGACTTCGTGAGCGGCGCGCTGGACCTCAAGGAGTTCACGCTCCGCGGTGTCGGCGACAACATCGAGGTCTGGGTGCTGAGTGGCTCCGACCCGGTGTCGACCGGCACGAGCTTCCCCGGCGACGACTGCCGCAACGGCGTTCGCACCGAGATCACCGACGCGCAGGTTCAGTACCTGATCGACGAGTTCGACGGAAACATCTACCCGAAGGAATCGGCGGCGTTCAGCGTGCCTCCGGAGCGTGACGGCACCGACGCCCCGCTGGCCCCGCAGAGCGAGCCCGACTACTACGAAGGTGATGGCGACGACATCGTGGTGCTCGTCGACAACGTGCGGGACGAGAACTTCTACGACACGGACAACCAGAACTCGCTGTCCTACGTGGCGGGGTTCTACACGTCCTTCTTCGACGACGTGCTCAACCGGCTGACGATGACGATCGACGCGTGGGACTGGCTCCACCGCACCGGGGCGAACCCGCCGCACGAGCCCACCACCGACCCGTGCACGAGCGCGCCCGCGAGGCCCTTCCTGTACGAGGGCGTCTTCGCGCACGAATATCAGCACCTGCTGCAGGGGTACGTCGACGGCGGGGAGACCACCTGGGTGAACGAGGGCCTGTCGGACTGGGCCCAGACCCTCACCGGCTACGTCGATCCGAGCACGCCGATCACCGACCTCGGTTACGACAGCCACGTTCAGTGCTTCCTCGGCTACCTAGGCGTGCAGACCGACTTCAACCCCATCCCACGGGAGGGCGGGCCCGAGAACTCGCTGACCCTGTGGGGCGACCAGACCGACTTCGAGTCGGAGATCCTGTGCGACTACGGAGCGGCGTACACGATGATGGAGTACCTGGCCGACCGATTCGGCGACGGGTTCATCGGCGAGCTCCATCGCGACCCGCTGCACGGCCTGGAGAGCCTGAGTGCGCTCACGCAGGCGGCGGGGAGCTCGAAGGCCGTGGGCGAGCTGATCGACGAATGGGCGGCATCCATGGCGCTCGACGGCATCCTCGACGACGGGGCGAAGCTGAACGGCGGTGACCCCGACGACTTCCGGGTCACCACGCTCGACGCCTCGATCAACTGGGACACCGACCAGGCGTTCAGCTCACCGGGGGCTCCGCCGAACGGTTCGGACTACGTTCGGCTTGCAGGCCCGTACGGATACCTCGCGGCGGGCGACATCGACAGCATCGAGTTCGCAGGCGTCCCACAGTTGCCGGCGCTTCCGGTCGAGTGGGTCGTCGACGCGAACCCGCCCGCCCAGGCCGGCGACCCGGCGTTGTTCTCGGGAACCGGGGACAACCTCGACCGAGCGATCGTGCGGGAGGTCGACGTGCCCGCGGGGTCGTCGGCCTTGACGTTCGACGCGAACTGGAGCCTGGAGGACGACTTCGACTACGCCTACGTCCAGGTCTCCACGGACGGCGGCGAGACGTACGAGTCGATCGCATGCTCGAACCAGGTGGAGGGGCCGCTCGGTCCTGCGTTCAACGGGGAGAACGGTGCGTTCGAGAACGTCTCGTGCGATCTGTCGGCGTTCGCCGGTTCGACGGTTGTGATCGCGCTCAGGATCGTCACCGACGGGAGCTTCTTCCTCGACGGCATCTGGGTCGACGACGTCGCGCTCGCAGGAACATCGCTCTCCGACGGGACGACGCTCGACGGCTGGAGCTCACCGACCCAGTACAACCCGATCGAGGTCGAGAGCTACACCGTTCGGCTCGTCGCCAGCCGCGAGGGGAAGCGGGCCTGGATCGCCGAGGTGCCGCTCGACGCCGACTTCAGCGGAACGCTCCGAGGCGGGAAGCTGCGCAAGGCGATCGGCACGCAGGCGGAGCTGGTGGCGGCGATCGTGACCTACCACGATTCCACCGAGACGATCTCGCAGTACGCGCCGTACATGCTGCTCGTGAACGGCGTGCAGCAGCCGGGCGGCTGATCAGCCGCCCGGCGGAGGGGCTCCACCCGGAGGGGGCGGCTCTCAGCCGCCCCCTCCCCCCGTGACGCCTCCGTCCCCTCGTGGGACGCTGCGGGTGCCGGCGCCCTACGGAGCCAGGTCGAGCACCTCACGGAGATCCGCGAGCGATGCCCCGGCCCACGTGTCGCGCTCGGGCGTCAGCATGGCCGCCTGGTCGACGGACGGATCACGCAGCAGGTACGGCGTCATGCCCACGGCCGCAGCACCGGTGAGCTCTCCGTAGGCACCGTCGCCGACGTAGAGACAGCCGTCGCAAGCGACCCCCAGCCGCTCGGCCGCGAGGGAGTAGATGGCCGGATCGGGCTTGCGCATCCCGACCTCGCTCGAGAACACCTCGACGTCGACCGAACGCGCCAGCGACGAGGCTCGCCAGATCGCGGGCGTGTCCGGAGCACACTGGCTCACGAGCGCGAGGGGATACCCGCGCGCCCGCAGAGCGCCGAGCGTCTCGAGCGCGCCGTCCCGAGGGAAGAACCACCGCTCGTACATCTCCCCACGCCGCCGCAGCGCTCCGGGCAGACGCGACGCGTCGAACCCCACGCCGAGCTGCTCGCAGATCGCCCGCACGTTCGCCTCGATGTCGCCGAGCCGACCGGTCTGCCGTTCGACCGTGGTCGCTTCCCATCCTCGTCGGAAGGCGGCCGGATCGATCCCCTGCCCCGCAGCGATCGCATCGACCGAGGCCCAGAACTCGTCGCGCGGCAGCTCGGGCACGAGCGTGCCGAACAGGTCGAAGATCACCGCGTCCGGCCGCGCCATTCCTCTTCCACCATCGCGTACACGGCCATGTCGTAGAAGCCGCCGAGCCCGCGCCCGCCCCCCCGCTCGACTCCCTCCTGGCGGTAGCCGAGCCGCTCGGGCACGGCGCGGCTCCGCAGGTTGTCGACGCCCGCCCGGATCATGACGCGGTGCAGCCCTACGTGCTCGAACGCGAGGCGGGTGAACTCCCGCGCCGCACGCGTGATCAGGCCGCGGCCTTCGAACGCGGCCCGCGTCCAATAGCCGATCTCACCGGAGATGCCGTACCCGTCCCAGGTCAGCCCGATGCCACCGGCCAGCTCGCGATCGACGAAGATCCCGCAGCCCTCGAGGCCTTCGGGCTCCCCGATCACCTTCTCGAGCCACCCACGCTGCACGTCGATCGACGTCGTGCCCTCGACCCACGGCATCCACTCGCCGAGCCGCTCGCGCTCGCCCGACGCCACCGCCCAGACGGCGTCGAGGTCGTCCATCGTGTAGCGGCGCACGGACGCACCGTCGCCGAGATCGATGGGCAACGGGTCGAGCCGAGCGGTCACGACCCCGCTGCGGCGGCTTCCCGCTTCTTCCGGTCCTCGTCCTGCAGCACGCGGCGGAGCACCTTGCCGATCAGTGTCTCCGGCAGGTCGTCCCGGAACTCGATGTCCTTGGGCACGCGGTAGCCGGTGAGTCCCTGGTCGGGGTCGCGGCACCACCGCACGATCTCGTCGGCGGTCGCGGTCTGACCGGGCTTCAGCACGATGAACGCCTTCACGCGCTCGCCGGTCGAGTCGTCGGGGACGCCGACCACCGCGCATTTCAGGATCTTCGGGTGCTGGAACAGCACCGCTTCCACCTCGGTCGGATACACGTTGAAGCCCGAGACGATGATCATGTCCTTGATGCGATCGACGATGCGGAAGTAGCCCTGCTCGTCCATGATCGCCACGTCGCCGGTGTGCAACCACCCGTTACGGATCACGAGGCCCGACTCGTCGGGGCGGTTCCAGTACCCGAGCATCACCTGCGGCCCCTTGATGCACATCTCCCCGCGCTCGCCCCGCGGCACCTCGCGATCGGGTTCCTCGAGATCGACGAGCTTCACGTCGGTATCGGGGATCGGCATGCCGATCGAGCCTTCCTTGCGCTCGCCGACGAGCGGGTTCGCGTGCGTGACCGGCGAGCATTCGCTGAGCCCGTAGCCCTCGACCACCTTCGCGCCGCCGGTGATCTCCTCGAACCGCTTCGCCACGGCCATCGGCAGCGGGGCGGCGCCCGAGATACAGGCCTTCAACGACGCGAGATCGTGCTTCGGCGTCCGCTCGTCCTCGTTCAGCACGATGTACATACGTGGAACGCCGGGGAACAACGTCGGCTTCTCCTTCGCGATGGCCTTCAACGCCATGTCGATCTCGAAGCGGGGCAACAGGATGAGCTTCGCCGCCTTCGTCATCGAGAAGTTCATCACCAACGTGCCGAACGAATGGAAGAAGGGCAACGCCGCGACGATCCCGTCCTCGCCCTGTCGGACGACGTTCAGCCACGCGGCCGCCTGCATCGCGTTGGCCACGAGGTTCGTGTGGGACAGCATCGCGCCCTTGGAGAGCCCGGTCGTGCCGCCCGTGTACACGAGCGCCGCGACCTCGGCAGTCGGGTCGTCCACCGAGGCCTCGGGCGGCACCGGACCGGCCTGCCTCATCATGTCGGCCCACCACCGCACCCGATGACCGGACGGGATGAACGGCTGCGGTGTGCCGTGCTTGCGCGCATCGGCCTTGAACTTCAGCGGAGCGAGCCACTTGATCGGCGCCTTCATGTAGTGGTTCAGCTTGACCGCGATCACCTCGCGCACACCCGTGTTCTCACGGATGCGCCCGAACCGGTGGTAGATCTGATCGAGCACGACCATCACCGTCACGCCCGAGTCCTTGATCTGATGCTCGAGCTCGCGCTCCGTGTACAGCGGGTTGTTGCCCACGGCGATCGCTCCCAGCCGTTGGCACGCATAGAACGCGATCACGTACTCGGGGCAGTTCGGCAGCAGCAGGCCCACGCGGTCGCCCTTGCGCACCCCCAGCCCCGAGAGCACCGCCGAGAACCGCTCCACCTCCTGCAGCAGCCTCGCGTAGCTCATGCGCGCCCCGAAGAACGCCAGCGCGGGCCGGTCAGGGAACCCCGCCACGGCGTTCCGCAGCAAGGTGAACACCGACTCCCGCGGGTAGGGCTCGAGCGTGTGCGGCACGTCGGCCGGGTACGAGGCGAACCAGGGGCGATGGTCGGTCATGCGGCGCATCATCGCACGGCGATCCGCGGCCGTGCGAGGCTGTCCGCGTTCAGAAGCCGCACCTCGCCGGTTTGAGCGCCGCCGGGGGCGGGCAACCAGCGATCGACCCAGGAGGTCTCCATGCCGACCCAGATCCACGAGCGCGACGAGGTTCGACGAGCGATGGAGCAGGGTGTGCAGGTGGTCGACGTGTTGGGCGCCGACGAGTACGAGGCGGACCACCTCCCCGGTGCCGTTCATCTTCCGCTCCGGAAGATCGAGACCGATGCCGCACGCGTCCTCGACCCATCGCGTCCCGTGCTCGTCTACTGCTTCGACTCGGCCTGAGACCTGAGCCCGCGGGCCGCGTGCCGGCTCGAGACCCTGGGATTCGCCGAGGTCTACGACTACGTCCCGGGCAAGGCCGACTGGCTCGCCGCCGGCCTTCCGACCGAGGGCACGAGCGCCGAACGCCCGTCCGCGGGAGACATGGCCCGCCGCGACGTGCCGACGTGCCGGCTCGACGAGCCGATCCACGAGGTCAGGACGAGGGTTCAGGCCGCCGGGTGGGATTCGTGCGTGGTCGTCGGCCCGGAAAGGGTGGTCCTGGGCCTCCTCCGCCGCGAGGAGCTCGGGCGGGGTTCAGGAGAGCCCGTCGAGCGCGTGATGCGTCCGGGCCCCAGCACCTACCGGCCGAACGTTCCGATCGAAGAGCTCGCGACGATCATGGTGGACAAGGACGTCGCGAGTTCGCCGATCACCACGTCTGACGGCCGCCTGATGGGGCTGCTTCTTCGGGAAGACGCGGTCCGTGCAGCAGCAGCATCCCGCGCATCCGCCGGCTGAACCGCGCGGCCCGGCACTGACGATGCCGATGAGTCCAGACCCTCTAGGGAGCCGCGGGTGGGGACCCCCGCGGCTCCCATTCGTGTTTCTTCGGAGTAGTCAGTTCCCTCAGGTCACCCTGAGGCTTGACGTTCCGAGCCCGGAGCAGGTGAACACGTCCTCGTCGTCGACCTGGCCCACGATTCCGTTAGACGGATCGTCCACCCAGACCCCGGTCACGCCCAGCACCTGATTGATCACGTCGCGCTCTGCGCCCTGCGGCACCTTCACGGTGACGTCGATTCGAGCGGTCTGGTTCACCTTGCCTTTCGACCGGACCCGGAGCAGGAAGGCCTTCCAGGTGATTCCGGTGACGTTGCTGAACGTGAACCCGGGCTGGTTGCACGTGTTCGCTGTCTGCATCGCGGTAGGTAGATCCGGCGACACCGGCATCTTCTTCGGCCCGCCGAACTTGCCGTTCGTTCCCCAAACCGCCTTACCCACCGTGAGGTCGGAACTGTTGTTGACCCCCACGATCACGAACTGCCACACCCGGAGGTCGGGGTCGTCGGTGAGGGGCCGCACCGTGAACCTCGCGATCGTCTTCTGCCCAGGACGTAGGCTGGCGTCCAGCACCACGAAGCCCTGCATCACGAACAGACACCCGGAGAGCACGAGTGCGACCGGCACGAACAACAGGCCGCGCAGAAGTTTCTTCCTCATCGCTTTCCCCTTCCTCGGGATCCGGCGACCCCCGCCGCATCGTGGCATCGACCCCCTAGCTCCGCAAACACACTGGAAGGACGGAACGGAACCGACCGGCCCGCGGACGGGTTGCGGACACGGCCCTGCGATGGGAGCATCGGAGGACCAGCTCGCTCGGAGGGGAGGTCCGGTGGAACCCAATCGCTCACGGCCGCGACCTCTTCGATGCCGGCCGACCACGGGGCACGGTGACGCCGACGTGACCTGACCTGATCTCCGCACGAGCATCCGGGTCGTGGCTCCGGCCGCGGACGGTGGTTCGTGCGCTCGGTCCAGGTCCCCTGCTCCGCCGATCCGACGACCGCTGGTGCTGCTACGTCCCCCGCCCCAACGCGAACGTGAGAGATGTGCTCCTCCGGAACGCATCTCTCGGATCCGCTCGATGAAGGAACGAGCATGAAGGTAGCGACATCCACATCGGTGCCCACCGTCGACCGGGCGATCTTCAGCCGCGGCATGCGGTTGGTCGTGTCGTACGTGCGGATGCACCCCAAGCCGTTCGCGGCCGCGGTGACCGGGGCGGTGGTGTTCGCGTTCGCCTCGTTGTGGCTGACGGAGGCGCTCGGACGGGCGACCGACGAGGTGCTGCGGCCGGCGTTCCAGGGGGAGGTCGAGTCGCGCGACGTGCTGCTGGCCGTCGGGGCGCTC
>DASZOO010000163.1:0-44360 GCA_035550775.1 Actinomycetota bacterium | reverse complement strand
AGGCGGCGCTCGAGACGCTCGCGATCGTCGCCTACAAGCAACCCGTCACCCGGCACCAGGTCAGCGGAATCCGAGGCGTGAACTCCGACGGCGTGCTCCGCGCCCTCGTCGACCGCGGCCTGATCGAGGAAGCCGGCCGGGAAGAAGCGCCGGGCCGCCCCACGCTGTTCGCGACGACCCCGGGGTTCCTCGAGCGACTCGGGTTGCCCTCGCTCGCCTCGCTGCCGTCGTTGGCGCCGCTGCTCGACCCGGCGTCCGACCAGGACTCCCTCTCCGGCGCCGTCGGGGACCAGGGCGAACGGGAGGCGGACGAGGTCGCGGGCGAGGATGACGCCTCCGGGGCTCCCCTCGAGGAGTGAGACGCGGTGGCCGAGGAGCGCCTGCAGCGTGCGCTCGCCCGCGCCGGGTTCGGCTCCCGCCGGGCCTGCGAGTTGCTGATCTCGCACGGGCGGGTGTCGGTCGACGGGGTGGTGGCGACGCTCGGCGACAAGGTCGACCCCGCGTCATCGACCGTGCAGGTCGACGGCGTGCCGGTCAACCTCGACCCCGACGTGCGCTACTACGCATGGCACAAACCGGCCGGGGTCGTGACAACGATGAGCGATCCGCAGGGCCGACCCGATGTCAGGCGATACCTGCCGGTCGAGGGGCCTCGCGTCTTCCCCGTAGGACGGCTCGACCGCGATTCCGAAGGCTTGCTGCTGCTCACCAACGACGGCGATCTCGCGAATCGCCTGATGCATCCCAGCCATGGCGTGGAGAAGGAGTACCTGGCCGAGGTCGAGGGGGTGCCCACCGCGCGGCAGCTGGCCAGGGTGCGAGCGGGCGTGGAACTCGAGGACGGATGGGCCCGAGCCGTCCGGGCCAGGGCCGTGGGGACGGCCGGTGACCGGGGTGCCGTGCGGCTCGTGATGACCGAGGGCCGCAAGCGAGAGGTGCGCCGGCTCTTGGCGTCGGTCGGCCTGCCCGTCACGCGGCTCGTGCGTCTGCGCGTGGGTCCGATCGTGCTGGGCGGCCTCGCCCCGGGCGAGGTACGCGCGCTCGGTCGTGACGAGATCCAGGCCCTGGCCGCCGCCGCGGCGCCCGGGCGGTAGCCTGAGGGACGCCCGCCGCACGGCGGGGTCGGCGGCGAGGGAGCGCGCATGACGGTTCGGGGAGCACGGGGGGCGATCAGGGTCGCCGAGGACACCTCGGCGTGTGTGCTCGACGCAACCGAGCGCCTCGTGCGTTCGATGCTCGAGGCCAACGGCGCCGGTGGCGATGACGTGATCAGCATGCTGTTCACGGCGACCGACGACATCACGTCGGTCTTCCCCGCGGAGGCCGTGCGCCGCATGGGGCTGGGCTCCCTGCCGCTGATGTGTGCCCGCGAGATCCCCGTCGTGGGATCGATGCCGCTCGTGGTTCGCGTGCTGATGCACCTGCACACCGAACGATCCCTGGTCGAGGTTCGACACGTGTACCTCGACGGAGCCGAGTCGCTGCGCGATGACCTCGGTTGACCGGGTCGCCGTCGTCGGCACTGGCCTGATCGGCACGTCGATCGCCCTGGCCGCGGTGCGTGCGGGAGCGAGCGTCTCGGGATGGGACGCCGACCCCTCGGCCTCCGCCCGTGCATCGACGATCGCCGGGCTGAGCCCTGAGGCGTCGATCGACGAGGTGGTCCGCGACGCGGATGTCGTCGTGGTGGCCACCCCGATCCCCACGATCGCGACGCTCGTGGGGGAATGCCTCGCCGCGGCACCGGAAGCGGTCGTGACGGACGTCGGAAGCGTCAAGACGGCGGTCGTCCGGCGAGCCCTCGGCTCGGTGCCGGCCGGCGATGTGCGGCGGTTCGTACCGGGGCACCCGATGGGTGGGAGCGAACGATCCGGCCCAGAACACGCCTCGGCATCGGTCGTCGACGGCATCGTCTGGGCGATCACGCCGCATGCGTCGACCGATCCCGCCGCGACCGCGATGCTCGAGGACTGGGTCGCCGAGCTCGGCGCCCGACCCGTGCGGCTCGATCCGGAACGTCACGACCGCCTCGTGGCGTTCGTGAGCCATCTGCCGCAGGTGGCGTCCACGGCGCTGATGGAGCTCGCGGCCACCGAGGAGGCGGACGAACCCGAGATCCTGCTGCTGGCCGCGGGGGGATTCCGAGACCTCACGCGCCTCGCGGCGTCGAACCCGACGTTGTGGAGCGAGATCCTGCTCGCGAACCGGCGAGCGATCGGCGAGGCGATCGATCTGTACACCGCGCGCCTCGTGCGATTGCGGGAGGAGATCGTCGGGCAGCGCGGGGCCGACGTGGAGGCGACGTTCGAGGGGGCCAAGCGGGCCCGCCTGCGCTTGGGAACCAAGCCAACCGTGCGCGCCGGGGTCGCCGTGCTGCAGATCGAGGTGCCGGACCGGCCCGGGGCGCTCGCCGATCTCACAGCCGCCCTGGGGCACGGCGAGGTCAACATCGAGGACCTGCAGATCGTCCACTCCCCGGAGGGCGGGCGAGGCACGGTGCACCTGACCGTGGCCGCCGGCGAGGCGGACCGTGCGCTGGGGGTCCTGGCCGACGACGGGCTCGATCCGATCAGGCTCGCCTGAGGGAACCGCGATGCGCGTCAGGATCGAGCCTGGAGGCAGACTCCGAGGGACGATCCGCGTCCCGGGCGACAAGTCGATCGCCCACCGCTGGCTGATCCTGGCGGCCACCGCTCGAGGACCCAGCAGTCTGGTTGAGCTTCCGGCATCACTCGACGTTCGATCGACGGCTGCGTGTCTCGCTTCCATCACCGGGAAGGCTCGACCTGCACTGCAGGCCTGGGCGAGCAAGGATGGCGCACCTGCCGAGGGTCATCGTTCCACGTGGAACGTCGAGGTCGAGGGTGCGACGGAGGCCGGTGCCGGCAGGGCACTTGAGGTCGACGGTGAGGGACGTGGGAGCCTGTCGCAGGCGTCCGAGCCGCTCGATTGCGGGAACTCGGGCACGACGATGCGCACGCTCATGGGGATCGTGGCCAGCGCTCCGTTCCGTACCGTGCTGATCGGCGATGCGAGCCTCAGCGCCCGGCCCATGGAGCGCGTCGCCGTGCCGCTGCGGATGATGGGTGCGGAGGTCGAGACGACCGACGAGCACGCCCCCGTCGTCGTGCGGGGGCGTGGACTCGAGGGAGTGGACTTCGGTGCGACGACGCCGAGCGCGCAGGTCAAGACCGCGGTGCTGCTCGCGGGACTCGACGCCGACGGACGAACTCGGGTGCGGGAGTCCGTGCCGACGCGCGATCACACGGAGCGAGCGCTCCTCGCCCTCGGGGCACCGATCGAGACCGCCGACGGCGTCTCCGTGCGCCGGTTCCAGCATGAGGGGTTCTCGGCAACGGTGCCCGGCGATCCCTCGTCCGCCGCGTTCCTAGTCGCGGCGGCCGCGCTCACGGGTTCGGAGATCACGATCACCGGCGTCGGGCTCAACCCGTCGAGGCTCCGATTCCTCGACGTGATGGCCCGTATGGGCGTCCCGACCGAGCGGGTCGTGACCTCGGAGCAACTCGGCGAGCCGGTCGGGGATCTCCTCGTCCGGGGAGCCGGCGAGGTGGGTCCGGTGCGGGTGGAGTCCTCGGAGCTGGCCCTCGTGATCGACGAGATACCCGTGCTCGCACTCATGGCGGCGCATTCGCCGTCGGATTCGCGGTTCCTCGGGGCGGGCGAGCTCCGGGTCAAGGAATCGGATCGACTCGAGGGCATCGCGCGTGGCATCCGTGATATCGGGGGCGTCGCGGCGGTGGAGGGCGACGATCTGGTGGTCGCCGGCGGCGGGCTCGCCGGGGGCCGGGCCGATGCTCGCGGCGACCACCGGATGGCGATGGCCTTCGCCGTGTCGGGCCTCGCCGCCCGGGCACCGGTGGAGGTCGACGGCATGGAGAGCGCCGACGTCTCGTTCCCTGGGTTCGCCCGCACCCTCGCGTCGATCGGGGCTCGGATCGAACCCGTGGAGGGCGCGTGAGCGAGGCACCGAGCGATCGTGGAACGGCGCTGCCCCGCGTGGTCGCGATCGACGGGGCGGCGGGCAGCGGCAAGAGCACGCTGGCCAAGAGCCTCGCGGAGGCTCTCGATCTGCCGTACGTGAACACGGGCTTGATGTACAGGGCTCTCGCCGCGGCGGCGCTTCGGGCAGGCGTGGCGCCCGATGACGAGCGAGGGCTACTCGAGCTGCTCCGTGCGTTGAGGTTCATCGTTCGCGTGGAGCCACCCGGCGAGCTCGAGATCGAGGGTTTCGGCCCTCCAGAGCTGACGAGCGTCGAGGTGGAGTCGACGGTTTCCCTGGTCGCGAGCCACCCGGTGGTCAGGATGCACATGCGGAAGGAGCAGCGGGGGCTCGGCGAGGCCCACGGCGCGGTCATGGAGGGACGGGACATCGCCTCGGTGGTGTTCGCGGACGCCCCCGTGAAGCTCTACCTGCTCGCGCGTCCGGCCGAGCGCGCGGCTCGCCGGGCGGCGGAGCGGCAGGGCGAGCGGGACGCGATCGGGCGGGAGCTCGAGGTGCGGGACGAGCGGGACGCGAGGATCAACCCTCACGAGCCCACCGCGGACGCGGTGGTGATCGATACGAGCGACCGTCGCCCGGCCGAGACGCTCGAGGCCGCACTCGCGGCGATCCGCGACCGGGCGCCGGGGCTCCTGCCGTGAGCGGCGCTTCGGCCGCCCGCGCCCGCGTGCCCCGAATCGCCGTGATCGGCCGGCAGAACGTCGGGAAATCGACGCTCGTGAACCGTCTCTTCGGTCGGCGGGAGGCGATCGCGCACGACCTCCCCGGGGTGACGAGGGACCGGGTCGAGCTCGAGGCCACCTGGCGGGGCCGGCGCTTCTCGTTCGTCGACACCGCCGGCTACCGGTCTGAGGCGCACGGGGTCGAGGCGCTCGCCAGGGAACAAGCCGACCGGGCGCTCGAACAGGCCGACCTGATCCTGCTGGTGGTCGACGCGCAGTCGGGCGTCACCGAGGAAGACGGCGCGCTCGCCAGACGCTTGCGCCGCGCCTCCGTGCCCGTGCTCGTCGTGGCCAACAAGGTCGACACCGAACGGGAGGAGCCCGATGCCGCCGTCTTCCACACCCTCGGCCTCGGCGATCCGTTCCCGGTCTCCGGCATGCACGGGCGGGCCGCGGGCGACCTCCTCGACCGCATCGTGGAGCTGCTGCCCGGGGCACCACGGGAGGCCGAGGCCGCCGAGACGGCGGAGCCCAGGTTCGCGCTCGTGGGACGCCCCAACGTCGGGAAGTCGAGCCTGTTCAACCGCCTCGTGGGGCAGGATCGCTCCGTGGTGTTCGAGGAGGCCGGCACGACCCGCGACGCCGTCGACGCGGTCGTCGACTGGCCCGACGGTCCGGTGCGGTTCGTGGATACCGCAGGCATGCGCCGGGCGATGCGCGTTCGGGACGTCGAGTACTTCAGCGTCGTGCGCGCGACGCAGGCGATCGAACGAGCGACCGTCGCGATGCTGGTGATCGACGCGGAACAGGGCTACACGGCCGAGGACAAGCGGATCGCGAACATCGTGCTCGATTCCGGCCGGGCCCTGCTCCTGGTCGCGAACAAGTGGGACCTCGTCGAGGAGAAGGATCACGTGTACGCGGATCTGACGGCCACCGCCCGGCGGTTCGCCGACGCGCCCGTGATGCGCGCGTCCGCCGTGACGGGGCGGGGGGTCCATCGTCTGCCCCCGGTTCTCCTCGACCTCCACGCCCGATGGACCTCGAGGGTTTCCACCGCGAAGGTCAACGAGGTGGTGCAGCGGGTTCAGCGCGAGCGCCCGACGCCGCGATCGGCGGGAACGTTGCACTACGCGACCCAGGTCTCCACCGGACCCCCCTCGTTCGTCGTCTTCGGCGGCGCGAACGAACCCGACCCCACCTACCGCCGCTACGTCGAGAATCGGATCCGGCGCGAGTTCCACCTCGAGGGCGTGCCGGTGCGTGTGCGGTACCGGGCGAGGAAGCGGCGGCCTCGGCGGGGGCGATGAACGCATCGCGGGCGGCGCTCGTGCGGTCCGTCGGAACCCCGAGGCGTCCAGCCGATACAATCGCCGCACGGGACGTGGCGCAGTCTGGTAGCGCACCGGTCTGGGGGACCGGGGGTCGCGGGTTCAAGTCCCGCCGTCCCGACCGATGATGGATGCCTCTGGTGACCGCACCCCGGCCTCCACCCGCGTCCTGACGGTCCCCAACCTGATCTCGGCATTGCGGATCGCGACGATCCCGGTCTTCTGCGCCCTGATCGTCGACGAGGACACCTCGAGTTGGGGCATCCTGCTCTTCGGAACGGTGGTCGCGACCGACTGGGTCGACGGTACCGTCGCGAGACGAACCGGACAGGTCTCGGAGGTCGGGAAGATCCTCGACCCGGTGGCCGACCGCATGGCGATCGCGGCGGGGTTGATCGCCCTGGTCGTGCGGGGAGCGTTCCCCCTGTGGGCAGCGGCGTTGATCCTGACGCGGGACGTGGCGGTGCTCCTGGGAGGGGCGGTGCTGGCCGCCAAGCGGCTGCGCATCGACGTGCGGTGGATCGGCAAGGTGGCCACGTTCGGCCTGATGATCGCGGTGCCGGCCATCTCCTGGGGCACCCTCGGGCTGTGGCCGGCCGCTGCCGCGCTGGCGATCGGATGGCCGATCTACGCGATCGCGATCGTGGAGTACTACGTGGCGGCATGGGCCTATGCGTCCGATCTCCGTCGAGCGATCGCGTCCGCATGACCGCGCGGTGCGCCCGAGCGGGCTATCGTTTCCGGTTGCCGAGGGCGATCCGATCGAGAAGGAGGAGCATCCGTGGAGTTCCCCGAGGAGCTTCGCTACACCGAGGAACACGAATGGGCCCGGGTCGAGGGTGAGCGGGTCCGCGTCGGGATCACCGACTTCGCTCAGGATGCGCTCGGTGACGTCGTCTACGTCGACCTCCCGGAGATCGGCGCAAGGGTCGAGGCCGGGCAGCCGTTGGGAGAGGTCGAGTCCACGAAGTCCGTCTCCGACGTCTTCAGCCCGCTGGGCGGCACCGTCGCGGAGCGCAACACGCTGATCGACGAGCGACCCGAGCTCGTCAACGAGCAGCCGTACGGCGACGGGTGGCTCGTGGTGATCGCCCCCGACGACGCCTCCGAGCTCGGCACCCTGCTCGACGCCGCCGCCTACCGTTCCTTCACGGAGGGCGGGAGCTCCTGACCGACCCGCTCCGAGATGCGGCGAGGCGACATCGAGACTCGACCCGGTCGACCGATGGTCGAGGCTCAGCCACGGAGACGGTCGAGGGTTGTGTCTCACCGCGGTTGAAGGTCCTCTCACCCTGCGGTAACGTCGGTCTCCAGCCCGTCGGGAGGGTTTCATCGCAACCTCGATCCTCGGCGGGAGGCGGATCGTGACGAGGATCTGACGTTGTACTGCACCCGCTGTGGACATCGCAATCGAGACGACGCGCGATTCTGCGCCGAATGTGGGGCTTCACTGCACGAGGACCCGACCGTCTCACTGACACCGCTCGAGGGCGACGATGAGGCACACGATGAGTTCCCCTTCCCTCACGATGAACTGCATCCGGGCCAAGCTCTGGTTCTCGTGAAGCGCGGACCGAACGCGGGGTCGACGTTCCTGCTCGACCAAGACCTCATCACGGTGGGTCGGGCGACCGACGCGGCGGTCTTCCTCGACGACGTCACGGTCTCTCGTTCGCACGCGGTGTTCGAGCGTCGGCCGGGGGCCGAGTGGTTCGTGCGCGACGTCGGCAGCCTCAACGGCACCTACGTCAACGGTGAACAGGTCGACGAGACCAAGCTCGCGGAGGGCGACGAGGTGCAGGTCGGACGGTTCAAGCTCGTGTTCTTCGCGGCAGGGGAGTGATGAGGCAGATGGCGGGAACCCGCAACTACCAATCGATCGGCGAGGTCCTGGTGGCCGTGAAGACCGAGTTCCCCGACATCACGATCTCGAAGATCAGGTTCCTCGAAGCCGAGGGGCTGATCGAGCCCGAGCGGACGCCGTCGGGGTACCGCAAGTTCTACCCCGACGACGTCGAACGGCTGAAGTCGATCCTGCGCATGCAGCGAGACGAGTACCTGCCCCTCAAGGTGATCAAGGAGCGACTCCTGCAGCAGGATGCCGAGGGCGAGGCCGAGGGCCTCGACGGGCAGGCCGACGTCGGCGAGCCGGTCGAGGAGGGGGACGGCGACGAGGCTCTCGCGGAGGCGCCGACCGGCCTGCAGATGTCGATCGAGGAGATGTCGGCGGCCACGAGCGTGGAACGGGATCGGATCAAGGAGCTGGAGTCGTTCGGCATCGTCTGCTCGCACGGGCCGGACGGAGCCAAGTACTACGACGGGGACGACTACATCGTGCTCTCGATCGTGAAGGACTTCCTCCGCCACGGCATCGAGCCGCGGCACCTGACGATGTACAAGCACTTCGCCGATCGCGAGGCGAAGTTCTTCGAGGACCTCGTTGCGCCGAGGCTCCGGCAGAGGAACCCGGACGCGCGGCGGGTCGCATCGGAGATGCTGTCCGACCTGTCGGTGACCTCACGGAAGTTCAAGCAGGCCCTGCTTCGGACGAACCTCCGCGAGGAACTGCGAGGCGCGTGAGCACCGCACCTCGCCACGGGCGACCCGCGAGCCGCGTCGCCCGGGCCGCGATCGTGTTGTGGCTGGTCGGTGGGCTGGCGACGCAGCTCGCGTTGCTCGGCGCCTCGTCGGCGGAGCGGTCCGGGCCGCCGCCCACGCCCGTTCCTCCCCACGGATCGCCCTCGCCCTTCCCGCAGTCGTTGGCGACGCCGGCCGATGCGATCGAGGCGCCGAGGATCGAGGCGTTCGCGGCGATCCTCGCCGATCTCGACGACGGACAGGTGATGTTCGCGAAGGCGCCCGACGTGCGGCGTCCGATCGCGAGCCTCACCAAGGTGATGACCGCGCTGCTCGTGCTGCGTCGCCGGGAACTCGACGACGTGGTGGTCGTGCCGCCTGCGGCGGTCTTCGCAGACGACGACTTCGGCGCGTCCTCGACGTTGGGCCTCCGGGAGGGGGAGCGGCGAACCGTCCGCCAGCTCCTGGACGCGCTGATGCTGCAGTCCGCCAACGACGCCGCGATCGCACTCGCCGTCGACGTCGCCGGCTCGGAGGAACGATTCGTCGAGCTGATGAACGAGCACGCGCGCGACCTGGGCATGCGACACACGCGGTTCTTCTCGCCGAGCGGGCTCGACGACCGGGGTCGATCCACCCCTCGCGATCTGCTCGTGCTGACGCGAGCCGCGTTCGACACGCAGGGGTTCGCGCGGATCGTGGCCGCCCGAACCCGCACGATCCCCGCCCCCGAGGGGCGGCCGCGGCACGTCCAGAACCGCAACGCGCTGCTGTGGCTGTACGAGGGCGCGAACGGTGCGAAGACCGGGTTCACCGCCGGAGCCGGGTATTGCCTGATCGCCACGGCCGAGCGCGATGGACGACGGCTGGTCGCGATCGTCCTCGGCGGCCGGAACGAGCCGTTCTCCGAGGCTGCCGCCCTGCTCGACCACGGGTTCGAGGGCTTCCACGAGGAGACGTTCATCCGGGCCGGCGAGCCGATCGGCACGGTCGCGATCCGAGGCGGCACGGTCCCCGTCGAGGCGGGGAGGGCGGTCACCGCGCTCGTGCCCACCGTGGAGCTCGATCGGGTGCAGGAACGCGCGATCGTCGCGTCCACGGCGGTGTTCCCGCCTGCGCCTGGGGAACGGGTGGGCACGATCAAGGTGACGATCCCCGGTGTCAGCCTGGGGACCAGTCCGCTGCTGGTGTCCGAGGTGCCGCCACCTCCGCCCACCGGCGACGACCCGTGGTGGGTTCGTGCCGCGGGGGCGGTGGGACGCGCGTTCGGCCGTGCGGTCGACGGGCTCGCTCCGTAGAACGCCGGCCCGGCGGACGTTCCGGTGAGGCCTGCTAGGCTCCGGCCGTCATGACGGAGGTCGCGAGCGTCCTGTTCGGACGCGAGGACATCCGCCGCCGGGTGCAGGAACTCGGCCGCACGATCGCCGGGGACTACGTGGGGCGAGAGCCCGTGCTCATCACGGTGCTCAAGGGCGGCGCGGTGTTCCTCGCGGACCTGATGCGAGCGGTGCCGTTGGCGTTGGAGCCGCACTTCATGGCGATCAGCCGCTACGGCGACGCCGAGGAGTCCCTCGGACGGGTGCAGATCCTGCTCGACGTCGACGTCGACCTCGCCGGTCGCGATGTGATCCTCGTGGAGGACATCGTCGACACGGGCCTCACGCTGCGATACCTGCTCGGGGTGCTCCGTGCGCGCGGTCCCGCGTCGGTCGAGGTCTGCACACTGCTCGACAAGTCGGTCCGGCGCATCGTGCCGATCACGCCGCGCTACGTCGGGTTCGAGTGCCCCGACAGCTTCGTCGTCGGATACGGGCTGGACTTCCGGGAGCGGTACCGGAACCTGCCCGACATCCTGCAGGTCGACGACCTCGGTGCGCTCGAGGCCGATCCCGCGGCCCTCACGCCCCGGTTCGCGAGCGTCTGAGCCGCCGCGGCGGCTCGGTTGCCCGACCCGTGACCCGAGGTTACGCTCGGACGATGATCGAGATGGAACTCACCGGGGTGCGGGTGGAGCTCCCGACCAACCAGCCGATCGTGTTGCTGCGGGAACGTGACGGTGAGCGGTACCTCCCGATCTGGATCGGCGCGGCCGAAGCCGCGGCGATCGCGCTCTCGCTCCAGGGCGTCGTCACGCCCCGCCCCATGACCCACGACCTGCTCCGGACGATCCTCGAGGATCTCTCGGTCGACGTTCGCCGCATCGAGGTGACGGAGCTGCGCGAGTCGACGTTCTACGCCACGATCGCGATGAACCGGCGCGGGGAGGACTACGAGGTCTCGTCTCGCCCGTCCGACGCGATCGCGCTGGCGGTCCGCATGTCGGTGCCGATCTTCGTCCACGAGGACGTTCTCGAGGAGGCCTCGATCCTGATCCCCGACGATGAGGACGAGGAGGTCGAGAAGTTCCGCGAGTTCCTCGACACGGTCACGCCCGAGGATTTCGCCGGCTGACGATCGGCGCTGGCGCGCCTGGACCCGAGGGTCAGGCGCAGAAGAACAGGACGACGTAGAGGCGCCCGCGATCGTCGGTGGCAGCTCCCACGGCGACCCGCTTGAAGGTCCGGTTGAGCACGTTGCGCCGGTGCGACGGGCTGTTCATGAACGCCCGCTGCAGCTGTCCGACGTTGCCGCTGGTCCAGCCGACGTTCTCGCCCCAGGTCCAGCACCGCACGCCGTACCGGCTCGGTCCGGACGAGTGGAACAACGTCCCGCGGCGAGCCATCGCGCGAGCGTGGCGAGTGGCTTCGTCGGTGAGCCGGCTGGCGCGCTCGAGCCGCGCCACGTGGTGATGCGCCCGCGCGGCGTTCGTCTTCTCGTACATCTTCCACGCGTAGTTGGGTGTGCGGGCGTGCGAGGCGGCCGGCACGAGCGCGAGGCTGACGCCCACGGCGACCACCGCGGCCAGGCGCCGCAGGGACCCTGTCATCGGTCCGTGACTCCCACGATCGGCTGACCATTCATGACTAGGAAGACATCGGGCGCGCGAGCCGGGAACTTGAGCTCGGCGGATGCCCCCGGGGGACCGCGGACCGTTGACACGCCTGGATAGCCGCCCTACGCTGCCGAAACACATCGACGTGATTCCGGAGTGGTGATGAGCGAACAGGGGTTCCGTGCGCCCGAGGCCAAGCGCATCGCGGGCATCTCGTACCGTCAGCTCGATTACTGGACCCGGACCGGCCTCGTGACCCCGTCGATCAAGGACGCCCACGGTTCCGGCACGCAGCGGCTGTACTCGTTCCAGGATCTCGCCACGCTCAAGGTGATCAAGAAGCTGCTCGACACCGGCGTGTCGCTGCAGCGGGTCCGCAGGGCGGTCGACCACCTGCAGGCGATGGACCGGCCGCCGCACGGCGTGACCCTGATGTCCGACGGGAACGGCGTGTACGAGGCTCACTCACCCGAGGCGGTGGTCGACCTGCTCAACGACGGCCAGGGCGTGTTCGCGATCTCGCTCGACGCCGTGTACAGCGACCTCGAGGATTCCGTCGCCTCGTCGTCGCCACCGCGGCCCCGCCGGGCCGCGAGCGGAGGGTCGTGAGCGCGCGGTCCGCCGACCTCGACGCAGCGCCCCTCAAGAGCGACACGATCGGCTTCGCACACGCCTCCGAGCGCCAGTTCGCGCAGCTCCTCGACTTCTACGGCATCGATTGGGAGTACGAGCCCACGACGTTCGACATCGACTTCGACAAGGAAGGCCGGGTGCTGCAGCGCTTCACCCCCGACTTCTTCCTGCCGGAGTTCGATCTCTACATCGAGATCACGACCCTGAACCAGAAGCTCGTGACGAAGAAGAACCGGAAGGTCCGACGCCTTCGAGAGCGCTACCCGGAGATCACCTGCAAGATCTTCTACCAGCGCGACTACCTCTCGCTCGTGACGAAGTACGGGCTGACCGACGCCCGGTCGCGCGCGCCGGAGGCCGCCCCCCTCCCGCTCGGGTCGTCACCCGCGAGGCTCCGTAGACTGAGCTGACGTGAGGTTCAGCCCGCACACCGACGGAGAGATCCGAGAGATGCTCGCCGTCACGGGACACGCCTCGATCGACGAGCTGTTCGCGCAGATCCCTGCTCCGGTCCGCCTCGATCGACCCCTCACGATCCCCGATGGGATGAGCGAGATCGAGCTCGCGGCCGATCTGCGTTCCCTCGCCGGCCGGAACCGAAGCGCCGACGACCTCATCTGTTTCGCGGGTAGTGGTGCCTACGACCACTACGTGCCGTCGGTGGTCTGGGCGTTGGCCGGGCGCAGCGAGTTCTACACGTCGTACACCCCGTACCAGCCGGAGCTGTCGCAGGGCGTGCTGCAGGCCCTGTTCGAGTACCAGTCGATGATCTGCGAGCTCACCGGCCTCGACGTCTCCAACGCGTCCCTCTACGACGGCGCCACCGCCCTCGTCGAGGCGGTGCACATGACGCTCGCTCCCGGTCGCTCGAGGGTGCTCGTCGCCGCCGGTGTCGAGCCCCGCATGGTCGAGGCCTTGCGCACGGCCGGCAGGGGAGCGGGGTACGAGCCGGAGTCCTTCGAGGGGGATCCGCCGGTGACGGACGACGTCGCGGCGGTGGTCGTGCAGCATCCCAACGCCTATGGAGTGCTCGAGCCGGTCCGGGAACGATCCGACGCGGCGCACGCGGGGGGAGCGAGGTCCGTCCAGGTGTTCGATCCGCTCTCCCTCGGCGTGCTCGCCCCGCCGGGGGAGCTCGGCGTCGACATCGCCGTCGCCGAAGGCCAGGGGCTCGGGAACCACCTCAACTACGGGGGCCCCTACCTGGGCATCATCGCGGCGCGCATGGACGACGTGCGCAAGCTCCCGGGACGCATCGTGGGCGAGACGGTCGACGTCGAGGGCCGCACCGGCTACGTGCTGACCCTGCAGGCTCGGGAGCAGCACATCCGTCGGGACAAGGCGACGTCGAACATCTGCACGAACCAGACCCTGATGGCGCTGGCAGCGGCCGTCTACCTGGCCTGGCTCGGGCCCCAGGGGCTCGCCGAGCTCGGGCGACAGTGCGTCTCGAAGGCCGCCTACGCCGCCCGGGAGCTGGAGACGATCCCCGGCGTCGAGCGGCTGTTCCCCGACGACGCCTGCTTCAAGGAGTTCGCCGTTCGGTTGCCGCGCCCTGCCGCCGAGGTGATCGACCGCATGGTCGAGCGCGGCTTCCTGGCCGGGGTGTCGATGCCCCGAGCCGGCGACGACGTGCTCGTGGTCGCCGTGACCGAGCGGCGCTCCCGCAGGGAGATCGACGCGTTCGTGGCCGCGATGGCAGAGGTGATGGCATGACCCAGGGCGCTCCGGTGCGAACACAGGATCCGCCGGTGTCGTCCGGCACGATCGTCGAGCGCTCGTCGCCGGGGCGCAGAGCATCGGCGTTCGCGCCGCTCGACGTGCCGGAAGCATCGCTCCCCGAAGCGTACGCGAGGACCGAGGAGCCCGGGCTGCCGAGCGTGTCCGAGATCGACATCGTGCGCCACTACACGATGCTGTCGCAGCGGAACTACGGGGTCGACACCGGTCCGTACCCCCTCGGCTCGTGCACGATGAAGTACAACCCCAAGATCGCGGAGACCGTCGCAGCCTACCCCGGGTTCCAACGGGCGCATCCGCTCCAGCCCGACGCCACCGTGCAGGGCACCCTCGAGCTGCTGTGGCGACTCGAGGAAGCGCTGTGCGAGATCACGGGCATGTCCCGGGCGACGCTGCAACCGCCGGCCGGCGCGTGCGGGGAGATGACGGGCCTGCTGATCATGCGTGCGTTCCATCAGGAGCGCGGGGAGCAGCGCACCACGGTGTTGATCCCCGACTCCGCGCACGGCACGAACCCGGCCAGCGTGCGGCTCGCGGGGTTCCGGTCGGTCAACGTGCCGTCCGACGAGCGGGGACTGGTCGATGTCGACGCGCTCCGAGCGCTCGTCGACGATCAGGTGGCGGGATTGATGCTCACCAACCCGAACACGCTCGGGCTGTTCGAGGAGCACATCGAAGAGGTCACCGAGATGCTGCACGAGGTGGGTGCGCTCGTCTACTACGACGGCGCCAACCTCAACGCGATCATGGGCAAGGCCCGCCCTGGCGACATGGGGTTCGACATCGTCCACATCAACACGCACAAGACGTTCGCCACCCCCCATGGCGGGGGAGGGCCCGGCGCCGGGCCGGTCGGGGTGGCCGAGCATCTCGTCGACTACCTGCCCTCGCCGATCGTCGTGCGCGAGGCCGACGGCTCGTTCAGATGGGATCGCGACCGGCCGAGATCGATCGGGCGCCTCCACGGGTTCAACGGCAACGTCGGTGTGCTCGTGCGGGCCTACGCCTACGTCTTCGGCCACGGCGGAGACGGGCTCCGGGAGGTCAGCGAGCTCGCCGCGCTCAACGCCAACTACCTCGCCGCCCGTCTGGCGCCGGCGTTCCCGCTCGCCTATCCCGCCACCCCTCCGATGCACGAGTTCGTGGCCACCGCCGAGCCGCTCGAGAAGGAGACCGGGATCCGAGCGATGGACGTGGCGAAGCGGCTGATCGACCTGGGATACCACCCGTCCACCGTGTACTTCCCGCTGGTCGTCCGTGAGGCGATGATGGTCGAGCCGACCGAGACCGAGTCCAAGCAGACCCTCGACGGCATGGCCGAGGCCTTTCTCAGAACCGCGGAGGAAGCCCGTGCGCAACCCGAGCTGCTGCACGAGGCACCGGTCACGACCCCGGTTCGCAGGCTCGACGAGGCCCGGGCGGCCCGGCACCTGAGGCTGCGGTGGGGCGCGGGCGAGGAGGGCTGAACTCCATGGCGGACGGGGACGACGGGCCGTTCGGATACACGATCACGAAGGACGGGCGCGTGCGGGTGTCCTGGCGCTCCCGGGTCGTCGTGACCGTGTCGGGAGTCAAGGCGTCACGGCTGGCCGCTGCCTTGGACGGCGCCGGTTCCGAGCAGGTCCAGCAGCTGCTGGCGCGGGCGACGGGCAACTTCAAGCGGGGGAACGAGCGCCCGGCCGCCGGACGGTAGGTCTCGTCAGCTCAACGTGACATAATGTCCATTATCGGGGAAGCCGACCGGACGAGCGGGGCCGCACGCGAGGCGCCTCCGGGGCGCGGTCAGGCCCCGAGGTAGGCCGCGAGATGCTCGCCCGTGAGGGTGGAGCGGGCGGCGACGAGATCGGCGGGCGTGCCCTCGAAGACGATCCGGCCGCCGTCGTGCCCGGCGCCGGGACCGAGGTCGACGATCCAGTCGGCGTGGGCCATCACCGCCTGATGGTGCTCGATCACGATCACCGACTTGCCGGACTCGACGAGCCGGTCGAGCAGCCCGAGCAACTGCTGGACGTCGGCGAGGTGGAGGCCGCTGGTCGGCTCGTCCAGAACGAAGACGCCGCCTCGCTCCCCCATGTGGGTGGCGAGCTTGAGCCGCTGTCGCTCGCCCGCGGACAACGTGGTGAGCGGCTGACCCAGGCTGAGGTAGCCGAGCCCGACATCGACCAGGTAGGTCAGGATCGTGTGGGCCGCCGGCGTCTTCGCATCGCCGGCGCCGAAGAACGCCTCGGCTTCGGCGACCGGCATCGCGAGCACCTCGGCGATGGTGCGGCCACCGAACGTGTGCTCGAGCACGGCGGCCTGGAACCGCTTCCCTTCGCACTCCTCACACGTGCTGGCCACGGTGTTCATGAAGCCCAGCTCGGTGAAGATCACCCCGGCGCCGTTGCAGGTGGGGCACGCGCCCTCGGAGTTGGCGCTGAACAGCGCCGGCTTCACGCCGTTGGCCTTGGCGAACGCCTTGCGGATCGGCTCGAGGAGCCCCGTGTACGTCGCCGGGTTGCTGCGCCGCGACCCCTTGATCGCCACCTGGTCGACCGTCACCACGCCGTCGCGGCCCGAGACCGAGCCCTCGGTCAGCGAGCTCTTGCCCGACCCGGCGACCCCGGTGAGCACCACCAGCACGCCGAGCGGGATGTCGACGTTCACGTCCCGCAGGTTGTTGGTGCTGGCGCCACGCACCTCCATCGCCCCCGACGACGACCGCGTCGACGGCTTGAGGGAGATGCGGTCGTCCAGGTGCCGCCCCGTGAGCGTGCCGCTGGCCCGCAATCCCTCCACGCTGCCCTCGAAGACCACCTGGCCGCCGGCCGTGCCGGCTCCGGGACCGAGGTCGACGACGTGCTCGGCGATCGCGATGGCCTCCGGCTTGTGCTCGACGACGAGCACGGTGTTGCCTTTGTCGCGCAACCGCAGCAGCAGATCGTTCATGCGCCGGATGTCGTGGGGGTGCAGCCCGATCGTCGGCTCGTCGAAGACGTAGGTCACGTCGGTGAGCGGCGAACCGAGGTGGCGGATCATCTTCGTGCGCTGAGACTCCCCGCCGGAGAGCGTGCCCGAGGGGCGCTCGAGGCTGAGGTAGCCGAGCCCGATCTCGACGAAGGAATCGAGCGTGTCTCCCAGCGCCGTCAGCAGCGGCGACACGGAAGGCTCGTCGAGGCCGCGCACCCACTCGGCGAGGTCGTCGATCTGCATCGCACAGACGTCGGCGATGCTCTTGCCCTCGATCTCCGAAGACCGGGCGGCGTCGTTGAGCCGGGTCCCGTCACAGTCCGGGCACGGGGTGAAGGTGGCCGCCCGATCCACGAATGCGCGGATGTGGGGCTGCATCGCCTCCTTGTCCTTGGACAGGAACGACTTCTCGACCTTCGGGATCAGCCCCTCGTAGGTCATGTTGATGCCTGCGACCTTCACCTTGGTCGGTTCCTTGTGGAGGAACTCGTGCAGTTCCTTCTTCGTGTACTTGCGGATCGGCTTGTTCGGGTCGAGGAATCCCGCCTCGGTGAAGATCCGCACGGCCCAGCCGTCCGCCTTGTAGCCGGGGATCGTGATCGCACCCTCCGCGAGCGACCTGCTCTCGTCGAAGAGCTGCGTCAGATCGAGGTCGCTGACCGAGCCCATCCCCTCGCAGCGGGGACACATGCCACCGTGGTAGACGGCGTTGCGCACCACGATGCGTTCCCCCTTGCCCTTGTCGACGGTCATCGCCCCACTCGCCTGCCGTGTCGGGACGTTGAACGAGTAGGCGGTCGGAGGACCGATGTGCGGCTGCCCGAGGCGGCTGAAGAGGATCCGAAGCATCGCGTTGGCGTCGGTCACGGTGCCCACCGTCGAGCGGGGGTTGGGGCCCATCCGCTCCTGGTCGACGACGATCGCCGTCGTCAGCCCGTCCATCACGTCGACCTCGGGCCGTGCCAGCGTCGGCATGAAGCCCTGCACGAAGGCGCTGTAGGTCTCGTTGATCAGCCGCTGCGACTCCGCGGCGATCGTGTCGAACACGAGCGAGCTCTTGCCGGAGCCGGAGACGCCCGTGAACACCGTCAGCCGGCGCTTCGGGATCGCGAGGCTGATGTCCTTGAGGTTGTTCTCGCGCGCGCCCTGCACTCGGATCAGATCGTGGCTGTCCGCGACGCGCGATGCACGTGACCGCGGCTGCGTCCGGTTGGCCATCAACACCCCCACCCCTGGACCGGAGCGATCCGATCCTCAGCGCATCGCCTTCTTCACGAGCGTGACGATCTTCTTCTCCTCGGCGGCGGTCAGCTCCCTGAGCGCCCAGGAGGTCGGCCACATCGCGCCCTGATCGAGGTTCGCCTCATCGCTGAAGCCGAACGTCGCGTACCTGGCGTCGAACTTCTCCGCGCTCTGGAAGAAGCACACGATCTTGCCGTCCTTGGCGTACGCGGGCATCCCGTACCAGGTCTTCGGCGAGAGGCCCGGCGCGGCGGCCGTGATGATCTCGTGGAGCCGCGAGGCCATGGCGCGGTCCGTCCCCTTCATCTCGGCGACCTTCTCCAGCAGGGCCTTCTCCCCGTCCGCCTTGGCCGCCTCCGCCTTCAGCTCCCGGGCGCGCTCCCTCATCGCGGCCCGTTCCTCGGGCGTGAATCCCTTCGCCGATGTCGCCGTGCGCTTGGCGGGCTTCCTGGTGCCCTTCTTCGCGGCCTGCCTCTCAGCCATGCCGAGTCCCTCCTCCTCGTGAACGATGGATCCCCGTGCGCGTGCCCCTGCGATCGGCTCAGCGCAGCTCCTGGATCCGGATCAGATTGCCCGCGGGATCGCGGATGGCGCAGTCACGGATGCCGTACGGCTGATCGATCGGCTCCTGGACGATCTCGGCGTCGCTGGCTTGCAGACGCTCGAAGGTACCGTCGATGTCGGTCGTGGCCAGGTTGATCGAGGCGTAGGTGCCCTTGGCCATCATCTCGGCGACGGTGCGGCGCTCGTCGTCGGTGAGGCCGGGGTCCGCCGCCGGCGGGTACAACACGATGGACGTGCCGGGCTGGTCGGCAGGGCCGACCGTGATCCAGTGCATGCCGCCATACTCGACGTCGTTGCGCACCTCGAAGCCCAGGGCGTCGCGATAGAAGGCCAGGGAGGCGTCCGGATCCTCGTGCGGGAGCATCGCCTGGAAGATCGTGAGGTCCATGGCGTCACCCTAGCTGGGCCGGGTGGCCGGCGCTTCTCGATTCCTGACCGGTCTGGTCACCCGTTTCGCCACGCAGGGCGGCATCCCCTCCATCGCGCCTCCCTCGTCGCGCCGATAGGCGCTGGGCGGCATGCCGACCAGCTCCGTGAAGCGAGTGCTGAAGGTGCCGAGCGACGAGCAGCCGACCTCGAAGCAGACCTCCGTGACGCTCAGGTCGCCACGACGCAGCAGCGCCATCGCGCGCTCGATGCGACGAGTCATCAGGTAGCTGTAGGGGGACTCGCCGTAGGCGAGGCGGAACTGACGGCTGAGGTGGCCGGCCGACATGTGCGCGCCGTGGGCGAGCGCCTCGACGTCGAGCGGCTGCGCGTACTCCCGGTCGATCCGGTCGCGGACGCGGCGCAGCCGGGCGAGATCACGCAGGTGCGGCGCCGCGGCAGGTGGGCTGGTCACCTGCGCGATCGTGCCACGTCGCACCGGCGTTGCCCAGCGCCACGGTCAGCGAGGCTCGGCCGCACGGTCGGACCGCCCGCGCGGTCCCGGCCCGAAGCGCTCGGCCAGTCCCCAACGGGTCACGAGCCACAGGGCCTCGACCACGATGCGCCGGGACAGCTTGGAGTGGCCGTGCTCACGCTCCCGGAACGTGATCGGGACCTCGGCGAGCGCGGCGCCCAGGTGCCACGACCGCAGCACGAGCTCGATCTGGAACCCGTATCCATCGGAGGCGATCGGCTCCACGAGGAGGTCGGCGAGCAGGTCCTTCCGGTAGACGCGGAACCCGCTGGTGGCGTCGTGCATCGGGATGCCGAGCATCAGGCGGGCATACGTGTTGCCCACACGCGACAGCGCGACGCGGCCGCGGCTCCAGTTCGTGACGGAACCACCGGGGACGTAGCGGCTCCCCACGACCAGGTCGGCCCCGGCGGCCGCGGCATCGAGCAGCCTGGGCAGCTCGGCGGGATCGTGGGACATGTCGGAGTCCATCTCCACCACGAGGTCGTAGCCTTCCTGCAGAGCGGTGCGGAATCCCTCCAGGTAGGCGCTCGCGAGACCCGAGCGCCGCGACCGCTGCACGAGCCTGATGTGCGGTTCCGCCGACATGACGTCGCGGACCACCGAAGCGGTCCCGTCGGGCGAGGAATCGTCGACCACGAGAACGTCGACGTCCTGCGGGGCCTTCCGCACCCCGCGGAGCACCTGCTCGATCGTGGCCCGCTCCTCGAACGTGGGCAGGATCACCAGCGTCCGCACCCCGGGTGCCAGTGGCCCCGGCGTGGCATGCGACGTCACCCGGCGACGTGGGATGGCGAACGCCACCGCGAGGAAGCCGAGGGCCAGCCAGGGGAGCCACTCCCCCAGCCTCACGTACCACGTGCGTCGATCGGAAGCGCGGATGGTGTGCCGGAGGATATCGCGCTCGAACAGGTCCGCCGACGCGACGATGCGCCCCGACGGATCCACGAACGCGCTGATGCCCGAGATCGCCGCGTTCACGTACCAGCGACCGGTCTCGATCGCCCGCATCTGCGACATCTGCAGGTGTTGCGCGCTGGCCGCCGTGAACCCGTAGGACGCGTTGTTCACGGGCACCACCACGAAGCCCGCCCCCTCGGCCACGATCGCCCGCGTGATCGAGGGGAAGGAGTTCTCGAAGCAGATCGGCGTCGCGAACGGCGGGAGCCCCGGACTCGAGAGCAGGTGGGTGGACGCCCCCGGCGTTCGATCCACGGGCACCTGGTCGATGGCGTCGATCCAACCCAGGCGCGACCGGAACGGCACGTACTCGCCGAACGGCACGAGGTGCGTCTTGTCGTACCGATCCACCTCCCGCCCCGACGCGTCGAGCTGGAGCACCGACGTGTGCTGGGTCCCATCCGGGTCGTCGACGACCGCACCGATGAGGGTCGGGGCGCCGACCTCGGCCACGACCTGGGAGACGGCCGTTCGCACGTCCGGGTCGGCGACCGCTCCCGGGTCCAGGGCACCCTCCCCCCACACCGCGAGGTCGGGCACCGGGCCGGCGGCGAGGCGTCGATGCTGTTCGAGGTTGAGTCGGGCCACCTGGAGGTCTTCGTCGACGATCGAGCCCTCCCGCGCCTCCCGCACGTCGATCTGGAGCGTGGCGACGTCGATCGGCTGCCCGTCGGCCGTCGCGAACGGAACGGCCACCGGCGCCGACGCCAGCACGAGCGCCCCGGCGAGGACCAGCACACGCCCCCGGCGGGCCGCGCTGGTGTCGAGGGCCAGCTCGATGGCGGCGTTCGCGGCGACGACCGCGAACGACACCCCCCACACCCCGGCGAGCGTGCCCAGTCGCACGGTGGCGGGGTTGTCGACCTGAGAAACCCCGACCGTGCCCCAGGTGAAGCCTCCGAGCGGCCACATCCCCTTCAGCCACTCGAGGACCGTCCAGGCAGACGCGACACCGAGCACCGTGATCACCGGCCTCCCGGGGCGGCGGAGACCAGGCACGAGGGCACCGAACGCGGCGACCCACAGCGCCGAGACGAGGGTGAGCGCCACCCAGGCCATCTCTCCGAACCGCAGGATCCAGTAGAGGGTGGCGCCGTGGAACGTCAGGCCGTACGCGAGCCCGAGCACGAACCCCCGCCGCGGGCCGGCGTCCCGCAGCAGCCAGAGCAGGGGCACGATGGCGACGAAGGCGACCGGCCACGCCCCCACCGGAGGGAACGCCACCGACAACAGGATGCCCGACGCGGCAGAGACGCCGAGGGCGAGTGGAAGGCCTGGCCGCGCCCTCAGGCGCAATCGCGGCACAGCGTCCGCTTCTTGTCGGCGAGCTGGCTCCGGTGCTTGACGAGGAAGCACCGCTTACAGACGAACTCGGTCGCCTGCATCGGGGTCACCCGCGACTCGCCTGGATCGGAGGCGAGCCGCTCTTCCTTCGTGAGCGCGATCACCGCCTCCTCTTCCTCGTCGGCGTCGGCCTCGTCCGCAGCCTCCTGCTTGACCAGGAGCTCCTGGATCGACTCGACGTCGCCCCCGGTCGCCGGGTCGGGCGGCACGGTGGCCTCGGCGAGCTCCTCCTCGCTCGGTTCGTCGCCGTCGTCGATCTCTTCCGCGTCGACCTCGGCCTCGTCCTCGTCCTCACGAGAGACCGTCTCGTCGATATCGTTCATGGTGTCGCTCATCTCATCCCTCCGAGGGCTCGACCTCCCTCGATGCGCGCGTATCCTACTGCCGCTGCGCCACAGTGCAACCACTGTGGGCCACATCGGATCTGGCTGCGACGAACGTCATGGAACGCTGCAGTCCCGGCATGCATTCCCGCGGCGACCGCACATCACACGGGCAGACGACGATGAAGGTCCGAGCGACCTTTGGGGCCGCGGCGCCGGGGCGCCGCGTTCTCTACTCAGCCGCTCGGACCCTCGTGCGCCGTCGCCGGAGCGATGGCGCGGGCCGCACGCTACGCCCATGCGCGTCGGAGGGTCAACCGCCCGTGACGAGAAAGTGTGACAAGGACACCTCCGGGGGCTCGCCTGGGGCTCCCGGCCGGGGCTCCCGCTGCGCTCGGACGGGATCAGGCCGCGTAGACCTCCCGGCCGAGAGAGACCGTGAGCACGGGTCGCAGCCCCTCGAGCGAGGGCTCCTCGAACGGGTCGGCGTCGAACACGGCGAAGTCGGCGTGCATGCCCGGCGCCAGGGCACCCTTCTTGTCCTCCTGATGGCCGATCCGGGCCGAGCCGATCGTATGCAGGCGGATCGCCTGTGGCCGTGAGAGTCGCTGGGCGGGGTCGTGATGGTGTTCGAGCCCGGTGAGCGCCTGCATCGGATCGAGCGCGGTGATCGGCGCATCGGAGCCGACCCCGACCTCGACGCCACGGTCCAACATCGACCTGAACGGGTTCATCGCGGCGGCACGCACGGGACCGAGGCGCTGCTCGTAGAGACCGTCCGGGCCTCCCCACGCCGTGTCGAACGCCGGTTGCACCGACGCGGCGAGGCCGAGCATCGCGGCTCGTTCCACGTGCGCAAGGGAGGCGGCCTCGATGTGCTCGATGCGATGGCGCCGGGCCCGGAAGTGACGTCGCTCCCGCGAGTCGAGCGCCTGATACACGCGTTCCCAGACCGACAGCACCTGTTCGATGGCCCGATCGCCGATCGCATGGACGCCGACCTGGAGCCCAGCGGCGTGACCCGAATGGAAGAACTCCGCGAGCTCGTCGTCGGAGTAGTAGCCGGTGCCGGTCCCTCCGTCGAGGTAGGGCTCCCCCATCCACGCCGTCCCCGCCCCGATCGAGCCGTCGACGGGGAGGTCACCCCCGATCGCCGCCAGGCCGTCCGCGATGACCGAGCCGAGGTCCATGGTCGCGACGATCGGCAACGCGTCGACGGGGAGCCTCGCCCGATGCCCGAGCAACACGCGCAGATCCCGCTCCCCCGTCCACGCAGGCATCGACATCTCGTGGACCGTGGTCACCCCGCGGGAGGCGGCGAGCGAGGCCGCCTCGAGCTGCAGCTCCTGTCGGTCGCGGTCCTCGATCGAGGCGAGCACCCATCGGCCGATCGTGTCGTTCGCTCGGTCGGTGACCACCCCGGTGGGCTGCCCGAGATCGTCCCGCTGCACGCCGGGCAGATCCAGCGCGCCGCTCTTCTCGAGCGCCAACCGGTTCACCAGCGCGGTGTGCCCGTCCACTCGCCTGACGATCAACGGGCGCGGGCATGCCTCCTCGAGCTGATCCAGCGACGGGAGCTCCCTCGGGTGCCACCGCGACTCGTCGTATCCGAGCAGGAAGACCACCTCCCCGTCCTCGCCGGTCGCTCGTCGCCGGACCACGTCGAGGAGCTCGCCGGCCGACCGCGTCGCCTCGACGTCGGCGTTCGTGAGCGACAGGCCAGTGTCGGTCAGGTGGACGTGAGCGTCGATGAATCCCGGAACGATCGTGGATCCGGGCAGGTCGACCAGCCGGTCGGCCGCCGGGGGATCCCCGCTGCCGACCCGTTGCACGTGACGGCCATCGACGAGGAGCCACTCCCCCGTCTCCGGGTGGGACTGCGTACGGATGCGCGCGGCGCGGTAGAGAGTCCTCACGGCGGGCGAATCATGCCACGCCCGAGCAGCCGGTCGTCGAGCCGTACCGTGCACTCCAGATCGGCGATGAGGACACGTCGACGATCCGGCACTTGGCGGGGTGGGGAACGAGCCCGACGTGGCCAAGCGATCGTTCGAACGACGCAGCGGCTCGGCGGGCGCCACGTGGCCCGGTCGTGAACACGATGACGTCGTCGACCCATCGGAGCACCGGGCCCTCCGCCGCCTCGGCGAGCGCGCGGTCGACGGAAGCGAGCACGGCGTTGGCGAGCACCGCAGAGGGCGGCGGCCCGACGGGCAGGCCTCGTACCCCGCGTTCCTCGAAGCCCCGCAGAATCTCGACGATGCGGAGCACACCGGTGTCGGACGCACCTGACCGCACGAGCGCCGAGGCCACCGCGTCGGGGGTCATCGACCCGTAGCAGTCACGAACGTCACCGAGGAACGCCCCGGTGAGGGGGCCCGCCGCGCACGTCGCGACCGCGCGGCGCAACCGAGCACGGGCGCTGCGCCAGGGTTCGAGCCTGAACCCGGTCGGCGTGGAAAGCGCGCGGTTGGCGACGGCCACCGGGGTGAGCGCGTTCTCCACGGCGGGGACGACGGCGGCCACCGCGGCTGCGTAGCGGCGACTGACCTCGTCCCCCAGGTGCACGAGGACGCGTGTGCCGCCTTCGGCCTTCTCGAGGTGCTGCATGTGGATCGAATCTGGCGGCGGGGCCTGCGAACGCGGCGGACCCATGGGAACCACGTGGACCTCTCCTTGTCCGTCTCGACGGCCGGAGGAGGTCGACGTCGGGGCCGTTCTATCCGAGACCGCGCGGCCGGGCAATCGGCCGTGATCGAGCCGACGCATCCCCCGTCGCTCTCGGCCGTCGTCGTGGCGCGGCCCCGAACGGCGGAGAGGTCCATGGCCTGCGTCTGGTCCCGCATCCTATGCTTGCCGCGATGCTGGACGACCGGGACCTCGATATCGTCGCGGCGCTGCAGGACGACGCCCGGGCGACCTACGCCGACGTCGCCGCGCGCGTCGGCCTGTCCCCGTCCGCCGTCCACGACCGGGTTCGCAAGCTGGAGCACCAGGGCGTGATCCGTGGCTACTCGGCGGTGATCGACCCCGAGGCGCTGGGCCTGTACGTGACCGCGCTGATCGCGGCGTCGCCGCTGGATCCTCGCCAGCCCGACGACCTGCCCGAGCGGGTCGCCGAGTTCCCCGAGGTCGAGGACTGCTTCAGCGTGGCCGGCGAGACGAACTACGTGCTGAAGGTGCGAACACGCACGACGGCCGACCTCGAGGATCTGATCCGGCGCCTGCGCGAGAAGGGGAACGTCGCCACCCGCACGACGATCGCGCTCTCGATCCCCTTCGAGCGCCGGCCGTTGCACACCTGACCCGCGCTTCGGTTCGCTGCCGGGACCGCCGATATGGATCGGTAGGGGGTCCCACTCCGGATCAAGCGTGGGATGATGAGCCGATGAGGCACGGCAGCCGCATCCTCGGAACCGCGCTCGTGCTCGGGTCGTTGGTCCTGGCTGCGTGCGGGTCGCCGAGCTACGAATACGTGCGGAACACGGAGGCGCGCACGGCCTTCAAGGTGCCCATCGCTTGGACCGTGTTCGACGAGGCCGCCTTGCAGGGCGAGCCTTCCGGTCCGACGGCGAGCACGCCCGACCCCGTCGAGTGGCTGATCGGGATCGATGGAGATCCCTCGCCCGCGGTCGAACACGTGATGAGCCAGCAGGGATTCCATTCCGACTTTCCGCAAGGCATCGCCGCCGTGTTGCGCCTGACGGCGGAGCAGCGTGACGGCATCAACTACGGCGCGCTCCGGAACCTGATCGTTCCCATCGACACGATCCAGGACCAGGTGGGGCGCGAGGCGGTCCAGATCTTGGCCTACGACGACCGGATCGAGAAGGACGGGTTCCGCGGCCTGCACTTCGAGGCACAGATCTGGGCCTCGGCGCTCGAGGGCAACGCCCCGTCGGGCGGCAGCTCGGTCCTGTTGGACGATCGGTTCGTGCAGATCTCACAGACCGCGTACATGGATCCGGCTTCCGACCGCGTGTACGTGCTCGCCGTGCTCTGCAGTGCCGAGTGCTACGGCCGCAACCGCGGTGACATCGAATCGGTGATCAACTCCTGGGCGGTGATCGCGTGAGCTCCAACGGCTCCAACTCCAAGATCCTGGCCGACCGGCCTTCCCGGCCCCGCGCGTCCGAACGTGCGACCCGCGCGAAGGCGGTGCTGTGGGACCGCATCAAGCTGCTGTTGTTCCTCGGCATCCTCTGGCTCGCCGGACTCGCCGTCGTCTGGAGCACCACGGTGCGCCCACTCGACGGGCCCTTCATCGATGCGGTGCGGACGGCGATCACCGATTACTGGTGGCTGCTGGCCCTGATGGGTCTCGAGTTCCTGAGGCAGATCCACTACTTCATCGAGGAACGCTCGAAGGGCTACTACCGGTTCTGGCAGCAGTCGGTCTTCGGCGGGGCCGACCGGCAGCTCGGAAGGATGCGCGACTACACGCGGTACCGGGCCGCCCGGGCGTTCAAGGTCGTGCTGTTCCTGCTCGTGCTGAGCACGCTCCTGGGCCGCATCTTCGGCACCGAGCCGGTGTGGCTCGGGCTCATCGAGGCGCCGGCCCGTCTCGTGGTCGCGCTGCCGTTCGTCCTGCAGCTCGCGTTCGCGTTCTTCTTCGTGATCTTCCAGTTCGTCGGGTTGTTCTGGTTCCTGTCCCGCGGCGGCATCGACACGATCATGCCCGACGAGATCGAGACGCGGTTCGACGACGTGAAGGGTCAGGACGCGGCGCTCGGGCAGCTGAAGGAGACGCTGGTCTTCCTCGACGATCCCGAGGCCATCGAGTCGCGGGGCGGCTACGTGCCCGGAGGCATCCTGCTGTGGGGACCTCCCGGCACGGGCAAGACGCTGATGGCGCAGGCGGTGGCGGGCGAGACGGCCAAGCCGTTCGTGAACGTCGACGCCGGGGCGTTCATCAACATGTTCATGGGTGTCGGCATCCTGAAGGTTCGGTCGCTCTACCGGAAGCTCCGCAAGCTGTCGATGCGCTACGGCGGCGCGATCGTGTTCATCGACGAGGCCGATTCCCTCGGCAGCCGCGGCCAGGGGGTCGCGACCGGGTACGCGCCGGTCTCACCCTGGTCGACCTCGCCGTCCTGCAACGGGCTCGCCTACGTTTCCGAGGCTGGGCGTGACAGCACGTTCCGCGCGGCGACCGCCGCGTCCGCCCCGGGAACGCCGTACGAGGAGCGGATCTTCATGGGCGCGGGCATGGGTGGCGGCGGCATGGGCACCCTGCAGGCGCTGCTCGCGGAGATGTCCGGGCTCACCAAGCCCAAGGGACTCATCAACAAGATCCGGAAGCTCCTCGGCATGAAGCCCAAGCCCCCGCCCAAGTACCGGATCCTGCACATCTTCGCGACCAACATGCCGAACACGCTCGACCCCGCGATGCTGCGACCGGGCCGTGTCGACCGCCAGTACAAGGTCGGCTACCCCCAGAAGGACGGGCGGCGTGCGACGTTCGAGTACTACCTCGCGAAGGTCTCGAACGACATCAACGACGAACAGATCGACAAGCTCGCGACGATCACGCCGTACTTCTCGGGCGCGTCGATCAAGGACATCGTGAACGAGGGGCTCGTGATCGCGATCCGCGACGACCGCGACACGGTGACGTTCGCCGATGTGGTGAAGGCCAAGCAGCTGAAGCAGCACGGGCTGCCCGACGATCACGAGTACATCGAGCGGGAACGTCACTCGGTCGCGGTGCACGAGGCGTGCCACGCGATCGTGGCCTACCGCCTGCGCAAGCACGCCGTGATCGACATGGCCACGATCGAGCGACGGGGCGACGTGGGTGGGTTCGTGTCGTCGATCCCGCCCGAAGACCAGTTCGTGCAGTGGCGCACGGAACGGGAGATCGACGTCATGACGGCGCTCGCGTCGCTGGCGGGCGAACGGATGTTCTTCGACGGCGACCACTCGATGGGCGTCGGCGGCGACATGAACGCGGCCACCGCGATGACGACCCAGGCGCTCGCGTTCTATGCCATGGGCGACACGCTGGCCTCTCGGTCCGTGACCCTCGCCGGGATGCGCGGGGCGCAGGCGCTGGAGACCGGGGCCGACCGGGCGATGTTCGACTCGACGTTCGGCCGCAGCGTCGAGGAGAAGCTCGGGGAGCTCTACGAGCGCACGGCGCAGCTGCTCGATGAGCATCGTGGCGACGTGCTCGCGCTGGCGCACGCGCTCGAGGCCGAGAAGACGATCACCGGCGACGACGTCGAGGCGATCATCGAGGGCACGAGAGGTCCGACCGTCGACGGCCGCCCCTATCACGACCCCGCGTTCCGCCAGATGCTCGAGCGGTACCACGATGCGGTGCTGCGAGCCCACAAGGAGCACGGCGGCGTCGAGGTGAGGATCCCCGTGCCGGTGCCGCCCCCGCCGGTCGAGGTCGCGGCCGCTCCCGCGGGCCGGCCACTGAGCGAGCGGCCGCAGCTGCGGCACGACTTCGACTCCCCGCCACGTCCCGACGACGACTAAGCACGGCGAGCGCGACGGTAAGCTCACGCGCATGCGGTTGTACAACACGCTCACGCGTGAGGTCGAAGAGGTCCGTCCCGTGCACGACGGGCTGGTCACGATGTACACGTGCGGGCCCACCGTCTACCGCTTCGCGCATCTCGGGAACCTCCGTACGTTCATGCTCGGCGACCTGATCCGTCGCGGTCTCGAGTTCGAGGGGTACCGGGTCACCCAGATCATGAACATCACCGACGTGGGGCACATGACCGACGAGGCCTCACCCGGGGCCGTCGACAAGATGCTGCTGGCGATGGAGGACGAGGGGCTCACCCCCCTCGACATCGCCGGGAAGTACGCCGAGGCTGTGTTCGCCGACGCCGAGGCCGTCGGCATCCGCCCCGCCGACGAGTACCCGAAGGCGACCGATCACATCCCGGAGATGATCGAGCTCACGCAGATACTGATCGATCGAGGCCACGCGTACGTGGTCGATTCGGGAAGCGTCTACTTCGACGTCACGTCGTTCCCCGGGTACGGCAAGCTGAGCGGGAACACGCTCGACCACCTGCGCGAGGGCCATCGCGAGCTGGAATCCGACCCGGCCAAACGACATCCGGCCGACTTCGCACTGTGGAAGGCCGCGGGTCCGGGGCGTCTGATGAAATGGGACTCCCCCTGGGGCATGGGCTTCCCAGGGTGGCACATCGAATGCTCGGCGATGTCGATGCGATACCTCGGCGACCGCTTCGACATCCACACGGGCGGCAACGACCTGCGGTTCCCTCACCACGAAGACGAGGTGGCCCAGAGCGAGGCCGCCGTCGGCCATCAGGTGGTCTCGATCTGGGTGCACGGCGGCCACCTGCGCCAGTCGGGGCAGAAGATCTCGAAGTCCACGGGCAACGTGGTGCACGTCGAGGACCTGACGCGCCGGGGCATCGATCCGCTCTCGTTCCGGTGGCTGACGTTCCAGACGCGCTACCGCTCGGAGATGGACTTCACCTGGGAGGCCATGCAGACGGCCGACGCGAAGGTCAAGCAGCTGCGCCGGCGCATGGCCGACTGGGGGTCACCCTCCGACCGCCTGGGTGAAGCCGCGGTGGCCTACGACGCTCGCTTCCGCGACGCCGTGGCTGCCGACCTGGACCTGCCGTCGGCCTTGGTGGTCGTGAACGAGGTCGTGGGCGGAGGCGACGTCTCCGATGGCGAGCGGTACGCATTGCTCGCCTCGTGGGACGCCGTACTGGGGCTCGACCTCGAGCGGGAGGCGACGAGTGGCTGGACCCCACCCGGGGAGGCCCTCGAGCTGATGGCGCGACGCGACGCGGCCCGGGCGGCGAAGAACTACGCCGAGAGCGACCGCCTTCGCGACGAGCTCACGGCGATGGGGCTCGAGGTCATGGACACGGCCGAGGGAACGCGAGTCAGGCCGAGCGGCTGACCGGATCCGCGCTCCGGTGGATCCGACGGGCTACTCCACGACCTGGAGATCGCGCGTCGAGCGGTTCAGCCGCTCCACCCCGTCGGCGGTGACCGCCACGATGTCTTCGATCCGAACGCCGAACTCCCCCTCGAGGTAGACGCCGGGCTCGACGGAGAACGTCGTGCCGGTCTCGAGGGCCCAGTCGCTTCCCTCCACGAGGTACGGGGGCTCGTGCACCTCGAGGCCGATGCCGTGACCCGTGCGGTGGATGAACCGCGCTCCCAGCCCGGCCTCGTCGATGACGCGGCGGGCCACACGATCGATGTCCTGCGCCTCGACGCCCGGAGCCACCGACTCGCACGCGGCGATCTGGGCTCTGCGAACCGTCTCGTACACGCGCTCGAAGCCCGCGGGTGGCTCTGCCACCACCACCGTTCGGGTCGTGTCGCTGTAGTATCCGGCGAGCTCACCGCCGAAGTCCATCACGACGGCGTCCTTCGGCAGGATGGTGCGTCCGCCGGGTTCGTGGTGCGGCGACGCGGCGTTCGGGCCGCTCGCCACGATCGTGAAGTCGGCCCTCGCGTGCCCGTTGCGGACGAGGAGATCCGCGAGATCGGCCGCGACCTCTTCCTCGCGCCGGCCCAGGAAGGGCGCCGTGCAGATCGCCCGGAACGCTTCGTCGGCCCCCCGGGCCGCTCGGCGCAACGCGGCGAGCTCGTCGGGGTCCTTCACCGCACGCAGTCGTCCCATCACCGACGATGCCGGCTCGAACGCGACCTGGGGCAGGGTGCGCTGGAGCCCGAGCAGGTGGGACGTCCAGAGCCGGTCGGCGATCGCGAGCCTGCCTCGCGCCGGCAGCAGACGCGCCGCCTCGGCGTACGGGTCCTCGTCGTCGGGCCAGCTGACGAGTTCGATCGCGGCGGCCCCCGGGGAGGACGCAGCGAGCGGATGCTCCAGCTCCGGTACGAGCATCGTGGGGGCGGCGCCGACCCGCAGCACCAGCAGCGTGGGCCGCTCGAGCGGCATCGGATCGTACCCCGTGAGGTAGACCAGATCGGGTGACGGCGCGATCACGAGAGCCTCGAAGCCTTGCGAGGCCGCTTGCTCGGCGGCTCGGGTCATGCGATCGGTGAGGCGAGCATCCACGGTGGCTCCTACAGCTTCAGCAGGATCTGCCGAGGCACGACCTGGAACGCCGCCGGCGTGGCGCCCAGCGGCTCTCCGTCGGCGACCACCGGAAGGGCTCGATCGGACTCGATCGAGAACCGGATCTTGGCCCGGAGCTCCTTGATCGCGTCGTCGGGCACGTGCCCACCGTGCCGCATGATGCGCGGCATCATCGTGTAGGCATCGGATTTCTGGCCCGTGAAGACGAGCGCATCCAGGACGCCGTCGCCCGGGTAGGACCGCGGGGACAGGCGCACGCCGGACGTGAACTGACCGTTGCCGATCACCACGTGGAAGCCCACACCTTCCCACCACTTGGTGTCGTAGCCGATCCGCAGCGCGCTCCGTTTCGTGCCGACGTACCCTCGCCAGAACCCCAGGAACCGGCGCCGCCGGTCTCCCAGCCACGTCGGCATCCTCCTGCGCGCGAGCTCCGCGTTCGCGCCGAGGCCGATCTGCGCGAGGTTGTGGGCATACCGATCGAGCCGCTGTCCGTCGGCGCCCGTGCAGGTGACTCGCATCACATCGAACGGATACGTCGCGTCGCCCGTGAGGTGGCGCACCCCACCCTCGATGTCCCCCGGCAAGCCGAAGCTCCGAAGCAGGTCGTTCCCCGCGTCGGCGGCGACGACCCCGAGCACGGGCTCCTCGACGATCGGCGAGCCGTCGCGGAACAGGCCGTTGACGACGTCCTGCACGCTGGCGTCGTCGCCCACGGCCACCACGTATCGGTATCCCTCGTCGAGCGCCGACGACGCGAGGAGGGTGCCGTGTCCCCGCTCCTCGGCGACGTTCAGCCGGAAGTCGAGGTCGGCGGCATCGAGCGCTCGCTGCAGCGCGGGCAGCCGGTCCCCCACGCCGCCGTTGCCGGCCGACGGATCGGCGATCACGGCGAGGCTTCCGAAGGGGCTGGTCATCGCCGCATCGTAGCTAGAGGCCGGTGTAGGCGACGACGCCGCGCACCACGGCGGACCTCGCGCGCCCGAACAGCGACGCGACCCCGGGGGTCGCGACCTCCTCGACCTGACGCAACAGGTCGACCAGCTGCTTGCAGTTGCGCACGAAGTCTCCCGGGGCCATGTCGGTCTCGGCGAGCACCTCCTCGAGCGGCCGGCCGCTCGCCCAGTGGAAGATCGGCGTCGCGAAGCCAGCCTCGAGCTCGCGGCAGAGCTGCACCTGATGCTCGTCCTCGGTGCGCCGGATGCGGCGCCACGTTCGCAGCAGGCGCTCATAGCGTTCCTTCGTCTCGGCGGTGGGCATGTCGCCCGACAGGGGCACGCGTTCCCGGCCTTCGTAGACGACCGAGGACAGCAGCGCCGCCACCTCCGCGGGCTCCAGGCCGTCGAACAGGCCGCGAGCCAGGGCCTCCGCGACCAGGATGTCCCCCTCTCCGTAGATGCGAGAGAGCGAGCGGCCCTTCTCCGTGACCGACCAGTCCTCCACGTACCCCAGCGTGCGGAGCACGGAGAGGACCCGATCGAACTGACGGGCCAGGGTCTCGGTCCGCACCCGGATGCGCCGGTCGATGCCCGACAGCGAGGCTTCGCGCTCGTCGATCCGCCGGGCCCAGCGTTCGTGCTTGGCTCGCTCCGGGCAGCGGTGACACGGGTGCTTCGAGGCACGCCTGTCGAGGCCCGCGGCTTCCCGCTCGACGGCGGGGTCGGTGCGTGGGTGGTGGGGCTTCGGGGATCGAACGTGCAGCGAAACGAGCTTGGCCGCCACGTCACGCCGGTAGCGGCTGCTCCTGGCGCTCCCCGAGCGCGGCAGCGGGATCCGGGTCAGCACCGTCGGGGGGTCGCGGAAGTCTCGCGCGGCGAGGCGGAAGTATCGCCGGTCCTGCGTGAGCACCGTCGGCTTGCCCTCTCGCGAGCTCACGATCACACCGAGCCCGCCCCGCCGCCCGTTGGGCACCGAGATCACTTCGCCGGGACGCAGCTTGCCCACGGCGGCACGCACGGCCTCGGTCCGTGCCTTCTCGTGGCTCTGCCGGTCCCGCTCGCGCATCCGACGCGCCTTCGTGACGAGGGACCAGTACTCGTCGAAGTCGCCGAGATGGCACCGCATGTTCGCGCGATATCCCTCGATCGCCTCGGCGTCGCGTTGGCGCTCCCGTTCGAGGCCCACGATCTTCCGGTCGGCCAGGAACTGGGCGAACGAGCTGTTGAGCAGGTGGTGGGCCTGCTCTTCGCTGTAGTTGCGGGCCAGGTTCACCGCCATGTTGTACGAGGGCCGGAACGACGACACGAGATCGTAGGTGCGGCGCTGAGCGAGGGTGGCGACACGCTCGAAATCGACGTGCTTCTGGTACAGCACGACCGCATGACCCACCTCGTCGATGCCTCGCCGGCCCGCTCGACCCGTGAGCTGGGTGTACTCGCCGGGAGTGAGCAGCTCGTGACGCTCACCCTGGAACTTCCAGAGATCCTCGATCACGACGGTCTTCGCCGGCATGTTGATGCCCAGCGAGAGCGTCTCGGTCGCGAACACGACCTTCACGAGCCCCGCCTCGAACAGCTCTTCGACCGTCTCTTTGAACACCGGCAGCATGCCGGCGTGGTGCGCCGCGACGCCCGCCGTGAGCCCCTCGAGGAAGTCGTAGAACCCCAGCGTGACGAGGTCGTCCTCGTCGATCCAGGCCGCCCGCGTCTCGGCTCGCTCGCGGATGTGATCGGCTTCGGCCCGGCTCGTGAGCGAGACACCGGCCTCCCGCATCCATCGCACGCTTCGGTCACAGCCTGCCCGGCTGAACACGAAGTAGATCGCGGGGAGCATCCCCTGCTCCTCCAATACCTCGACGACCTCGGACCGGCGGGGCACGTACACGCGACGATGGCCTTCTCGAGGCCGGGAGATGCGTTCGTGCTGGGGGTAACCGCTGCTCCGTCGGTAGTACGTCTTCGTGCGCAGCTCGTTCTGATCGAGGGAGATCACGTACGGGTTCGGGATCGGCACGCCGTCCTGCTCCACGTGCATCGGGTGCAGACGGTGGCCGACGAGGTAGTGGTGCTCAAGCGGCACGGGACGCCGCTCCTCGATCACCACCCTCGTCTCGCCGCGCAGGGTGCCGATCCACTCCCCGAACTCCTCGGCGTTGGAGATCGTCGCCGACAGGCACACGACGCTCACGCTCAGGGGCAGGTGGATGAGCACCTCCTCCCACACCGCGCCTCGATACGGGTCCTGGAGGTAGTGCACCTCGTCCATCACGACGCTGACGAGCCCCTCGAGGGTGCCGGATCGCTCGTAGAGCATGTTGCGCAAGACCTCGGTGGTCATCACGACCACCGGGGCCTCGGAATTGATCGTGTTGTCGCCGGTGAGCAGGCCGACCGATGCCGCACCGTGCTTCGCGACGAGATCGCCGTACTTCTGGTTCGAGAGCGCTTTGAGCGGAGTCGTGTAGAAGGCCTTGCCGGCGAGGGCCAATGCGCGCTCGATCGCGTACTCGGCCACCACCGTCTTCCCGCTGCCGGTGGGCGCCGCGACGAGCACGGACATGCCGTCCTCGACCGCGTGGGCGGCCTGCATCTGGAACTCGTCCAGGGCGAACGGGAACTGGGCGGCGAACGCCGCGGTCGTGGTCACGGTCCCCAGTCTACGGGCGGTCCGGTGAGCTCAGGCGCGGACGAAGCCCCGGAGGAATCCGCTCAGGGCCTTCCGGAACTCCTCCGGGGCTTCGAGGTTCGAGAGATGGCCGGCGGCCCCCAAGGTGGCCGCGCCCGCGCCCCGGATGTGCCGAGCCATGTCGAGGGTCACCTCGGGCGGGATCAGCGTGTCTCCCTCGGAGGTGAGCACCAGCGCGGGCACGTCGATCGTGCCGAGGTCGGGCGTGGAATCCAGGCGTTCCGCCATACCCTCCGCCGCCGCCGCGATCGACTCCGCCGGCTGCGCTGCGATCACCTCCCGCACGAACGGCCAACGGCCCTGTCCCCGTGGTGCCGCCAGCAGCGGAGGAGGTTCCGCGACGAGGAACGCGCTGCCCTCCGCCCGAAGCCGCGCGGCCAGGGCTCGGCGCCCCTCGGCAGCCTCCTCCGTGTCGGCCTGCGATCGAGTGTTCGCCAGCACCAGGCCGGCGATCCGCTGCCGCGCCATCCGCCACAGCTCGAAGGCGATGTAGCCGCCCATCGAGAGGCCGCAGACCACCGCTCGCTCGATGCCCTCCGTGTCGAGCGCCCCCAGGCACCGGTCTGCGGCTGCGCCGATCGACATCACCGGCCCGACGCCGGGCTCGTCGCCGAACCCCGGCAGCGACGGGGCGGCGACCCGCCAGCCCTCGCTCCCGAGCCACTCGGCCTCGGCCTCCCACATCGTCACGTCGAGGGGGAAGGCGTGGATCAAGAGCACCCCGTCGGCGGCCTCGCTCATCGGATCCCTTTCGCTTCAGGCCCCACCACGACCGGCAGGGCTCCCGGCAGCACCTCGAACGTGGCGGGTAGCCGCCCCATACGCTCACCGTCCGCGTACACCGGCAGGCTCCGATTCGCCTCGATCGACACCGCGCCGGCGCGGAGCATCCGGACCTTCGGGTGGGTCGCGTGCCGGCCGGTGTAGACCGTGGGGAAGGCCCGCAGGAACGCGGGTCTCGAGAGAGCCTCGACGATGCACACGTCGAGCACGCCGTCGACCATCGATGCCGCGGGCAACACCTTCATGCCGCCGCCGAACGAGAGCCCGTTGCCGACCACCACCAACATGGCATCGAGCGTCGCCGGCTCACCGTCGATCGTGAGGTCGTATCGGGCGGGCGTGAACCGGGAGAGCGTCTTCAGCAGGGCGGCGACGTAGGTGCCGGTCCCGCCGAGGTTCACGCTCATCGCGTTCGCGGTCTCGTTGACCTCGGAATCGAACCCGGCCCCGGCGACGTTCACGAAGCATCGCTCCGCGTCCTGCGTTCGCACGTGCACGACGTCGATCACGGAGGTCTTCGGATCGGAGAGCAGCGTGACGGCCGAGCGGAACGATCCGGCGCCGATCGCCGTGGCGAAGTCGTCGCCCGTGCCCGCGGGCAGCACCGCGAGGGCCGCCCCGGTGCCGAGCAGCCCGTTGGCGGCACACGACACGGTGCCGTCACCGCCGAGCACGGCCACGATCTCGACGCCCTCCTCCCCCAGGGAGCGGCAGGTCTCCTGCATCTCGGTGGCGGACCCGGCGACGCGGATCTCGTGATCGACCCGCAACGAGCGCAGGATCGAATCCACGGCCCCGATACGCCTGCCGGCCTTCCCGCGGCCGGCGGTCGGGTTGGCGACGACGACGACGGGGGCGGATGCACCCATCGCGCGGCCCGGGCCTATCCCCCGCCGCCGGGCAGCTCGGGCACGATCCCGCCGGTCGTGGGCGCCTCGGGGATACCGCCGGCGCGAAGCGCCTGGAGGTACTCGGTCCAGCCGTCGGCGAGCTCCGCACGCGCCGCGTCGCGCAGATCGACGGCGAGCGCGGCGAGCCGTCGGCCCTCCGATCCGCCGATCCTCTCCGCGGCCGCAGCGATCTCGGCCGATCGTCGGTAGCTCTCGAGCGCCTGAGCCAGCGTCTGGGCCGAGTTGGTGAACGACGTCGCGGCGACGACATCGAAACCCTGATCGGCGATCGTGGAGGCCACGTCGAAGTCACGCAGGTCCCTGCTCGCCTCCCGTGCGTCGGCGATGGCCTGCTCGAACGTGGCCTCGGCGTTGGCGGGCGGGTTCCCCTCGGCCAGGGCATCGAGTGCGGCGTCCATCTCGGCGAAGATCGTAGGGGCGACGCCGGGATCGACGACGCCGACCTGGCTGAACGCCCCGCGCACCGCCTGCTGGTAGGCGGTGGCGGCGGCCAGTCGGTTGGCCGCGTCGCCCTCGCTCGCCGCCTCGGCCTCGTCGGCGCGGAGGGTGTTCGTCACCCACACCAGCACGACCATCGCGAGGGCCCCGACCAGGAACCCCGCGGTCAGCTGCACCCATCGCCGCCGCAGGAACGGGGTCGGCGGCGCCACCGGCTCTCGCCTGGGCGGCCTCGGCGACGAACGCTGCTTCGATCGCTTCTTGCCTTTGATCGCCATGTCGTGCTACCTCGTCGCTCTGGTCCGTGTCATGATCCGGCCGATGATGATAGAGGCCTCGTAGAACACGTACATCGGGATCATCATCGCGAGCATCGTGTAGGGATCACCGCTGGGAGTGATCACCGCCGCGAAGACGGAGATGCCCAGGATCGCCCATCGCCGCCACGAGGCCAGCCGCTGCCACGAGAGCACCCCGACCGCCTCGAGGAACACGAGGATCACGGGGAACAGGAACGACACCCCGAACGCCAGGGTCACGAGCGTGACGAATCCGACGTAGGTGTCGAACGACACCAAGGGCTTGACTCCTTCCCCTCCGAACCCCAGCAGGAAATCGAGCGCCTTGGGCAGGGTCCAGACCGAGAACGCCGCTCCGAGCAGGAACAGGAGCGTCGATGTCAGGATGAACGGGATCGACCACTTCTTCTCCCGGCTCGTGAGACCCGGGACGATGAACGCCCAGAGCTGATAGAGCACCACCGGGAGCGCGACGATGAGCCCGATGAAGCCCACCATCTTCAGCTTCGTGAGGAACGCGCCCACCGGGCTGTTGAACACGAGAGCGCACGAATCGGTCGCCCGCAGGTCCGGATGGTCTCGCCAGAACTCGCAGTAGGGGTCCCTCAGCACGTCGAGCACCGTCGGATAGAGGAACCAGCCGACGACGGCCCCGACGAGCACCGCGATGCCGGCGATCACGATGCGCCGGCGGAGCTCCTCCAGGTGCTCCATCACCGACATCGTGCCGGTGCGCTCGGCCTCCGATCGCCGGAGGGACCTGGGGATCAGCCGCATCCGGCGAGGCTCACTCGTCGCGACCCGTGTCGTCGGCGTCGACCGGCGCAGCGGGAGGCGGGACGTCGGTGTCGGGCTCGGGGGTCGCCGAGACGGTCGCGGGGCCGTCGTCGCGAGCGTGGCGGCGGGGCCGCGTGCGGTCGGAGTCCTCGCGGAACGCCGACCGCACGTCGGTCGCGCTCTTGAGGTCGGAAGCGGTCCGCTTCAGCTCTGCCGCGGTCTCCTTGAACTCGTCGCCCATGCCCGTGTTCACGAGATCCTTGACCTCGTCCTGCATCTTGCGGAATTCACGAAGCCCCTTGCCAACCGTTCGGGCGAGCTCGGGCAGCCGCTGTGGGCCCACGATCACGAGGGCGATCACGAAGATGAGGATGAGCTCCGGCGGTCCGATGTTGAGCATCTGTCACGAGGGGCCGCGGCCCCGCCTCAATCCTACCGTCGAGGTCCCAGGCGGGAGGCTCGCGAGCTCGCTCGGGTGCCCTGGGCGGAGATCTCCTGCACGACCGGCGAGAGCTCGTCCTGCATCAGCCGCGCGGTCCGCCCCAGCACGATCAGGTGCCGGATCAAGGCGATCAGGAAGGCGAGGACGGCGATCGTGGAGACGATGCCGATCACGAACCACACGATGAGCCAGGTGTCCACGCGGCGATGCTACACGAGGGCTCGAGGCCCGCAGGTCGTCGATCGCCGGAGGCGGGTCGCTCAGGCGCCGCCGCCGCTCGAGGCCAGGAACTCCTCGATGTAGCGGTCGTCCTCGAGCAGGTAGTGGAACTCGATCACGTCGTCGATCGAGAAGACGGGCCCCTGCGGTATCGCGCTCCGTGGACCGATCTCCTCGTCGTCGAAGAGCATCTGGTCGCTCTCGGACTGCTCGATATCCACGCCTGCCGAGACCAGCAGGGCCACGATCTTCCGGTCGGCGCGCTTCTCCACGTCGTCGGCACAGTTCGGGCACGTGAATCGGTAGCTGCCTTCACGGCCGCTCTGGCGCACCGAGAGCATGATCGCCTCGGGGCCCATGTCGACCTCACCACACCTGGGGCACGTTGTCCGGATCGTTGTCATCTCACCGGAGCTATCGGCCCTGTTCGCCCAGGCCTTGAGAGTCTCCGACCGGATCGGGGCTACCCAACTCGACCCACCGGAGCCCTCACCTTCGAGGGGCGGTCCGGCGGCCGTTCGAACCAGGCCGCGAAGCCGCTCAGCGATAGTGCGCCAGCGTCCGGCGAGCGAGTTCGGCGACGGCTTCCCTCGCCTCGATCGGAGCGATGACCTCCGCGGCATCCCCGAGGCGGAGTAGTAGCGCTGCAACCCATTCCATCCTTGCCGTCGGAAGCGTCACCTCCAGCCAGCCGCCGTCGAGCTCGGCGGGGTCCTCAACGACGTAGTACTCGGCGACCCACCTCGCGTCTGGCGCGAGACGGAGCCTGACCGGCACCTCGTCTCCGGTGGGGGTGAACAAGGCCCTGCCCGCCCCTTCCAGCCCCCGTGGTTCGAATCGGAACCCGGTCCGCGTGACCGTTCGGATGCGGTCGGCACGGAACAACCGCTCGTCGTCGGCCCCTGCATCCCATGCGGCGACGTACCAGTTCCCCATCGCCGAGAAGACCTCCTCGGGCTCCACGTCGCGGGTCGACCATGCACCGGTCGAGCCCGCGAAATACTCGATCGTGATGCGCTCGTGCTCGCGCGCGGCTCGCCGCAGGTGCTCGAGATGCTCGGCGGGCCGCCCGGCCTCAGCCGTCGCGATCGCGTCGTCGCTGCCGGCGGTCTCGGGGCCGAGCGCCTCGCGCAGCTTCCGAAGGGCGCCGGCGAGCGCCGGAGCCTCGGGCAGGCCGGGGGTGGCGAGCAGCTCGGCGGACCGCAGGGTGAGAGCGAGGGCCTCGGACCGGCTCAGACGCAGGGGGCGGGAGAAGTGATCGGCCATGGTGATCCAGATGTGATCGTCCTCGTCGACCTCGACGTCGATCAGGTCACCGGGGCCGTACGGGGGAAGGCCCGACATGAACAGCAGGTCGAGGTCGCGACGCAACTGCTCGGGCTTCACGTCGAACAACGCGGCGACGTCGCCGAGCGAGGACCCGGGATGCCGCACGAGATACGGCACGATGACGAGCATGCGGCCGAGCCGGTCGGCGGTCCTCGGGGGGCTGGCTCGCCGGCGTTCAGCCACCCACGGCCTCCAGTCTGCGGACGATCTCGTCCCGCAGGAGATCCGGCGAGCGAACGACTGCGTCGGGACCGAACTGCAACACGAGCGAGGCGAGCGATGTCACATCCGCCATCGGCACGTCGACCACGACCCAGCCGTCTGGCTCGGCGTGGTCTTCACGGGCTCCGGCGAACGACCCCACGGCCCACCAGGCCACCGCGGGAGAGAACGAGATCAGGGCATGGTCCTCGCCCGCTGCCGTCCACGCGCCGGCCTGCACGTGGTCCGCGGCGCGGAACCCGTCGGGCGGCGCCGCTCCGGCGCCGAGATCCTCGACGTCGCCCGTGAACCGCGACAGGCGGAAGGCGCGCACGTCGTCACGGTCGTCGTCGCGACCGACCAGGTACCAGTGACCGCCTCTGAAGACCATGGCGAAGGCGTCGACGGTGCGACGGCCGTGTTCACCCTGCGACGTGCGGTAGCCGAATCCGACCCGGCGTCGCCGCTGCGCCGCGTCCGCGCACTCGAGCACCAGGGCGCTGCGGGCATCGGAGCCCGACGCCAGCGGCCCACCGGCGAGCCCGGCCAGCACCCCGCCGTCGGCCCCGTACAGCAGCTTGCGCGCGGCCTGCTCCGCGCGTGTGTTCTCCCCTCCGCTCTGTGCCGCCACGAGGAGCGCGCCCAGCTCCTCGGGTGTGAAGGCAACCTCCGGGAGGTAGTACTCGTCCTTCGGGATGATGTACCCCTGCTCGGTGCCCCAGACGTCGGTGTCGACGAGCCGAAGCGGGATGCCGAACTCACGCAGCTGGTCCTTGTCACGCTCGAACATCCGCTTGGCGCTGTCGACCTTGTCGGCTCGATAGGCATCGAGGGTGTCCCGGATCTGCTCGAAGGTGAGCGGCGTCGACGTCTCGAGCAGGAGGCCGACGAGGTTCAGCAGCCGCTCGAGCGGCTCCATCCGTTCCTCGCCCGTCATCGTCGGGCATCATAGCCTCGCGATGTCGGCCCTCCGAGGAGCAGCGTGATCCGAGTCGAACGTCTCGCGGACGGCTCGTTCCAGGCGGTCACGGAGGTCGTGGTCGGGGTCGAGGCCAGGGAGGTCCGGGTTCCTCTCGGCAGGTCGGCCCGTGAGGTCGACCCCGGCGGGCTGCGGAACACGCCCGTGGTCGTGCTCACGGCCGAGGCACTCGCCCCCCTGGTGACCACGGGCTCGATCCGCGCCGGAGGTGCCGACGTCGGCGCCGTCGACATCGGCTCCGGGCCCATGGGCGCCGGCGCCCTGCATGCCGCCCGAACGTCGGAGGTGCTCCTGATCGTCGTGAGGCCCGAGGCAGCGTGTGACGCGCTCGTCACGGCCCGGGCGCTCGACGGTCGCCCGCTCCCCGTGGTTCCCTTCGGCGACCCGGCCGCGGCCCACCGCATGCTCGAGGGCTGCTGGGTGGACCTCGACGTCGCGATCCCTTCGGTCGAGGCCGAACGAGACGGGCTGCGCACGATCGCGGAGAATCTCGGCCTCTTCACCTCGCATCACGTCGTCGAGGTCGACCCACGGGCCGGGCTCGAGGGACGAGACCCCGCCGGCTCGACGCTCGACGAGCTGACGGCCGCGGCCACGGGGGTGCTTGCCGGGCGCATCGCGTCGGGCAACCGGCGCTGGCGTTGAGCGGCTCGCGCTTCCCGTGTGGCACGATGCACCGATGGGGTCGGCCGATCCAGCGCGGGAGCCGGCGATCGACGCCAGTCGGCGCACGTTCCTGGCAGAGGAGCGCACCTTCCTGGCCTGGGTGCGTTCGGGGCTGGCGGCGATCGCGGTGAGCCTCGGGGTCGGCCGGGTGCTGCCCGTGCTGCTCGATTCCAACCGGCTGGCCTACCGCCTGCTCGGCATCGGATACGGGGTGTTGGGTGTCTTCCTGGTGGTCTACGGTGCGATCAGGCAGCGGGTCGTGGAACGGCAGCTCGGCGCGGGCGGATTCGCTCCGCTGCCCCTGTGGGTCGTCGCGGGGCTGGGGGGCGCCGGCCTCGTGCTGGGCACCGCCACCCTCGCGACGCTGCTGTTCGGGCCCTGAACGACCTGGCGACGTTCCACGGGTCGAAGCCGACGATCCGCGACGACGCCTGACCTCCGCTCCGTGCCGGTGAGCGTTGGGCCGCTCACATGTGGGCGATCAGCTGCTCGACGCGCTCGTCGACGCTGCGGAACGGGTCCTTGCAGAGCACGGTGCGCTGCGCTTGGTCGTTCAGCTTCAGGTGCACCCAGTCGACGGTGTAGTCGCGGCGCTTCGCCTTCGCCTGCTTGATGAAGTCGCCCCGCAACTTCGCCCTGGTGGACTGGGGTGGTTCCCGCATCGCGATGTTCACCTGCGCATCGTTCGTGACCCGATCCACCTTGCCGGCCTTCTCCAGCAGGTAGTACAGACCGCGCGATCGGTTCACGTCGTGGTAGCTCAGGTCGAGCAGGGCGACCTTCGGCGAGGCGAGAGCGAGGTCGTTCTTGGCCATGTAGCGCTCGATCATCGTGCGTTTCGTCACCCAGTCGACCTTGCGCACGAGCCGTTCGGGCTCGCCGTCGATCAGGGCGTCGAGCGCCTCGCGCCACTCGCGCAGCAGGACCTTCGAGACCTCGTCGGCGCCTCGGCGTTCGATGAAGCGCTCGGTCTTCTCGTAGTACTCGACCTGCATCTCGATCGCCGAGAGCTCACGGCCGTTCGCGAGCTTCACGGCACGGGTGCACGAGGTGTCGTGGCTGATCTCGCGGATCGCGCGGATGGGGTTCTCGAGCGAGAGGTCGCGCATCACCGTGTTCCCCTCCACCATGCGCAGCACGAGGTCGGTGATGCCGACCTTCATGAACGTGGTCCATTCGCTCATGTTCGAGTCGCCAACGATCACGTGCAGGCGACGGAACCGCTCCGCGTCGGCGTGCGGCTCGTCGCGTGTGTTGATGATCGGCCTCGACCGCGTCGTGGCGCTCGAGACGCCCTCCCAGATGTGCTCGGCGCGCTGCGCGAGGCAGAACTGGGCTCCTCGCGGCCCGTGCAGCACCTTGCCCGCGCCGCACCAGATCTGGCGGGTCACGAAGAACGGGATCAGCACGTCGGCCATACGCGCGAACTCGCCGTGACGGCCCACGAGGTAGTTCTCGTGACAGCCGTAGCTGTTGCCGGCCGAATCGGTGTTGTTCTTGAACAGGTACACCTGTCCGGAGATGCCTTCCTCGTGGAGTCGCATCTCGGCCGCACCGAGCAGGGCCTCGAGGATCCGCTCTCCCGCCTTGTCGTGGGCCACGACCTCCTTCACGACGTCGCATTCGGGGGTGGCGTACTCGGGGTGGGAGCCCACGTCGAGGTAGAGCCGGGCGCCGTTCTCGAGGAACACGTTCGAGGAGCGCCCCCAGTGGACGACGCGCCTGAACAGATAGCGGGCAACCTCGTCGGGCGAGAGGCGCCGCTGCCCCCGGAAGGTGCACGTGACGCCGTACTCGTTCTCGATGCCGAAGATACGACGGTCCACAGACAAACCCTACGCCCGCCCTCGCCGTTGGCTGGCGCGTTCTGGTCTTGATTCCACGCCGGCAGCAGCCAGAACGCGCCAGCGGAGTCCACCCGGGTGTCAAGAGCGGCAGTGCCCGCCGGGGAACGGCACGCGTCCGCCGTCGTGACCTGCACGCCCGCAAACTTGGGGACTCCTAAGGTTTGTGTGGGTGATCCGGGTCCCGGATTGGGCTTGTTTCCCTGCTCGGGTTGGCAGCTGCCGGCATCGGTGTGGGTCTCGGAACTTGGGCACGGGGTGCGCGGCGCGCCGGGCCGGGCAGGCGGGGTGTGCCTGCCCGTTGGTGCCCTGCCGAGGGGCCGTGGAGGCTCCGGGGTCAAGGGCGGCCGCAGGCCGTCGCGGCAGCGATCGCGTAGCGACCCTTGGGGCCGGAGGGGCGGCCCCGTAGCCTGCGCCGCGCACCCTTCCTGGGGGATGGCGACGGCGGAGCCGTCTCGATTGGCTTTCCACCGGGGGGCCGGGTGCCCGGGGGTGGCGCGCCGGGCCGGGCAGGCGGGGTGTGCCTGCCCGTTGGTGCCCTGCCGAGGGGCCGTGGAGGCTCCGGGGTCAAGGGCGGCCGCAGGCCGTCGCGGCAGCGATCGCGTAGCGAC
>DASZOO010000162.1:0-3496 GCA_035550775.1 Actinomycetota bacterium | reverse complement strand
GGAAGTTGATCGGAAGGCCGAGGGCGTTGTTCAGGCCGATGCCGAAGCCGGGCGTGTCGATCGGGTTGATCCCGAACGTGCCGTGGGTGAGGTCGAAGCCGTGGAGGTTGTCTGCGTTGCGGACGAACTGCGGGATGATCTCCCCGAATCCCAGGGTCACGATCGCGAGGTAGTCGCCGCGGAGGCGCAGCGTCGGGAGGCCGATGAGGATGCCCGCGATCGCAGTGAGGCAGCCCGCGATCAGGAGCACCACCCACATGTTGATGTGAATGCCGCGGAGCTCCGGGTTGACGCCGGCCGAGCCGATGTGAACCTTCACCTGCTGGAAGTGGCCCGACGCGAGCCAGCCCGCCGTATAGGCGCCGACCGCGTAGAACGCCACGTAGCCCAGGTCGAGCAGGCCCGCGTAGCCGACGACGATGTTCAGGCCAATCGCCATCATGATGTAGATCGTCATCGTCACCGCCGTGTCGACGGACGGGAACGGCCCGAACAGCGGGATCTCGAACAGGGAGTCCTGGTAGTACGGGTAGAGGATCGCGAGCACGATCGCGGCCCCGGTGACGACGTACTTGCCGTACCGGATCAGGTCCCACGGCACGGCGTACAGGACGAGGAAGACGAGCGCGGCCACGATCAGCGAGGTCGTGAAGCCCGAGAAGATCACGACCAGCACCATCGCCGCGAGGGCCGCGATGCCGCCCCGGATCCCACGATGCCGGAGCTGTCGGTCGAACTCGCTGCGGCGGTCCACGGGCAGGCCCGGAATGTTCATCTAGATCGTCACCCGCCCTCTGGCGTCCGCTCTCCCAGCAGGCCCTCGGGCCGGAAGACGAGGATGATGATCAGGAGCGCGAAGATGATCGACTGCGTCCAGTCGCTCCCCGGGGTCGCCCACGAGAGCCCGTTGTTGAACGATTCGATCATCGCGATCACCAGCCCGCCGAGGACCGCACCGGGGAGGTTCCCGATGCCGCCGACAACGGCGGCGGTGAACGCGATCAGGCCCAGCCGGAAGCCCTCGGTGTAGCGGACGTTCGTGAAGTACAGGGCGTAGAGGAGCGCGGCGGATCCGGCCAGGCCACCCGCGATGAAGAACGTGTACGAGATCGTCCGGTTGACGTTGATGCCCATCATCGCCGAGGCGTCCCGGTCCTGGGCGGTGGCCCGCATCGCCTTCCCCTGCCTCGTCCGCTGGACGAGCAGCATCAGGAGGACGAGGGTCGGGACCGTGAAGAGCAGGACGATCAGCTTGTCCCACGTGTAGGGGACGCCGGCGATCGTGAAGACCTCGCCCTTCGGCAGGATCGAGTCGACCGAGGTCGGCCGCGGGCCCTTCCAGACCAGGCCGACGTTCTGGAGGATGAACGACATCCCGATTGCCGTGATCAGCGGCGCGAGCCGCGGAGCGTGCCGTAACCGGCGGTACGCGACGAGCTCGATGCTCGTGTTGAGGACGGCGCAGAACGCCATCACGATCACGAGCATCACCAGGACCATCACCCACAGGTAGAGCCCCGACTCGCCTGCGAGCGCGAAGCTCGAGACCATCGTCGCGACGAGCATCCCGCCGAGCATGAACACGTCGCCGTGGGCGAAGTTGATCAGCTCGAGGATGCCGTAGACGAGCGAGTAGCCGAGCGCGACGAGGCCGTAGATGGCCCCGTTCGTCAGCCCGATCAGAAAGAGGCGGTAGAAGTCACTCGGCGTCTTGATGAGGTTGACGCCGAGCCAGATGACGAGCAGGCCGAGAAGGAAGATCCCGAGCGCCGGCACCAGGTACTCGGGAAGCCGGTGGGCGAGGGTGGGAAACGGAAGACGCCGGGCCTGCGTTGCCATTTGCTCCCTTCGACGCATCGGGGGAGGACAAGTGTCCTCCCCCGATGGATTCGATGAACTGGACTGCTAGCTGCCCTCGACGAACTCGAGCTCCGGCGTGACGGTCTTCACGAACGTCTCTTCTCCGCTCTTGACCTGGTACACGGAGACCGTGCCGAGCGTCGTGTCGCCGTTCTCGTCGATCTGGAAGCTGCCGACGATGCCGTCCGAGATGTCGGTCTCGAAGAGCGCGGACGAGACCGCGGCACGGTCGGTGCCGCCACTCTCGATCGCGGCGATCAGCACTTCCGCAGCCTGCGCGGCGTACGCCGTGTACGGGTTGGGAGCCTTGCCGAACTGCTCCGTGAACCCGTCGACGAACTCCTTGCCCGCGCCCGTCAGCTGGTCGACGGGGACGCCCGGCTGCGTGATGTACATGTCGTTCGCCGAGGCGCCTGCGCCCTCGATGGTCGCCGAGATCGGCGTCCATCCGTCCGGACCGAGCAGCTGGACGTTGGGTGCGCCGGCCTTGATGTCCTTGATCAGCTTGCCGCCGTTGTTGCACACGATGCCGCCGAGGAACACGCCGTCGGCGCCCGACGACCGGATCTGGCTGGCGAGCGACTCGTAGCTCGTCGCGCCCTTGTCCCACTTCTGGTTCGCGGCGATCTCGATCCCGAGCTTCTCCGCGTACTGCACGAAGAGGTTCGCGATGCCGAGGCCGTAGGTCTCGCTGTCGTTGAGGACGAAGACCTTCTTCAGGCCCAGCTCCTGCGCGTACTGCGCGTTCGCTGCGCCCTGGAACTGGTCGTTCCACACGACGCGGGAGTAGTTCCGCGTGCCCGACGGGTAGTAGACGTCCGGCTCACCGGCCTCGGTGCCGGGGCCGCCCTCGGTCAGGCCCGGGTACGTGTTCGCGGGGCTGACCATCGCGAGCGACTCGCGGTTCGCAATCGGAATCACGAGCTTGGCGCAGCCCGAGTTGAACGTGCCGATGATGCCGACCACGCTCTGGTTGTTCGCGTACGCGCGGGCGTTCGACGAGCACTTCGCCGAATCCCAAGAGCCGGCCTGCGCCGTCGAGTCGTCGCAGGACTGGTAGCCGAGAACGGTGTCGCCGGCCTTCCAGTCGTGGGACTCGAGGATGTATTCGATGGCATCCGCCATCTCGGTCGTGAGTGCGCGGTTCGCGCCCTGGAGCGGCAGGTCCGACGCGATCAGCGCGTCAGGATCGTCGTCGCCCTGGCGGATCGGTCCGCACGCGGAGGACGGGAGGGCCTCGACAGCGCCGCCGCCTCCGTCACCGCCGCCGTCATCGTCGTCGCCGCCGCAGCCGGCAGCGGCGAGCCCGAGGACGGCTATCAGCAAAACAAGGAATCCAAGTACTCCTCGTTTTCTCAAAATCACTACGCCTCCTCAATCGCCGGTTACATCAATGCGGAAGGCGGAGTGCCGCCGCCGATCCGCGCTCCGTGGCAAGTATCCGGATTGCCGTTCGTGCCTGCAACTCGGAACCCTCGCAGCTTCGCCGCCGCTTCGCCGAAAGTCTCGCGGCCCGCCACGCCCGCTGTGCGGCGAAAATCGCCGCGAAACGGGCTAGGCCCGTTTCGCCGGTGCGTGTCAGGAGAGGGAAGCCGGCCCTACGCCTGGCGGCCGCGCGCCGACGCAGTCGGCGCCC
>DASZOO010000161.1:0-11991 GCA_035550775.1 Actinomycetota bacterium | reverse complement strand
CATCACGTAGCTCACGCGGCTCATCAGATCCTCACCGAATCGGATCTGCGGATTCATCGCGCCCGCACTGGCGAGCACCGTCCCCGAGTGCAGATCGCACAGGTGCCCGGCGACCGTCGTCGATCCGACGTCGAACGCGACCCCGAGGGCGATGTCATGGAAGCCCGGCCAGACCGCGACGATCGTCGAGCCGCCGTGCACCGCCACGGTGGCCGTCCAGTCCCCGTCCCGGAGCGCGCGCTGCAACGCCGCGAGCACATGCGGATCGGCGGTGAGGCCCGTGAGCTGCCAGTCGTGCTCGAGCGCTTCGAGCAGCCGCTGCAGGTCGCCGCTCGGGTCCGCGAGATCGGGCTCGCGCACCTCCACGTAGTGCAGCCGAACGACCGGATCCATCTCGATCGGGTGCGCATCGGCTTCCTTGCGGACGACCTGACGGTGGAACTGGCTCTCGGGCGGTACGTCGACCACGAGGTCGCCGGTCACGCGCGCATGGCACCCGAGTCGCCGGTCCCCCGCCAACCCGCTGCGATCGCGGTATCGGGACTCGGGCTCACTGAACGGGGTCAGGTGGTCGGCGCTCGAGGTGATGCCGTGCTTGGCGAACTCACCCTCGGCCACCACGATCTGGCATCGCCCGCAGATGCCCCGGCCACCGCAGACCGAGTCGAGGTCGACCCCGAGCGACCGGGCGGCGTCGAGCAGGTTCGTGTCGTCGTGGAACCGGCCCCGCTTCCCCGAGGGCGTGAACACCACGAGCGAGCCCTCGGCCGCTGTCATGGCTGCGATGTTCCCTCACCGGGCGCGCGCCGGCCGGCGCGACCCCCCCGTCGGCGCCCGGGCGGTCCGTCGGCCTGGGTCCGACCCTCGCCGTAGCGGCCGATCCACGCGGCCGCATGGGCGTCGGCGCCCATCAGCACGTCGGCGGCCATCACGGCCTGACGGACCTCCTCGTGGAGGGGGCTCGTGATGGCGCTCGTCAGGCCGTTCGCGATCGCCATCGCCAGGAACGTCCCGTTCAGCCCGTTCCGGTTCGGAAGGCCGAACGAGACGTTGGATGCGCCGCACGTCGTGTTCACCCCGAGCTCGTCGTGCAACCGTCGCACGAGCGAGAAGACCTGCCGGCCCGCCGTGCCCATGGCCCCGACGGGCATCACGAGGGGGTCGACGACGATGTCGTTGGCGGCGATCCCGTGGTCGGCTGCCGCGTGCACGATCTTCTCGGCCACCCGGAACCGCTCGTCGGGGTCCTCGCTGATACCGGTCTCGTCGTTCGTGATCGCCACGACCGCGGCCCCGTGCTTCGCGACGAGCGGCAGCACGGTCTCGAGCCGATCGTCTTCCCCGGTGACCGAGTTCACTAGCGGCTTCCCCTCGTACGCGGTGAGGCCTGCTTCCAGCGCCGCCACGATCGATGAATCGATCGAGAGCGGGACGTCGGTGAGCGACTGCACGAGGCGCACGGTCTCGGCGAGGATCGCCGGCTCGTCCGCGAGCGGGATGCCCGCGTTCACGTCGAGCATGTGCGCGCCCGCCTGCACCTGCGCGTGCGTGTCGGCGATCACGGACGTGAAGTCCCCCCGCTTCATCTCCTCGGCGAGGCGCTTGCGACCGGTGGGGTTGATGCGCTCGCCGATGATGACGAAGGGCCGACCGGTGCCGATCACCACCTCTCGCGTCGCCGAGCTGACCACGGTCTCGGCCATCTCAGCCCTCCTCGCCGGACGGGCCCGCGGGCCCACCCGCGCCGCTCACGTCGGATCCGCCCCGCACCCCGCCGGCCCGGATCGCCGCCCGCAGCATGTCGTCGTCCCATTCGGAGAGGATCCGCACGGTCTCTGAGTCGACCTCGTGCTGCAGGTCGTCGCCGCAGTTCCGCGTGTCCATGCGCATCTGCGCGCTGTAGTCGTCAGAGCCGATCAAGCCGGCGACCATCGCCGCGGCGTCGACCGCCTCCTGGAAGCGGTCGGGCAGCAACGCGCGGGCGCTCCTCTCACGCCCGCCGCGCGCGAGCACCTGCATCGGGATGTCGCGCCACCGGATCACGGTCAGCTCGGCCATGGACCCAGCTCCCCGATCGGCGTCACGACGCCGTCGTGGCGGCGCGCTTGGCCATCACGAGCGCCTGCGCCGTCTCGGCCGCCACGGCCGCGTCGCGGCAGTACGCGTCGGCTCCGACGGCGGCACCGAACTCCTCGTTCAGCGGTGCACCGCCGACCAGCACGATGTAGTCCTCGCGGATGCCCTTGGCCACCATCTCGTCGATCACGACCTTCATGTAGGGCATCGTGGTCGTGAGCAACGCGCTCATCCCGAGGATGTCCGGGCGGTGCTCCTCCAACGCCGCGAGATAGTCCTCGACGGGGTTGTTGATGCCCAGGTCGACCACGTCGAACCCGGCGCCCTCCAGCATCATCGCCACGAGGTTCTTGCCGATGTCGTGGATGTCGCCCTTGACGGTCCCGATCACGACGGTGCCCATGCGCTCGGCCCCGGTCTCCGCGAGCAGCGGTCGCAGGACCTCCATGCCCGCCTTCATCGCGTTGGCGGCCAGCAGCACCTCGGGCACGAACAGGATGCCGTCGCGGAAGTCGATGCCGACGATGCGCATGCCCTCGACGAGCGCGTCGTTCAGCACCCGTTCGGCGGGCCACCCTCGCTCGAGCAAGATGTTCGTGCCTTCGAAGATCTCGTCGGCGAGACCGTCGTAGAGGTCGTCGTGCATCTGCTTGACGAGCTCGTCGTCGGGAAGCGTTCGGAGATCGAGCTCTTCCTCGTCGGCCATGTCGCCTCCTTATCACACCTTCTGGCGTTCGCCCTTGGGGTCCCAGAGCGGGTCGCTGGCCACCGAGGCAGCGAGCAGCTCGCCGAAGTACTCCACCTCGATCGGCGTGCCTTCGGCGGCGAGTTCGGCCGGCAGGTAGCCGTAGACGATGCCGCGCCCGATCGAGTACCCGTAGTTCGCGCTCGTCACGTACGACACGACCCGGCCGTCGTGCCACAGCGGCTCCTTGCCCATCACCACTGCCCGCTCGTCGTCGAGCGTCATGCACGTCAGGCGTCGCGACGGACCTCCGGCATCCCGGATCGCCTCGAGCGCCCGGCGGCCCGTGAACTCCTTGTCCCATCGCACCGTGAAGCCGAGGCCGGCGGACAACGGGTCGTGCTCGGTGTCGATGTCCTGGGCCCAGAGCCGGTAGCCCTTCTCGAGCCGCAGCGAATCGAACGCGCCGGCGCCGGCGGCGACCAGCCCGTGCGGGCGACCCGCCTCCCACAGCACGTCCCACGCGCGCTGCCCCATCGCGATCTGGCCGTACAGCTCCCATCCGAGCTCGCCCGCGTAGCTGATGCGCTGCGCCCACACGGGCGTGACCTCACCGACGCTCAGGTAGCGCGCCGTGAGGTAGGGGAACGCGTCGTTCGAGACGTCGACGTCGGTGACCGCCTGCAGCACGTCACGCGCCGTCGGGCCCCACAGCCCCAGCGCGAACAACGAGCCGGTGCGCACCGCGATCCGCACGCGTTCCCCGTCGCGGATCTGGGACCGCAGGAACGCCTCGTCGTGGTGCCCCGACCCGCCCCCGGTGACCACGCGGAACCGATCCTCGTCCTTGCGGGTCACGGTCAGGTCGAGGCGGATACCACCCTGTTCGGTGAGCGCCGAGGTGTAGACGACCGTTCCGACCGGCCGGTCGATGCGGTTGGCGAAGACCCGCTCCAGGTAGCCGAGGGCGTCGGGCCCGGTCACGTCGAACTTCGCGAACGGCGTGATGTCGAACAGCGCCGCGGACGAGCGCGTGGCGAGGTGCTCGGCGCCGACCTCGGGAGCCCACCCCCTGGCGGCCCAGCCGGTGCGCCGTGCCCACTCGTGCGTCACGCCTTCCACGAGCTCGCGGTTGGCGCCGAACCATTGCGGACGCTCCCACCCGGCCCCCTGGAAGAACTCCGCGCCCAACGCGCGGTGGCGTTCGTGGAAGGGCGTCAGCTTCAGCCCACGCGGCTTCGACGGCTGCTGCAGCGGATGGATGATGTCGTACACCTCGCGGTACTGCTGCTTCCCGCGTTCGATCACGTAGGGCGCCGACGTCTGGAACGGGTAGAAGCGATTCACGTCGGCCTCGGCGAGGTCGTAGCTCGGGGACCCGCCGACCATCCACTCGACCGCCTGCCTCGCCATGCCCGCCGCATGGGTCACCCACACCGCCTCGCACACCCAGAACCCGCGCACCGCCGCGCTCTCGCCCACGATCGACCCGGCATCGGGGGTGAATGAGAACATGCCGTTCAGGGTGCGCGCCGGGTCGCTCGGACGCATGCGGCCGGCGAGGGCCGGGAACAGGCGTGCGGCCTCCGTCTCGCAGCGGTCGAAGTCGCTGGGTGTGAACGGCATCAGCGACGGCTGCATCGGGGCACCGTGTTTCCGGATCGAATCCTGCGGCGTCACGATCGGCTCATGCCGGTAGTTGCCCACGCCGAAGTGATCCTCGCGCTGCCGGAAGTACAGCGACATGTCCTGATGTCGGACCACCGGCTGCTGCATCCAGGTGTCGCCCTCGAGCGAGCCGAGGCCCGGGATCGGGTCGGTCCACACGAGCTGATGCTGCACGGCCACGAGCGGGATCGGTACGCCGGCCAGGGCGCCCACCGTCGGCCCCCAGATACCGGCGCACAGCAGCACCCGGTCGCACTCGACGTTCCCGCGATCGGTGTGCACGCCGTGCACGCGTCCCGCGCGGATATCGAATCCCGTCACCGCGACGCCGCCTTCGAACGCCGCGCCGCTCGACTCGGCCTTCCGCGCGAGCGCCTCGACGATCTTCACGCCCTTGCCGGCGCCGTCGCTCGGCACCCAATACGCGCCGACGATCGTCGTGGGGTCCAGCATCGGCGAGCGTTCCGCCGCCTCATGCGGCGAGAGCAGCTCGGTGCCGTCGAGCCCGAAGGAGCGGGCGAACCCCTGCCGCCGCTTGAGCTCCTGCATGCGCTCCGGCGTAGTTGCCACCTCGAGCCCGCCGAGGCCGTACCAGACCCGCTCACCGTCGACGTCGAGGGAATCGTAGAGAGCGACCGAGTCCTGCGCGATGCGGCACATCGTGCGCGACCCGTTCGTCTGGAAGATGATGCCCGGCGCGTGACTCGTCGACCCGCCGGTCTCGAACAGCGGCCCCTGGTCGAGCACGAGCACGTCGTTCACCCCGAGCTCGGTGAGGTGATATGCGGCCGACACGCCGACGATCCCGGCGCCGACGATCACGGTCTCTGCGCGCTCGCGCATGCTGGGACACCCTCGCTCCGCTGCGACGACCACGTCATGGTCGCACGGCGAGGTGCGCAGGCAACGCAGTGGTCGCGCGATGCGCAACCCGCCCCCGACGTCCGCCGGCTACCCCTGCGGCTGGCGCACCTCGACGACGTGGTCGGGGGTGTGATGCACGGCGGGAACCGTGCCGAGACGTCCGGCCTGGTAGTCATCGAACGCGACGACGAGCTCCTCACGCGTGTTCATGACGAACGGGCCGTACCAGGCGATCGGCTCGCGGATCGGGCGACCGCCGAGCACCAGGACTTCGAGCTCGGGCGAGCGGGACTCCTGGGACGTCGCGGCGGCGAGCCGGAGCCCGTCACCGGGCCCGAACAGCGCGAGCTGCCCCGTTCCGATCGGCCGCGCTTCGGCACCCACCGATCCTGCGCCCGCCAGCACGTATGCCAGCGCGTTGTACGAGGGGTCCCACGGCAGGTCCAGGGTGGCGCCGGGCGAGAGCGTCGCGTGCACGAGCGTGATCGGCGTGTAGGTGTCGCCGGGCCCGGTGCGGCCCGCCAGCGAGCCCGCGATCACGCGCATCAGGGCACCCCCGTCGGCCGAGGCGAGCAGCCCGACCTCACCGGCCCGCAGGTCCTGATAGCGAGGAGGGGCCCACTTCTCGGCCTTCGGGAGGTTGACCCACAGCTGGATGCCGTGGAAGAGGCCCCCGCTCGCGACGAGGGCCTCAGGCGGCTTCTCGATGTGCAGGATGCCCGCTCCGGCCGTCATCCACTGGGTGTCGCCGTTCGTGATCGTGCCGCCGCCGCCGTTCGAGTCCTGGTGTTCGAACGTGCCGTCGATGATGTAGGTGACCGTCTCGAACCCCCGATGCGGGTGCCAGGGTGTGCCCTTCGGCTCCCCGGGCGCGTACTCCACCTCGCCCATCTGGTCCATGTGCACGAACGGGTCGAGATCGGCCAGGTCGACGCCGGCGAACGCGCGCCGCACCGGGAACCCCTCACCCTCGAACCCCCCGGGCGCGGCGGTCACCGATCGCACGGGTCGATGCGCGAGGGTGGCATCGAACGTCGGAACGCGGTCGAGGGTCGTGATGTCGTCGACGGTGACGGCGGGCATCGCTGGGGTCCTCCCTTGGACGGTCGCTCCCTCAACGGTGCGTGCGCGACCGGTATTCCGGCGAGATCCGTCCGCTGCGGGAACGGCCGAGGGCGGCCCGGTCGGGCCGCCCTCGAGCTCGGTTCGGACCGGGATCAGCCTTGCGCAGCCAGCCCCGCGTCGACCCACGGCTGCCACACGTCCTGGTTCGCGTCGATCCAGTCCTGCGCGGCCGTCTCGGGGTCGGTCGCCGCCGCCCCCTCCGGGTCTCCCCCACTGATCGCGAGGCCGACCTCGTTCTGGTCCTCGTTCGTCCAGTTCATGGCCCCGAGGAACGCGAATGCCGCCGGAGCTCGGGTCTCCAGGTCGGCGTTCACCGCCTTGTAGAGCACGTCCTCAGGGTAGGCGCACGCATATGCGTCGACGTCGCCGGCCGCGGCCGCTTCGCATTCACTGGTCACCTCTGGGAGCTCGACCATGGTGAGGTCGTACTTCGACTGTGCCCAGTGAGGCGTCCAGAAGTAGAAGAGGAACGGCTCCTCGCTCCCGTAGGCCGATTCGAGGGCCGTGAGCTGCGCCGCCTCGGATCCCGCGTAGACGACCTTCAGGTCCAGGCCGAGGTTGTCGGCGATGGCCTGATCGAACGTCACGAAGCTCGGATCGCCGTCGAGGAGCTGGCCCGAGTTCCCCGTCTCCGACGTGGCGAACATCGACTCGTTGCCCTTCAGGCCCTCCCAGGTGGCCAGATCTGGGTTCTGGTCGACCAGGTACGTGGGGATCCACCATCCGATCTGCCCGATGACCCCGAGCTCGCCCGCGTCGACGACCCCGGCCCCTGACTCGATGTACTTCTTGTAGTCCTTCGCGTGCCCGGAGGGCCAGACCTCGAGCGTCGCGTCGACCTCGCCCGACTGGAGCGCCGGGAACTGCGCGAACTCGTCGATCTCCACGGTCTCGACCGTGTACCCGAGCTGGTCCTCGAGCAGCTTCTGCGCGACGGCGACGTTGGCCTCCGACCCGATCCATGCGTTGATCGCCAGCGTCACCGTGGTGTCGCTGTTGTCGGGCACCTCGGCGGCGCCGGTACCGGTGTCGCCCGAGGGCTCTTCGTCGCTCACGTCGCTGCACGCGGCGGCGAGCACGGCGATCGCCGCGAACCCGGCGACGAGCGCCCACCTGCCTCGCTTCTTCATGCCTCCCCCTTCCCGTCGGAACCGTTCGGTCGTTCTCTGATCGCCCGCACGCGGGGCCACCATCCGGCCCCGCCCGTGCCGACCGGCCCCCGAAGGGTCCGGCGTTCCATGCCCATCGCCTGCGTGATGCGGTCGAGCACGATCGCCAGGAGCAGGATCGAGACGCCGGCCACGACACCGCGCCCGATCTCGGACCTGGTGAGGCCGGCGACCGCCTCGAACCCGAGGCCGCCCGCACCGATCAGCCCCGCGATGATGACTACGGAGAGCGCCATCATGATGGTTTGGTTGACGCCGAGCAGGATCGACGGGCGGGCGAGCGGCAGCTGCACCTTGGTGAGCAGCTGCCACCGTGTCGCTCCGTAGCTCTCGGCCGCCTCGACGATGGCCGTCGGAACCTGCCGGATGCCGAGATCCGTGAGCCGGATCGCCGGAGGCAGGGCGTAGATCACCGAGGCGATCACGCCGGGGACACGTCCGATCTGGAACAGCGCGATCACCGGCACCAGGTATACGAAGGCCGGCATCGTCTGCATGGCGTCCAGGACCGGCTTCAAGACCACTTGGAACCGGTCGTTGCTCGCGGACAGGATGCCCACCGGGATCGCGATCACCACCGAGAGCGCGACGGCGACGAGCACCTGGCTGAGGGTGTCCATCGCGAGATCCCACATGCCCAGCACGCCGAGCCCGAACACCGATAGAGCACAGAACGCCGCGAGTCGCCACCGGCGGGAAGCGGCGTATGCGGCGGCGGCCGCGCCCGCCGCGATCAGCCACCACGGCTCTCCCTGCAGCAGATCGCGGATCGGGTTGAGGGCGTAGAGCGTGAGCCAGTCACTGATCGTCTGCGTGAATCCAGAGAACGTGTCCTTGATCCATCCGACCGCCGTGTTCGTCGGCGTCGCCACCGAGATCGTCCACGACTCCGGGAAGTCCTGCTGGCGGAGCACCTCTCGCCCCACGATCACGGCGAGCACCACCACGCTCGCCCCTGCGAGGGCGAGCAGCCGGCGAGACCAATCACGCCCGGCGACGCGCACGGTGGTCTTCCGGCGATCCCGCACGCTCCATGCGTAGGTCACCCGGTCGAGCACGATCGCCATCACCACGATGGTGATGCCACCGTTCAGGGCCTCGCCGACGTTCAACGACTGCAGGCCGTCGAGCACCTCGCGGCCGAGCCCCCCGGCGCCGACGATCGCCGCGATCACGACCATGCCGAGCGCCATCATGATCGTCTGGTTCACGCCGAGCATGATCGACGGCCTCGCGAGGGGCAGCTGGACCTTGCGCAGCGTCTGCCTCGTCGTCGACCCGAAGGAGTCGGCGACCTCGATCGCGGTCGTCGGCACCTGACGGATGCCGAGGCCCGTGAGTCTCACCGCGGGCGGGATCGCGAAGATCACGGTCGAGATCAACGCCGTGGCGCTGCCGATGCTGAAGAGCAACACCAACGGCAACAGATAGCTGTAGGCGGGGATCGTCTGCATGGCGTCGAGGAACGGGCGAAGCACCTTCTCGACGCTCGGTCGTCGCCCCGCCCAGATGCCGAGCGGGATACCGATCACGAGCGCGATGGCCACGGCGATCAGCACCAGCGCCAGCGTCTCCATGCTCTCTTCCCACAGCCCGAACATGCCCATGACGAAGAACCCGGCGCCGGCGAGGAGCGCCATGCGCCAACCGGCGAGCACCCCGCCGAGCACCGCGGCGGCCGCGATCACGCCGAGGAACGTCATGCGGCTCAGCACGTTGACGACGGCGTCGAGCGCGGCATCGAGCCCGTCCTTGATCGGAACGAGCAGGTAGACGAACAGCGGACTCGTGTCCTGGTTCTCGATCACCCAGTTCTGGAAGTCGTCGAAGATCTGGCCGAAGTCGACGGTCCAGCTCTCGGGGAACCCGGGACGGAAGACGATCAGGCCGACGACCGCCACCGCCGCGACGATCCCGAGCCACAGCAGCCGCCTCGGCCACGGGTTCGGCTCGAGCGGCATCACCACGCTGGCGCGCTCGGCGATCGCCTCCGCTTCGATCTCGGTGGACGGGCGCCGGGTGACGACGTCCGGCATCAGCGCTGATCCTCGACGAGGGCGGCCATCACCGCGGCCCGGTCGACGACCCCGAGCACCGCGTCGCCCTCGGTCACCCGAAGCGGGAGGTCCGAGCGGGTGAAGTGCCCGATCATGTCCTGCACAACCGTGCTCGGAGCGACGTCGGCGCCGAACGAGGACGAGCCGTTGATCGGGGCCATGATCGAGCGCGCGGTGAGCACGTGTGCGCGCGGCACCTCCTTGGTGAAGTCGGCGACGTAGTCGTCGGCGGGGTGGGCGACGACCTCCTCGGGCGTGCCGACCTGCACGAACGCGCCGTCACGCATGATCGCGATGCGGTCCCCGAGCTTCAACGCCTCGGCTAGGTCGTGGGTGATGAAGATCATGGTCTTCTGCAGGTCGCGTTGGAGCGCGATCATCTGATCCTGCATGTCGCGCCTGATCAGCGGGTCGAGAGCGCTGAACGGCTCGTCGAACAGCATGATCTCCGGGTCGTTGGCGAGCGCGCGGGCCAGCCCCACCCGCTGCTGCATGCCTCCCGAGAGCTCGTCGGGATAGGAGCCGCCCCACCCCTGGAGACCGACCCGAGCGAGCACCTCCTGCGCGACCGACGCCCGATCGTGCTTGTCCGCCCCCTGGACCTCGAGGCCGAACGCCACGTTCTCCGCGATCGTGCGATGGGGGAACAACCCGAAATGCTGGAAGACCATGCTGATCTTCTTCCTGCGGACCTCACGCAGTCGTTCGTCGTCGAGCCGCACCACGTCCTCGCCGTCGATCAACACGTGTCCGGCCGTCGGGTCGTGCAGTCGGTTGACCATGCGGACCAGCGTCGATTTGCCCGAGCCCGACAGACCCATGACCACGAAGACCTCGCCCTGCGTGACGTCGAACGAGACGTCACGGACGGCCGCGACGCATCCGGTCTTCTCGAGCAACTCCTGGCGGGGCAGATCCGCATCGGGGGTGCCCACGATGCGATCGGCCTTGGGGCCGTAGACCTTCCAGACGTTCCGACACGAGACCGTGGCGTTCGGCGTCTCGGCCAAGGCGCGGCACCCCCTCCCGGCTCGGGCCCGCGGGGCCCACCGTACGGACCACCGGATGGTCGGCCCATCCGTGGACCGACGCAAGTCAGGGGTTGCGGAGCCGACAACCGGCGGAGGGGCGGCCGTCACGTCGCGGACAAGCCCAGCACCAGCAGGCCGGTCACGACGAGCGCGATGCCCACGTACTGGTTCGCGACCGGTCGCTCGTGCAGCAACGCGATCGACAGCGCGACGGCGATCAGCGGGAAGACGGCCGACGCGATCAGCACGACCGAGACCAGCCCGCGCGAGGCGCCGATCGAGTAGGTGACGACCCCCAGCAGGTCGGCGGCCCCCGATCCCGACGCCACGAGCACGCCGGCGTTCCATCCGACGCGGTCGAACTCTCGCCGGCGCGCGATCGAGATCGCCGCGAACATGGCGACCTGCGCGCAGCGGGATGCCCACAGGCCCGGCACCCACCCCACCTCCTGTGCGAAGTACCCGAGCAGGAACCCGCCGACCCCGAACAGCACCGCCGACACCATCGCCCACGTCAGACCCGGCGGCCTCGTGTGGGTCCCCGCACGCAGCTTGGCGAGGTCGGTCGAGGTCAGCATCACGCCGAGCACGATCACGAGGCCACCCGCGAGCGCGGCCAGCCCGGGGCGCTCGCCCAGCAGCACCACGGCGAGCGCCACCCCGACCCCCGCGTAGGTCGCGCCGATCGGCGAGACCACCGCGACCGGCCCCAGCTGCAGCGCGCGGTAGTGCGAGAGGTAGGCGCCGCCGGAAGCCAGCCCGTTCAGGATGATGAAGACCACGTACGGCGCGAGCGTCGCGAGGCTGTGCCCGCCGTCGACCATGAAGACCGTCATGACGCCGGCGGACAGCAGCTGCGCGATCATCACGGTCGGCAAGCTGCCGATCCGCCGCCCTGCGACGGCGCCGGTGAAGTCGGCGAGCCCCCATCCGAGAGCGGCCGCGAGGCCGTAGATCACTCGGGCCGAACTTCCGCGAGCGCGTCGACGGCGACCGCGCCCCGCTCGCTCACGAGCAACGGGTTCGCCTCGAACGAGGTCAGCCGGCCACGCAGGTCGTGGGCGATCCGGGCGATCGCCTCGACCGCCCTGGCGGCGGCACGCACGTCGTGGGCCACGGGATCGAGTCCGCAATGGTCCGCGTGTTCGGACATGTAGGCGCGGGCCTGCGCCGGTGTGAGCGGACACGGCACGAACACGGCGTCCCCGGCCTCGGCGAGCCCCCCGCCGGGGCGCACCGTGATCATCGGGCCGAACCGATCGTCGACCACGGCACCCACGAGCACCTCGGCGCCTCGGACCATCTCCTGGACGAGC
>DASZOO010000160.1:0-43802 GCA_035550775.1 Actinomycetota bacterium | reverse complement strand
CGGACGTCTAGGCTGTCGACGATGAAACCACGGGACATGCGAGACCTCGTGTGGTTCGACGACGAGGCGGCGCGCACGGAGGTCCTGTTCGAGACCGAGCGCATCTGGATCCAGCTCGTGTGCCTGCAGGGCGCCCAGGGCATCGGACCGATCTCCGACGACGGCGCCGATGCGATCGTCTCGGTGCTCGCGGGAGAGGTCGCGGTGCAGGTCGGGAAGGGACGCGCTCGCATGCAGCAGTGGCACACCGTGCTCGTGCCCGCGGGAACCCAGCTCACGATCCGCAACGCCTCGGAGGAGCCGGCCGTCGTGCAGGTCACGGCTGCGCCACCTCCCGCCTCGGCCGTCTGATCGGCTCAGATCCGCCCGAACGCTCCCACCCGGAAGTGGTCGATCGCAACGGTGACCGCCGCCGTGACCGCCATCAGCATCACGCTCATCGCCGTGGCCTGACCGATCGAGGCCGCTCCCGGCTGGGAGAGCAGCCGCACGATCGCGATCGGCATCGTGGGCGAGTCCAGCCGGGCGACGAACGCGGTCGCGCCGAACTCCCCGAGCGCCACCGCGAACGCGAACGCTGCGGCGCCCAGCACCGCCCGGGAGGCGACCGGCACGATGACATCGCGCGCCGTCTGCCATGGCGACGCCCCGAGCGCGGCAGACTGTTCGCGCAGCTCCCCGCCCGCCGAGGTCAGCACGGGCTCGACGAGCCGTACGACGAACGGAACCGCGACCACCGCCTGGGCGGCGACGACCAGCCAGATGCTGCCCCTGAGGTCGAGCGCGCCGGCGTCGAACGCCACGACGTACCCGAAGCCGACCGTGACCGCCGACACACCGAGCGGCACGGCCGAGAGTCCCCTCAGCCACGAGCCGTGAGCGGACCCGGCCACCACCCATGCCGCGAGCGCCCCCACGACGAGCGCGATCGTCGCCGCGCCGGCCGCGACACCCAGGGACGTCGCCACCGCGTCGAGCGCCGAGATCGGCAGCGCGCTTCCCTCCCGGACGCTGCCGAGCTCGAGGTACCGGGCGAGCGTGAACCCGGCGGGTGTGCGGATCGACCGCCACACGAGCCGCAGAGGCGGGCCGAGCGTCGCGAGGGCGAGCATCGGCGCGGCGACCGCCACGAACACGACTTCCCCCCGCGTGCGCGGCGCTCGGGCGGCGTCGGCCGAGCTGACGATCCGCTGGCGCACCCCGGCGCGCGACTCGGTCGCGGAGGTCACCCACAACAGCGCAGAGACGATCACGAGCTGCACGAGCGTGAGTGCGGCGGCCACCGGCAGGTTCAGCAGCTGCGAGGTCTGTCGGAAGATCTCGACCTCGATCGTGGGCCGCGACGGGCCGGCCAGCAGCAGTGCGACGCCGAACGAGGTGAACGTGAACAGGAACACGAGCGTGGCCGCACCGACGATCGCGGGCCGGGCGAGCGGCAACGACACATCGATGAGCCGCCGGATGCCGGTCGCTCCCATCTCGGCGGCCATGTCCTCGTACGCGGGGTCGAGTTGCGACCAGAACCCGCCGACCATCCGGACGATCACGGCGAGGTTGAAGAAGACGTGCGCCGCGAACAGGGCCACGAGGGAGGGCCGGGACCCAGCGAAGGCCGTGCCCACCACGACCGTCGGGAGCACGAACGCCACGAGCGAGGCGACCCGCAGCGCCGACCGCCCCGGGAATCGGAACCGCGCCAGCAGGTAGGCGGCGGGCAACCCGAGCAGGAGCGTCAGGGCGGTCGAGACGACCGCCTGCCAGGTCGTGAACCAGATCACGTCCCGCAGCCGCCGGTCGCCGAGCACCGTTCCCGGCGAGACGTCGCCGAGCACGGACGCGACGATCGAGACCAGCGGATAGACGAAGAACAGGGCGAGGAACGCAGCCGGCACGAGGGCGAGGGCGATCCGCCCGACGGCGGACCTCAGCCGAACATCAGGTCGGTCCACGCTCGGACCCACGCATCCCGCTCGGCGGCGACCCGCTCGGGCGGCAGCGCCAGCGGGGCCTCAGGCTCCTCCGCCCACCGTGCGAACTCAGGCGGCAGCTCGGCGTCCTCGACGACGGGGAAGACGAACATCCGCAACGGAACGTCTTCCTGGAACCGCTTCGACAGCAGGAAGTCGATCACCTGCCGGGCCTGCTCGGGGTGCTCCGAGCCGGCGAGCACGCCCGCGAACTCCACCTGCCGGTAGCAGCTCTCGGTCACGGCCGCGGTCGGCGCCGCCTCGAGGGACTCCTCGGAGAGCACCACCTCCGCGACGGGGCTCGTCGCGTACGAGACGACGATCGGACGCTCGCCTTCGCCGCCGCCAGCGCCGGAGAACTCCCCGAAGTAGGCCTGCTCCCAGCCGTCGACCACGCGCACGTCGTTCGCACGCAGGTCGCTCCAGTACCCCCGCCATCCGTCGTCACCGAATCGCGCGATCGTCGCGAGGACGAACGCCAGGCCGGGCGTCGAGGTCGCCGGGTTCTCGACCACGGTGAGCCCCCGGTACGCGGGATCCGTCAGGTCGTCGAGCCCCGTGGGTGGAGGGAGGCCGTGGTCGGCGAACCAATCGAGATCGACGTTGAGACAGACGTCGCCGTGGTCGACGGGAGTGACCGCGTGTGTCGGGTCGAGCTCGAACCGGTCCTCGACGCGCGCGAGCTCCGGCGACTCATACGGCTCGAAGACCCCGGACTCAACAGCCGTAGGGAACAGGTTGTCGTCGACCCCGAAGAGGACGTCGCCCTCGGGGTTGCCCGCGGTGAGGATCGCGCGGTTGACGAGCTGCCCCGCATCGCCGCCCGGCACGATGCGCAGATCGATGCCGCTCTCACGCTCGAACGCCCGCACGACCGAGCTCGACACATCGAACGAGTCGTGGGTGAGCAGCGTGACGGTGCCCTGAGGCTGCGGGCCGTCGCCGACGGGCCCGTCCTCCGAGCACCCCGCCGCGACGACCGCGGCCGCCACGAGCACGGGGGCCGCGATGCGGGGGATCACGCTTCCCCCTCGTCGCCCGGCCTGACCGCGAGCACGATGCCATCGGCGACCTCGATGGTCGCCTGCTCACCGAGGAAGCGGTTGCTGATGCCGAGGCTGGAACCGGGCTGCAGATCGGCGCCCTCGAGGCTCCAACGGAGCCCGTCGGTCCGCACCCCGTGTGCGGGACCGCCGATCGCGAAGAGGCTGATCGTCTCCTCTGGAGCACCCAGGAGCTGCCGCCGGTGGTGCACGACGTGCAGCAGGGTTCCTCCGAAGATCCCGTCGATCTCGACGGCCGCGTACCGGGGCGAGGCCAGGACCAACGCGTTCCCCATGAGGTGGTCGAACCGACCGCCCGCACCGCCCACGACGACGACCCGGCCGACGCCTGCCACGACCGCCGCCTCGACCGCGAGGTCGAGGTCTGTCGCGTCCTTGTCCTCGGGGAACCGCCGAACCTCGCCACCCCCGCGTTCGAACGCTTGCAGCTCGGCGGCGCCGACCGAGTCCATGTCACCGATCAGCAGGTCGACGGGGACTCCGAGGCGCTGCGCCTCGGCCAACCCGACATCGGCCGCGACGACGAGCGCGCCGTCGGGCACCTCGAACGGAACTCGCGAGGGACCGCCCCCGCAGAAGATGATCGCCGATCGCATCGGACCGAACTCCCTCCGCCGGCATTACCCGGTTCAGGTTCGTCGGGTCGCCGACCCGCAGCCGGCCTCTCAGCCCGGTTCCCCGAGCTCCCCGTGTTCGCTCCCGAGTATAGGTGGGCGCGCGCCGAGCGCCCTCAACTCCGCACCGGACCCGACGCGATGAGGTAGGCACGCAGCCCCCGCATCGAACGATCCATCAGGGCGCGCATCACCGGCCGGTACAGGACGGCCGCGAGGTCCCCGACGAAGGGCACCGCGAGGCTGACGCACTCGCGCCACGTGAATCGGGTGCCGCCCTCGATCGGTTCGAGCGTCCACACGCCGGTGCCGGCCACCACGGAGCCGTGCCTGATCGCGACCCGCCGGGGCGGGTCCCACTCCACGACCTCCATCGGCTCGGTGAACGCCGGAACACCGAAGAGCCGCGTGCGGACGGCCAGCCGCACCCCGACGCCCTCCCGCTGTTCGGAGACGACGGCCACGCTGTCGGCGTCGAGCATCCAGTCCGCCTGCCGCTCCCAGTCGAGCAACGCGGTCCAGGCTTCCTCGAGGGTGACCGGCAGCACGATCTCCCGTTGCACGAGCACGGGAGGAGTCTAGGCCGCGACGCGAGACGAACCGGGTCCGCGTAAGCTGCAATCGTGGCACGGGGAGCGGTCGCGGCGTCGGCGTCGTCGACGGCGCGTGGGGCCCGACCGACCGCCGGTCCCGCCGAGGAGGCTCGAGGTGGCGTGGCCGTCGCCTGGGACGACGACGGGTCGATCGTGTACGTGGGCACGCCCGACGGTCTTCCCTGGGAACCGACGATCGGCTCACCCGACCGAGGATGCCTCGTGCCGGGCTTCGTCGATCAGCACACGCACCTGCCGTTCGTGGGATGGCGGGCCGACGAGTTCGAAGCCCGGCTGCGCGGCGTCTCGTACCGAGAGCTGCACGGCGGCGACGGGGGCATCTACCGGTCGGCCCGCATGTTCGCCGAGGCGACCGACGAGGAGGTCCTGAGCTTCTCGCGTGCGTTGCTCGACGAGATGCTCGCGCACGGCACGACGGCGCTCGAGCTGAAGACCGGGTACGGACTCTCGGTCGACCAGGAGCTTCGAGCGGCTCGGCTCGCGCGCCGGCTCGCCGACGATGCCCCGCAGACGTGCACCGTCACGCTGCTCGCCGCCCACGCGGTGCCGGCCGGCAGCTCCCGCGAGGCCTGGGTCCGCACCGTGTGCGACGAGCTGATCCCGGAAGCGGCGCGAAAGCATCTCGCCGACGCGGTGGACGTCTACGTCGAGGACATCGCGTTCTCGCTGAACGACCTCGAGGCCATCGCGACCGTTGCCGGGCACGAGGGGCTCCCCCTGCGAGTGCATGCCGATCAGCTCGGCGATTCCGGCGCGGCCGCGGCGGCGGCGCGGCTGGGTGCCCGGAGCGCCGATCACCTGAACCACTGCTCGGCGGAGGGCGTCGAGGCGCTGGCGGCCGGAGGTACCGTCGCCGGGCTGCTGCCGGCCTCGACGTTCTTCCTGCGGGCTCGGCCGGCCCCGGCCCGGGCGCTCCGAGAGGCCGGCGTACCGATCGGGCTCGCGAGCGACGCGAACCCGGGAACCTCCCCGGTCGTCTCGATGCCCGAGGTGATCGCCCTGGCGGCCGGGGTCTACGAGGTGCCCCCACTGGAGGCGCTCACCGCCGTCACGCTGAACCCGGCCTGGGTGCTCGGTCTCGCCGATCGTCTCGGCACGCTCGAACCCGGCAAGCGCGCCGACATCGTGCTGCTCGAGGACGCCTCGTTCGCCCACGTCCCGTACCGACCCGGCCACGACCCGGTCGTCGCGACGATCGTCGGCGGGCAGCCCGAACTGCGGGAGCGGTCCAGGTCTGACTAGTCGAGGCGGCCGATCGCGGCTTCCGCTGCCGACACCAGGTCCCCCTCGCGCACCAGGCTCACCGCATCGGTGATGTCGGGTCCGAACTCGCGATCGGCCTCGAAGAAGGGCACCGTCGCCCTGATCGCCTCGTGCACCGCGCGCGTCGCGGGACCCGGCTCGAGCGGGGCGCGCAGATCCAGCGCTTGGGCCGCACCGAGCGCCTCGAGCGCGATCACGGTCTCGGCGTTGGCGACCACGTCCCGCGCGTGCCTCCCGGCGGTCATGCCCATGCTCACGTGATCCTCCTGGCCGGCGCTCGACGGGATCGAATCGATGGAGGCCGGGTGGGCCAGGGATTTGCACTCGCTCACGAGGGACGCGGCCGTGTACTGCACGAGCATGAAGCCCGAGTTGAGGCCCGATCCGTGCACGAGGAACGGCGGCAGTCCGTTCGACAGGTGTTCGTCGAGCAGGCGGTAGAGACGGCGCTCCGAGATCGACGCGAGAGGAACGAGCGCGGTCGCGACCGTGTCGAGGGCGACGGCGACGGGCTGGCCGTGGAAGTTCCCGCCCGAGATCACCTCGCCCACCTCGCCGTCGGGCAGCACGATCGGGTTGTCGCTCACGCTGTTCACCTCGATCGCCAGCGTGTCGGCCGCGTACCGGATCGCGTCGCGCGTCGCGCCGTGCACCTGCGGCGCGCACCGGAGCGAGTAGGCGTCTTGCACCAGATGGGTCGAGTCACGGTGCGACGCGAGGATCGGGGACCCGGCGAGGAGCCTGCGGAGGTTCGATGCGCTCACGGATTGCCCCGGGTGTGGTCGAAGAGCCTGGAGCCGCTCGTCGAAGGGCCGGTCGGTGCCGAGCGACGCCTCGATCGTCATCGCGGCCACGACGTCGGCCGTGCGGGTGAGGGCCTCGGCTCGCTGGAGGGCGAGGCTGCCGATCGCGAGCATGCCCTGCGTGCCGTTCACGAGGGCGAGCCCCTCCTTGGCCTCGAGCGTGAGGGGCGTCAGCCCGGCCCGGGCCATAGCACTCGGCGCCGGCTCGACCCCTCCCTCAGGCGTGAGCACGCCCCCGTGACCGATCAGGGGCAGCGCCAGGTTCGCCAACGGCGCGAGGTCGCCGGACGCGCCGAGCGACCCTTGCTGCGGCACCGCCGGGATCACGTCCTCGTTCAGCATCGCGACCATCAGGTCGATCACCTCGGGCCGCACCCCGGAATGACCGAGGGCGAGCACGTGGGCCCGGAGCAGCAGCATCGCCCGCGCCTCCTCGCGAGCCAGCGGAGGGCCGACCGCGGTCGCGTGCGACCGCACGATGCCGTGCTGCAGCGTCGACGCCTCCGACGGGTCCACCCGCGTATGCGCCAGCGCGCCGAACCCGGTCGTGACCCCGTACACCGTGTCACCGCTCGCCACCGCGCGTTCGATCACCGCGCGCCCGGCCGCGACACGGTCCCTGGCGGCGTCTCCCAGCGACACCGGCGCCCCGCCGGCGACGGCCACGACGTCGGCGAGCGTGAGGCGGCCGCCCACCTCGACGCTCATGACGGCTCCGCCAGCAACCGGACCTCGTACGGCGTCTCGACGATGTCACCCTGCTCCCCCGGCTCGACGCGCCGGGCGCCGGCGTCCGCGTCGGAGATCACGACCTCGGCGACCTCCGTGCCCACGAGGTGGACCGCGGCCAGGTCGTCGCACGCGATGCCCGGCGGCAGCACACCCTCGCCGACCAGCCGCCGGTATTCCGGCCCCCGCGCCGGCTCGGAGTCGAGATGCGGACAGAAGCTCCCGGGCACCAGGCCCAGCCCGTCGACGAGGGGGTCCGCCCGTCCGAGCAGGTACGAGTCGGTGGTGCTCGCCTCGAACCAGCAGTTCGCGCCGGCGCTGCCGCCCGCCAGTATCACGCCGGCTTCCCAGGCCTCCCGAAGGATGCGATCGAGCCCGTGCGCTCGCCAGACCGCGAGCATGTTCACGGTATTGCCGCCCCCGACGAGCACGACGTCGTGTGAGAGCACGAACGACCTGAGATCACGCACGGTGCGCTCGAACAACGTCAGCACCGAGGGCTCCCACCGGCCGGCCGGGAAGGCGCGGAAGAAGGCAGCCACGCTGCGATCGTTGTCGCCCGTGGCCGTCGGCAACGAGAGCACCTTGGGCCGCGAGGCACCGGTCAGGTCCGCCAGGAATCGGTAGACCGGATCGCCCGGCCAGTGCCCGCCTCCCATCGCGACGATCTGCGGATCGGTCACGAGCCCTCGTCCATCGGTATGCGCACGCCGCGTTCGCGGGCGACCTCGATCGCCCGGTCGTATCCGGCGTCGACGTGGCGCACGATGCCCGTGCCCGGATCGGACGTGAGCACCCTCGAGAGCCGCTGCGCCGCGTTCGAGCTGCCGTCGGCAATCACGACCATGCCGGCGTGGATCGAGGAGCCGATGCCCACCCCCCCGCCGTGATGGACGCTCACCCAGTGGGCTCCGGCGGCGGTGTTGACGAGCGCGTTCAGGATCGGCCAATCCGCGATCGCGTCGGAGCCGTCGAGCATCGCCTCGGTCTCGCGGTAGGGGCTCGCCACGCTTCCAGCATCGAGGTGGTCTCGCCCGATCACGATCGGCGCGCTCACGGCACCCCTCGCGACCAGCTCGTTGAATCGCTCGCCGGCCCGATCGCGCTCCCCGTACCCCAGCCAGCAGATCCGCGCCGGCAGCCCCTGGAAGGCCACCCGCTCCGACGCGAGCCGCAGCCACCGCAGCAGCCGCTCGTTCTCGGGGAACAGCTCGGCCACCGCCGCGTCGGTGGCGGCGATGTCGGCCGGATCGCCCGAGAGCGCCGCCCAGCGGAACGGCCCCTTCCCCTCACAGAACAGCGGCCGGATGAACGCCGGCACGAATCCGGGATAGCTGAACGCGACGTCGTGGGCCAGACCTCCGGCTTCCGCACCCGCGCGCAGGTTGTTGCCGTAGTCGAACGCGATCGCTCCCCGGTCGGCGAACCCGACGATCGCTCGAACGTGGGCAGCCATCGACGCCTCGGCACGGGCCACGTAGCCGGCCGGGTCGCGCTCTCGCAGGTCCGCGGCCGCCGCGAGCGAGAGCCCTCCCGGCACGTAGCCCTCCAGTGGATCGTGAGCGCTGGTCTGATCCGTGACGATGTCGGGTTGCCACCCCCGGTCGAACAGCGCGGGTAACACCTCGGCGCAGTTGCCGACGAGCCCGATCGAGACGGCTTCCCGAGCGGCCCTGGCCTCATCGGCCCACCGGAGCGCCTCCTCGGCGTCGGCCGTCTCCCGATCGAGGTATCCGGTCTTCACGCGCCGCTCGACGCGGGCGGGGTCGACCTCGACGCAGAGCGCCACGCCCCCGTTCATGGTCACGGCGAGCGGCTGCGCGCCGCCCATGCCGCCGAGCCCACCCGTGAGCGTGACCGTGCCGGCGAGCGAGCCCCCCAGATGCTGGTGCGCGCACTCCGCGAGCGTCTCGTACGTGCCCTGCAGGATGCCTTGGCTCCCGATGTAGATCCACGAACCCGCGGTCATCTGCCCGTACATCGTGAGGCCCTGGGCTTCGAGCGAGCGGAACGTCTCCCAGTCGGCCCAACGAGGCACGAGCATCGAGTTCGAGATCAACACGCGGGGGGCCATGTCGTGGGTGCGGAAGACCGCCACCGGCTTGCCGGATTGCACGAGCAAGGTCTCGTCGTCATCGAGCGTGCGGAGCGTCCGCACGATCGCGTCGAAGGCCTCCCAGCTCCGAGCGGCCCGCCCCGTGCCCCCGTACACCACGAGGTCCCGGGGGCGCTCGGCCACATCGGGATCGAGGTTGTTCATGAGCATGCGCATCGCGGCTTCCTGCGGCCATGACCGACACGACAGGTCGGATCCTCGCGGCGCTCGGATCTCTCGAGCGGACATCCCGACGATCACCTCCGGGTCGCGAACCGGCGCTCGACTCGCCTCGGCGCGATGCTACTGCGACCGTCGGCCGCCCGCCCCGGCTCATGCCGTTCGCGCTCCGTGTCTCGGATGCTTGAGTAGCCCGATCGCGCCGGGTAGCGTCCCCCCGATGGCCGTCGGCGCTTCCCCCTACGCACCCGATGGCGCGCGCGGGCTGGTGACCGAGCCCGTCCGCGTCTTGATCGCCGACGACGAGCCCGCGCTCCGGGTCGCCCTGGCCGATCTGCTGGCGCACGAGGACGACATCGTGCTGGTGGGGGCGGCGGGCGATGCCGACGAGGCGATCGCGCTCGCCGGCGATCGACGACCCGACGTGGCACTCGTCGACGTGTCGATGCCGGGCGGGGGCGGCTCGCGGGCCGCGCGCGAGATCACGCGACGCTCTCCCGGCACACGCGTGATCGCACTCTCGGCGTTCGAGGACCGATCCACCGTGCTCGAGATGCTTCGCGCCGGCGCGGTCGGATATCTCGTGAAGGGCACGGCCGGGGACGAGATCGTCGACTCGATCCAGAAGGTCATGGCGGGCGGCGCCAGCCTCTCCTCCGAGGTGATCGCGGGCATCGTCACCGAGCTCACGAAGCAGCTTCGGCGCGACGACGAGGCGCGCGTGCTGCTCGACGCCCGCCGGACCGAGATCGAGCGGTTCGTCGCCGGGGAGGGCGTCTCGATCGTGTTCCAGCCGATCGTGGATCTGGCGAGCGGAGCGACGGTTGGACTCGAGGCACTCGCCCGCTTCTCCGCCCCTGCGCGAAGGCCGCCGAACGAGTGGTTCGCCGAGGCCGTGTCGCTGGCGCTCGGGGTGCAGCTCGAGCTCACCACGATCGACCGGGCCCTGCGCGCGCTCCCTCGCATCGAGCCCGGGCGCTACCTCGCCGTGAACTGCTCTCACCGGGCGGCGATCTCGACCGAGCTCGCCTCGTTGCTCGAGCCCCATGCCGATCGATTGGTGCTCGAGATCACCGAGCACGAGGCCGTGGAGGACTACGACCACCTCGTCGACGCGCTCGCACCGTTGCGGGCGCATGGCGCGAGGGTCGCGATCGACGACGCGGGGGCAGGGTTCGCGAGTCTGCGCCACACCCTGCGCATCGCTCCCGACCTCGTGAAGCTCGACCTGAGCCTGACCCGCGACATCGGCGCCGATCGCGCGAAGCGGGCCCTCGCGACGGCCCTCGTCTCGTTCGCCCAGGAGATGGGGTTCTCGCTCGTGGCCGAGGGCATCGAGACCGCTCAGGAGCTCGAGACGCTCCGTGAGCTGGGTGTCGGGTACGGGCAGGGCTTCTTCCTGGCGGCGCCGGCCCCGCTCGCCTGACCGAGCCCTACTCGCCGCTGCGGCGATCCATGGCCCACGACGAGGTCTCCGACCCCTTCGTGTACTGCTTCATCTCGGTCGCGAGCGCGACGGCCTCGGCGTAGTGCTGGAAGGACCGCTTCGCGGTGCTCGCGACACCGATCGACAGCGTGACCACGCCGAAGCGCTGCAGCTCGCCGCGCCGGTTCGTGACCTCGATGTACCCACGCTCTCGGTCGATCTCGTCGTAGAAGCCCGATGCGGCCTCGTCGAACGCGGCCACGATCGCCTCGGCGACCGGTGCCGCGAGCTCGGGCGGCACGACCGCCACGAAGTCGTCGCCTCCCACGTGACCGACGAACGCGGCACCGTCGCTCGCCCCGCGAGCGGCGTCGCCGATCAAGCCGGCCGTGGCCTGGATGACCTCGTCGCCGCGCATGAATCCGTAGTGGTCGTTGAACGCCTTGAAGTTGTCGAGGTCCCCGTAGAGGACCGCGAACGGTTCCGCGCGCTCGATGCGTGCATCGATCTCCTCCTCGATGCGAACGTTGCCCGGCAGCCCGGTGAGCGGCGATCGGGTGCGGGTATCGTGCGAACGCCTGAGCACGCCGCGGATCCGAGCGAGCAGCTCCGGCGTGTCGAACGGTTTGACGATGTAGTCGTCGGCGCCGATCGCGAAGCCCTCGAGCTTGTCGGCCGACAGGCCGCGTGCGGTCAGCATGATCACCGAGACACCCGCCGTGCGGGGATCCTGGCGGAGTCGTCGCGTGAGCTCGAATCCGTCCATGTTCGGCATCATGACGTCGGCGAGCACCAGGTCGGGACAGCGCTCGCGGGCGGCTTCGAGCGCGACCGAGCCGTCGGCGGCCACCCGCACGTCGTAGCCCGCCGCCCGCAGCTCGATCTCCAGCAGACGCGCGATGAACGGGTCGTCGTCGACCACGAGCAAGCTCTCGCCGACGCCGGCCGCCCCCTCGTCGACGACGTCCGCCTCGTCGGTGCGATAGCTCTCGTTCACGTCCCCCGTCCTCACCCGATGCGCGGCCGCTTCCGTCCTGCCGCCGCGGTCTCCGTTGGTGGATTCGGCACGTTCCCCCGGAAGGTGAAGCGCCTCGGCCGAGCTTTCGTTCCGACCGCCGCGACCGATCCGGGCGAGCATCGTCCTCGCGTGGCACCATACCCCCGCCAACGGCGTGAAAGGGGTCGATCGATGCAGGTCTTGGAGACGTTCCTCGACGCCATGGGGAACACCCCCCTGGTGCGGCTGCGCGCCGTCACCCGAGGCCTCCGCCCCGAGATCCTGGCCAAGCTCGAATTGCTCAACCCCGGCGGATCGGTCAAGGACCGCATCGGCATCCGCATGATCGAGGCCGCCGAGCGGGAGGGCGCGCTCCGGCCGGGCGGCACGATCGTGGAGCCGACATCGGGCAACACCGGGCACGGGCTGGCGATCGCCGCGGCGGTCAGGGGATACCGCTGCATCTTCGTGATGCCCGACAAGATGAGCCAGGAGAAGATCTCCTTGCTCCGCGCATACGGCGCCGAGGTGATCATCACGCCGACCTCGGTTCCGCGCGAGTCGCCCGAGTCCTACTACTCGGTCGCGTCCCGCCTCGCCGACGAGATCCCCGGCGCCTATCAACCGAACCAGTACTTCAACCAGGAGAACCCGGCGGCACACTTCGACTCGACCGGCCCGGAGATCTGGGAGCAGACCGACGGGGCGATCGACGTGTTCGTGGCGGGCGTCGGCACCGGGGGCACGATCACCGGGGTGGGCCGATCCCTGAAGGCGCGGAACCCCGACGTCGTGATCGTCGGCGCCGACACCGAGGGGTCCGTGTACACCGGCGACGAGCCCCGTCCCTATCTCACCGAGGGCATCGGCGAGGACTTCTTCCCGGAGACGTTCGACCCCGACATCGTCGACCGGTGGGTCAGGGTGCCCGACCGAGAAGCCTTCCTCACGGCCAGGGCGGTCACCCGGCAGGAAGGCATCTTGGTGGGGGGGTCGGGCGGCTCGGCGGTCTACGCGGCGCTCGAAGTCGCTCGCGACTACGACGCCGACGCCACGATCGTCGTGCTGCTGCCCGACACCGGCCGGAACTACCTCTCGAAGCTCTACTCCGACGGATGGATGCGTCAGTACGGTTTCCTCGAGGGTCCCGAGGTCACGACGGTGGAGCAGGTGTTGTCGGCCAAGGGCCCCGAACTCCCCCCGTTGATCACCGTCGGCGCGCACGACAAGGTCCGCCAAGCGGTCGACGTGCTCCAGGCGAGCTCGATCTCCCAGGCCCCGGTCGTGCGCGAGGGGTCCACCGACGTGTCGCAGTTCGTCGGCTCGATCCGCGATCGCGAGCTGCTCGAGCGAGTCTTCCGCGACCCCGACGCGCTCCAAGCCGACGTGGCGGAGGTCATGGCGCCCCCGATCCCGCTCGTGGAATGGGATCGGCCGATCGAATCGGCGTTCGAGCAGCTGGAACACGCACCGGCCGTGCTCGTCTCGAAAGCGGGGCAGGTGCTCGGCGTGCTCACGCGCAGCGACCTCCTCGACTTCCTGGCGCACCGCCGGCAAGCGCGGTAGCCGGCGTTGCGCTCGCTCGGCATCGACGTCGGCGTGGCCAAGGGCCTCGACATCGTGCTGCTCGACGAGCGCCTCGTGCCTCTGCACGTCTCCTCGCGGAGCCACGTCGATGACGTCGAGCGGCTGATCCGGGACCTGCGTCCCGACGTGGTCGCGATCGACTCCCCCCCGCGCTGGGCCGCCTCGGGCCGCTCGCGATCGACCGAGCGTGAGCTCGCGGCACTCAACATCTCCTCGTTCAACACCCCGAGCGAAGCGCACGGGGCGGGCAACCGCTTCTTCGCCTGGATGGAGGTGGGCTTCGAGGTGTTCGGCCAGGCCGCCGCGGCCGGGTTTCCGGCGTACTCGGCGGGCAGCCCTCGGGGACGAGCGATCGAGGTCTTCCCTCATGCGACGGCCGTCGTGCTCGCCGGATGCCTGGCACCCAAGGGCGTTGCGAAGCGGGCGTGGCGCACCGCCGTCCTCCGGTCCCGGGGGGTGCGGACCGACGAGCTGCGCTCGGCCGACGGCGTCGACGCCGCGCTCGCCGCTCTGACCGGGCTCTACGCCCTCGACGGGAAGCGGTTCGCTCCGGGAGACCCTCGGGAGGGCGTGATCGTCGTGCCCTCGGCGACGCTTCCGGCGGTGCCGTATCGACGAGGCGTCGCCGCGCCACGTGAGGCCGTCCCGATGTTCGCCTACTGCGCCTGCGGTGAGCCCTCTTGCGATCGACTGGTGCGCGGCGAGTTCGCACCCGGTCACGACGCGAAGCGCAAGGCCATGCTGTGGGCGCGGGTGCGAGAAGGGGCCGACGCGCTCGACGAGCTCCGCGCTCGCGGCTGGAAGGCGCCGCCCGAACTGCGATGAGGAGGCTCGGATGACCGACGACCGTCTACGGTTCGAGACGCGGGCGATCCACGCCGGTCAGGACCCCGATGCGACCTACGGGTCCGTGAACGTGCCGATCTACCAGACGTCGACCTACGCACAGCCAGAGGTGGGGAGCCCGAAGGTCTGGGACTACGCGCGCGGCGGGAACCCGACACGGGAAGCGTTTCAGCAGGCGCTGGCCTCGCTCGAGGGTGGGGAACGTGGCTTCGCGTTCGCCAGCGGGCTGGGAGCCGAGACCACGCTGCTACTCACCCTCCGCCCCGGCGACCACGTCGTGCTGGCCGACGACGTGTACGGCGGCACGTACCGGCTCCTGTCGAAGGTGCTGGCCCGATGGGGCCTCGGCTTCTCGACCGTCGACCTGCGCGACGTCGCGGCTCTCTCGGCGGCGCTCGGACCCACCACGCGGCTGGTGTGGATCGAGACCCCGTCGAACCCCCTGCTGAAGATCGTCGACATCGCCGCCGTGACCGCCGTGGCGCACGAGCACGGGGCCCGCGTCGTCGTCGACAACACGTTCGCGACGCCGGCGCTCCAGCGTCCGCTGGCGCTCGGCGCCGACGCGGTCGTGCACAGCGTGACGAAGTACATCGGCGGACACTCTGACCTGATCGGCGGCGCGATCGTCACGAGCGACGAGGAATGGATCGAGCGGCTGAGCTTCCTCGTGAACGCCGTGGGCGCCGTGCCGGGTCCGATGGACAGCTATCTCGCGCTCCGAGGGCTGAAGACGCTGGCCGTGCGGATGCGGGCACACTCCGCGGGCGCCGGCGCGGTCGCCGGCTACCTGCGCACCCATCCGGCCGTGACCACCGTGCTCTATCCGGGGTCGGACGATCACCCGGGCCACGACGTCGCCGCCCGGCAGATGGCGGGGTTCGGCGGCATGGTGTCGTTCCGGGTCCGCAGCGCCGAGAAGGCGCTCGACGTCGCCCGCCGAACGCGTCTGTTCTTCCTGGCCGAATCCCTCGGCGGGGTCGAATCGCTGATCGAGGTGCCCGGCCCGATGACCCACGCGAGCGTGGCCGGTTCGCCGCTCGCGGTGCCCGCCGACCTCGTTCGGCTGTCCGTGGGCATCGAGCATCCCGACGACCTGATCGAGGACCTCGACCAGGCCCTGTCGTGATCGGCCCGAGGGGACGCCCGTCCGACGACCCGTCTCGCGATACGGTCCAGGGATGCGACGTGCCTGTCTGACGGTCGCATCGATCGTGCTCGTCCTCGCGCCTGCCGCGACCCTGGATGCGGCCGAGCGCGATCCCGCGCCCTTCCTCGAGGACCTCGCGTTCCCGACCAACATGGCCTTCGCCCCCGACGGCAGGCTGTTCTTCACCGAGAAGGAGACCGGGAAGGTCCGCATCGTGACGCCCGACGGCCGACTGCTCCCACGGCCGTTCGTGACCCTGCCGGTGATCCCGGGTGCCGAACGAGGCCTGCTGGGCATCGCCGTCCACCCCGAATTCGAGCGAGAGCCCTGGGTCTACCTGTACCTGTCCGACCCGACGGACGGGCGGAACCGTCTCGTGCGCGTGCGGGCTGCCGGCGACGCCGCCGCAGGCGCACCCGAGGCGTTGCTCGACGGGCTCAGCGCCGACGCCGGATACCACAACGGTGGCGACCTCGCATTCGGACGCGACGGGACCCTGTTCGTCTCGCTCGGCGAGGCGCACGACCCCGATCGCGCGCAGGATCCGGGAGACATCGGCGGGAAGATCGTGCGGCTGACGGACGAGGGGACGGTCCCGGCGAGCAATCCGTTCGGTCCCGACGACGTCGTCTGGTCGATCGGACACCGGAACTCGTTCGGGCTCTGCGTCGACCCCGACACCGGCGAGCTCTGGGAGACGGAGAACGGCCCGGACCGGGACGACGAGGTGAACCTGATCGAGCCGGGAACGAACTACGGCTGGCCGGCCGTGACGGGCGCGGCCGGCGACGATCGGTTCCGGGACCCCCTCGTCGTCTTCCCGGACCCGATCGCGCTCACGGGGTGTGCGGTCGTGGACGGCGACGTGTGGTTCGGCTCCTTCGACGGACGCCTGTGGCGCCTACGAGCGTCGGAGCGAGCCACCGGCCGGGTCGAGGAGATGGCGTCCTTCCCGTCGGGCGTGACCGACGTGCTCGTCGGCCCCGGCGGCGACCTCTACGTGGCGACCGCCGACTCGATCTGGACGCTCGAGGGAGCCCGGTCCTCGCCCTCGGCGTCGACCACCCCGCCCCCGGTCACCCCGTCGGCGACGGGGCCGCCTCAGGCTGCGACCCAGCCGCCCGACACCGGCCGGTGGCGCTCCTGGCTCGCGATCGGAGCGTTGGGCGTGCTGGCCGGCGCGCTCGCCGTTCGGTTCGCCGCGGGCTGGCGCCTTCGGCGCCGGCCCCCCGGCCGGAGCTGAGTGCTCAGGCGTCCTTGGGACGCTTCATGTAGGCGACCGTCGACTGGGCTCCCGACGGCGTGGGCTGCGCGACCACCGACACCAACTCCCATCCATCGTCACCGAACGTGTTCAGGATCTCTCCCGGGTTGTGCTCGAGCAGCGGCGCGACGAAGTACTCCCACGCGGTCATGCGGTTCCCTCCTGGTTCAGTCGGATGTCGGTTCGCCTGATGCAGACACCCATGATGACCTCGAGCCCGCCCTCGATCGCGATGCGGTAGGCCTCGTCGCTCACGATGCCGTCCTGCAACCAGAGGACCTTCGCGCCGATCGCAACGGCATCACGGGCGATCTCGGGCGTCTCCTCGGCTCTGCGGAACACGTCGACCACGTCGATCCCGATGTCGTCGGGGATGTCGCGCAGCGTCGCGTAGGCTCGCTCGCCGAGCACCTCGGTCTCCAGCGGGTTCACCGGCACGATGTGGTATCCGCGGCCCTGCAGGTAGGCGGCGACGTCGAGCGAGGGCCGGCCCGGCTTGGACGAGAGCCCGACCACGGCGATCGTGCGGGCCTCGCCCAGCAGGAGGCGGAGCTCCCGGTCCTCTGGAACCACGGCGTTCACGGCATCGGCCACGTCGTCTCCTTCCTGATCGTCTCGAGCAGCGTGTGGAGCATCCACCCGGTCGCCCCCCAGACCGTGTGCCCGTCGAGCTCGTAGGCGAATCCGCGCCACACGCGACCGCCGGGACGACGGAAACTCACGCGGCGCTCCGCACGTGCCAGGCGTTCGAGACCGAACATGAGCACCTCGTCGATCTCGCCCTCGTTGACCGTGAACGTCGGGGTGCGGTCGATCGATGCCACGAAGGGCACCACCAAGATGCCGCTCACGAACGTGTGCACGGCGGGGAGGGCACCCAGCAGTCGCGGCGCCGACGGGTCGAGACCGATCTCCTCGTGCGCTTCGCGCAACGCCGTCTGGGCCAGCGTCTCGCCGGGGTCCTGCAAGCCGCCCGGGAACGAGACCTCGCCGGCGTGGCGCGACAGCGCCGCGGCGCGCACGGTGAGGATCAGCGCCGGCCGGGGTTCGAGCACGATCGGCGCGAGGACGGCGGCCAGGCGGTCCCCGGCCCCGGGCACGGGTGAGGGGTCGGCGTCGAGCGCCGCGGCGAGCGACGCCGTCTCGTCGGCGTGTAGCATCGCGCGCCATGGTAGATGAGGCCGTGCTCGACGCCGCTGCCGCGGCCGTCGACGCCGACGAGGTGCTGGCGTTCTCACGAGCGCTGATCGCCGCCAAGAGCGAGAATCCGGGCGGCTCCGAGGAGGAGGCCGCGGGGGTGGCCGGGGAGATCCTCTCCGGGATCGGCGCCGAGCCCTCGATCGTGCGATCGGAAGCCGGACGCCCGAGCGTCGTGGCCGCGCTCGGCTCGATCGACGGTGGATCGAGCCTCGCCTGGAACGGGCACCTCGACGTGGTACCCGCGGGTTCGCTCGACACCTGGCGGCACGATCCGTGGGCGGGCGAGATCGACGACGACGGCTTCCTCGTCGGACGCGGAGCCGTCGACATGAAGGGGCCCGTCGCGGCCGCCCTCGCCGCGGGGGCCGCGCTCCGCCGCATCGGCGTGCCGCTGGCGGGATCCGTCGTGTTCCATCTCGCGGCCGACGAGGAGCTGGCCGGAGCTCACGGCACCCGCGTGCTGTGGGAGCGCGGACTGCTCACGCAGCACGCCGCGATCGTCGGGGAGCCGAGTGAGCTGCAGGTCGGCCTCGCAGAACGTGGAGGGGCATGGTTCACCGTCACGTCGTACGGGAAGGCCGCCCACGGATCACAGCCTCACCGCGGGGTGAACGCGATCACGTCGATGGCGCGATTCCTGCTCCGGCTCCCCGAGGTGCTGCCCGATCGGGAACACGCGCTCGTGGGGCGTCCGACGGTCAACGCGGCGATCATCGCCGGAGGAAGCGCGCCCAACGTCGTGCCCGACCGGTGCCAGGTCGACATCGATCGCAGGATCGTGCCGGGAGAGACCGACCCCGACGAGGTGCGCGCACCGTTCGTCGCCCTCGTCGAGGCGTTGCGCGCGCAGCACCCGGAGGTCGAGATCGAGATCTCGCTCCGCGAGTGGACCGAGGCAGCTGAGGCCTCCCCCGACACCGACATCGCGCGCACGGCCGTCGAGGCGCTGGCGGCCGTGACCGGTTCGCGACCCCGCCTCGTGGGGTTCACCGGCATCACCGACGCGCGGTTCTACATCAACCAAGCGCGCATACCCACGGTGATCTGTGGGCCCGGGTCGCTCAGCGTGGCGCACACGGCCAACGAGTCCGTGGCCGTCGACGAGCTCGTGACCGGTGCACGCGCGTACGCGCGGATGTTCGCCTCGTTCCTCACCTAGGCCCGACGGTGGTTCGCGTTCGCCGCCCACGCGCGTATCCTGGAAGGCGATGGACACCGCCACCTCGCCCGTGATCGTCGTCACCGAGGCCGCCGCGGTCAAAGCTCGCGCCCTGGCCGAGCGTGACGGGCGCCCCCAGGCCGCACTGCGCGTGCGCGTCACCGCCGGCGGATGTTCCGGCTTCAGCTACGAGCTCACGCTCGAGGATGCTCCGGCCGCCGGCGATCACGTGGTGCAGGCCCCGAACGGCCTGCGCGTGCTGATCGACCCCAGCAGCGTGCCGATCGTCTCCGGCTCCACGCTCGAGTTCAACGAGTCGATGATGGGCGGGGGCTTGAAGATGGTGAACCCGCAGGCCAAGCACGAGTGCGCCTGCGGTGAGTCCTTCAGCCTCTGACTTCGCGCCCTCAGGCGACCTGGATCGTGCCCGTCATCGCCGGGTGGATCTCGCAGTGGAACCCGATCGACGCAGACAGATCGACCGTGACCGTCGCCTCCTGTCCGGGAGCGATCGGCTCGTCGACGCTGCCGTCGTCGAGCGTGAACGTGTGCTCGGCGGAATCGGCGTTCGTGATCGTGATATCGATCGAGCCCGCCGCCACCGTGAGCGTCGTGGGCTCGAACGCGAAGTCCGCGATGCCGATCGCGGCCGAGCCAGGCGCCACGCCGCCGTCCTCGGCGACGGTGGGCTCCGGGTCCGAGCCGGAACAGGCAGCCGCGAGCATCGTCGAGACGATCAGCGCTGCCGCCGGAACGGTGAGCCGTGCACGGAGCTTCCGCATGGTTCCCCCTGAGTAGGCCTGGGTGGGTCCCCGGGCCCGTCGTGGCCCGGCACCTGACGAGCCTATCCCAGCCGGCGCGACGCGTCGGTCCGGAGGGCGCTCCGAAGAGCTCCGCTATGCTGCAGCCGATGCCCGCCCCGGCCGACAAGACGCAGTGGAAGCACCTGTACGACGAGGTCGTCACCACCGGGTTGTGCACCGGCTGCACGGCGTGCATCGTCGCCTGCCCGTTCCATGTGCTCGGCTACGAGGACGACCTCCCGGTGCAGCTGCAGGACGAGGGACCGGACCGTTGCTCCCATGGCGACAAGGGCTGCTCGCTCTGCACGCTCGCGTGTCCGCGCTTCCGGGATTGGGAATCGGAGATCGACACGACGCTGTTCGGCATGGCTCGAACCCCCGACGAGGTGATCGGCAAGCATCGCGAGATCGTGCTGGCGCGGGCCGCCGATCCGGAGACGCTCATGGGCGGCCAGGATGGAGGGGTCGTCTCCGCGCTGTTGATCTGGGGGCTCCGAACCGGTCAGATCGACGGGGCCTGCACGTCGAAGCTCTCCGACGACCGCCCGTGGGACGCAGAGCCGACGGTGGTCACCGATGCCCGCGGCGTGCTGGACACCGCCGGCTCGCGGTACACGTACTCGGCGAACCCGCTCGCCCTGCTGCAGGCGGCGGAGATGGGGCTGTCGAACGTGGCGCTCGTCGGCATGAGCTGCCAGGCGAGCGTCACCGGCTCGATGGAGGCTCGCCGGGTGAACAAGTGGCGCAAGAAGATCGCCTGGACCTTCGGCCTGCTCTGCTCGAAGTCGTTCACCTACGAGGGCCTCATGGGGGAGATCGCGCAGCGGGAGCTCGGCCTGGACCTGCAGCATCTCGCCCGGGTCAACGTGAAGGGCAGGCTGCTCTTCTACACCGATGATGGTGACGAGCTCGCCTACTCGCTGAAGGAAGCACACCGGTTCACGCGGCCGGGCTGCCTGCGGTGTCCGGATTTCGCCGCCGAGCACGCCGACATCTCGTTCGGAGGGCTGGGCCAGTCGGAGGGCTGGACGCTCACGATCGTGCGGACAGACCGTGGCGCCGACATCTGGCAACGGGCCGTCGCCGATCGGGTCGTCGAGGCGAGGCCCGCGTCGGAGGACCCCAAGGCGGTCGAGCTGATGTTCAAGCTGGCGGCCAAGTCACGGGCGCGGTGGCCGGCACCCGGCGAGATGCCCTCCGCCGGAAGGTCACCCGGTGTGATCCCCGACCCGGCCTGAGCCCGGTCGACGCCTACACCCCTGACGGCTGCGGCCGATACACGACAGGTGGGCCCCGAAGGGGCGCCTGTCCGTGCGTGCATCGCGGGCCGGTTCCGGACGAGGAGACGAGATGGTGGATGCGGTCCGCGAGGCCAGGGATCCCGCCGTGCACCAGGGTGCCTTGCTCGAGGCGGTCGCGCTCGCGACCGAGCGACTGCTCCTGGGTGCCGACTGGCGAGTGGCCGCGGACGACGCGTTCGAGCGCATCGGAACGGCCGCCGGGGTCTCCTGTGCCTACCTGATCGAGAACCGCGGCGACGACCAGGGGCGCGCGATCGGATCGATCCGACACTCGTGGCGCGCACCCGGCCCGCACGCTCGGCACGGGAACGTCTGCCTCGAGACGTCGCCGTGGCACGATCCGCTCGGCCGCCGGGCGGCGATACTCGCTCGCGGCGAGCCGATCGCGGTTCGCGTCGACGACCTCCCGGATGCCGAACGATCCTGGTTCGCCACGCACGGGGTGCTGTCGGTCGCAGAGCATCCGGTCTTCGTCAGTGACGAGTGGTGGGGCGCGATCGGCTTCCACGACTGCGAACGCGAGCGGGACTGGAGCTCGGAGCTCGACGCGCTGCGCGCCGTCGCAACCGTGGTCGGCGCGGCCGTCGCCCGACAGCGGGCCGAGGTGGAGCTCCGCACGGCCGATCGGCGCTGGCGCCAGGTGATCGAGCATCTCCCGGCGGTCACCTACACCGACGTGGTCGCGGGCCCGGACGACGTGCGCATGGAGTTCGTGAGCCCGCAGATCCGAACGGTGCTCGGCTACGAACCGGAGCGATTCCTCGACGACGCGAGCTTCTGGTTCACCCTGATCCACCCCGAGGATCTGCAGCGTCTCGAGTCCTCCGGCGTGCTCGAGGCCTCCGACGTCTCGACGTTCGACGAGGTGTACCGGATGCGGGCCGCCGACGACACCTATCGTTGGATCCACGACACGTCGACCCCCGTGTTCCGCGACGACGGTGAGCTCGACTACTTCCTCGGGTTCATGATCGACATCACCGAACGGATGCGTGCCCAGGAGCACGTTCGGCAGGCCGAGGAGCGGTTCCGGCTGCTGGTGGAGCGGACGCCCGCGGTCACCTACACCGAGTCGCTCGTCGACGAGTACGACCCCGGCTCCGTGATCGCCTATCTGAGCCCGCAGATCGAGCCCATGCTCGGCTATCCGCTCGAGGCGTGGGGGCGGCCGGGGTTCTGGCAGGAGGTGCTCCACCCCGACGACGTCGACGACGTGATGGCCGAGAGCGCCCGCACCAACGACACGGGCGAGCCCTACCGGCAGGTCTATCGGATGGTGGCCGCCGACGGCCGCGTGGTCTGGATCCACGACGAGTCCGTGATCGTGCACGGCGGGGACGGAACCCCGCTCTATTGGCAAGGGGTGCTGCTCGACATCACGGAACGCCGGAACGCGGAGGAGCGGCTCCGGCAGGCGGAGCAACGGTACCGAGCGCTGATCGAGCACATCCCCGCCGTCGTGTACCGAGAGTCTCCCGAAGGGGATCCGGCCAAGTTCTACATCAGCCCTCAGGTCCACGACCTCTTCGGGTACACCCCCGAGGAGTGGACCTGGACGTCGGGGTTCTGGCGGGACGGCGTGCACCCAGAGGACCGCGCCCGCGTGTACGAGGCCGACGATCGGTCCAACGAGACGAAGGAGCTGTACGCGCTCGACTACCGCTTCCGGCATGCCGACGGTCACTGGGTCTGGGTGCACGACGAGGCCACGTTCGTACCCGAGCCCGACGGCGAGGGGTTCTGGCAAGGGTTCCTGGTCGACATCACCGAGCGCAAGCAGGCCGAGGAGCAGCTCCGCGAGGCGGAGCTGACGTTCCGCACGATCGTCGAACAGAACGAGGCGATCTTCTATACGCAGGAGATCGCTCTCGACGATCCGACCGTGTCGCGGACCACCTACATCGCTCCGGGCAACACGGACCTGGTCGGGTACACCCTCGAGGACATCCAGGCCGATCCGACCCTCTGGCGTTCGATCGTCCACCCTGACGATCGCGAACGCGTGCTCGACGCCGACGCGCGCAGCAACATCGGGGGCGATGCGCACTTCTCGATGGAGTACCGCATGATCGCCAAGGACGGCCGCATCGTGTGGGTGCAGGACGAGGCCCGGCTCGTCGAGCTTCCGGGGAAGCCGCCGTACTGGCAGGGGTTCCTGCTGGACGTGACCGAGCGGAGGGATGCGCAAGCGCACCTGGAGCGGGCGTTGGACGTCGAGCGAGAGGCCGCCCGTCGACTGCGCTCGCTCGACGAGATGAAGAACACGTTCCTGCAAGCCGTCTCGCATGACCTGCGCACCCCGCTCGCCGCGATCCTCGGTCTCGCGATCACCCTCGAGCGTCGCGATGTCCACCTCGACGAGGCCGACGCGCGCGACCTGGCCGGCCGTATCGCTGCGAACGCTCGCCGCCTCGAGCGTCTCGTGACGAACCTCTTGGACATGGATCGGCTCGCCCGCGGCATCGTCACGCCTCAGCTCGAAGAGACCGACGTGGGAGCGCTCGTCGGGCGAGTGGCGGAGGAATCCGACCTCGTGCCGCCCGACCGCCTCGTCGCCGAGCTGGCGCCGGTGATCCAACCGGTCGATGCCGCCAAGGTCGAGCGGATCGTCGAGAACCTGCTCGCCAATGCCGTGCGTCACGCACCGGCGACGTCCAACGTGTGGGTCCGGGTGCACGCCGACCCGGCCGGGGTCGTGATCGCCGTCGAGGACGAAGGCCCTGGCGTTCCCCCTGAGCTGCGGGAATCGGTCTTCGAACCGTTCCGCCAAGGACCCGACGCCCCTCGCCACTCCCCCGGCGTCGGTGTGGGGCTGACCCTCGTGCGACGGTTCGCCGAGCTGCAGGGGGGCCGGGCCTGGGTGGAGGAACGGCACGGAGGCGGGGCTTCGTTCCGCGTCTTCCTGCCGTCCGAGCCGGCCACGAGCGAGCCGCCGCCTCCGGCCGGCGATCGGGGACGGGGCTCGCTCGGCCTGCTCCCACCCGAGGACGGCCCCCCAGGACGTGAGGGACCTCGTCGGACGGCCGGAGGCACGGAGGCCCTCAGGCCCCGGCGCTGAAGGAGAGATCCGCGACGTCGATCACGCCTTGCTCCACCCGATCGAACGAGATCACGATCTCGCGAACGTCGGAGAGGTCGAGGGCGTCGAAGTTCTCGATCGGGAATCGGAGCTGTTGCAGGATCACGTGCCCGGTGAACCGACGCAGGCCCTTCGGGTATCGCAACGCGTCGTTGCCGACCTCGGCTGCCGCGACCGCGACCCGATCACCGCTCCCGTCGATGAGCGAGACGCTCAGATCCTGGTTCGCCACGCCGGCATTGGCGCGGTACCCGGGATTGAGGGCCGTGCGGAACTGCAGGGCGTCGAATCCTCGCACGTCGACACCCCCACCGAGGTCGAACCGGACCTCGCCTGCCGAGCCGTCCCATCCGAACACCCCCCTCGACAGCCCCGGTAGGTGCACGTCGGTGAACGACAGGTCGCCCGGCACGCAGGGGACCTCGAACGTGTTCGCGCACCAGGCCAGCAGCGACAGGTCCGAGGTCGTGACGGGGTCGCCCGCCTCGGTTCGCACGATCGACCGCCGGTCGGTGAACCGGTCGACGTCGAGCCTGCGCGCCGGCAGGTCGGGAGCGAGGTAGGCCATCAGCGCCTGGGAAGGATCGATGCGCCCCGGCACCGCGGCTCCCGTCCACACGGGGTCGAGGGCGACTTCCCCGCCCAGGTAGCGGCGGAAGTACGACACGATGTACGCGGCGCCCACCCGGCGCTGCTGGCCGGGCGTGAGCCGACCGTCACACCGCCCGAACGTGTCGTCGAACGAGCCGGGGAACCCCTTGGAGGGCGTCCATACGGTGTTGAAGAAGTTGTGGTTCGCCCCGAACAGGGTGAGCGTGTGCTTGGGCGTGGGGTCGCCCGGCACTCGATAGCGGGCATCATCGAAGAAGTGCACGCCCTGGAGGTCGAAGACGTCTCCGTCGCAGTAGGGCAGCACGACCGCCAGCGCGACCCGGTTCACCGTCACCCTCGTGAAGTCGACCGGGGCCAGCGGCAGCACGGCGTCGATCCCGTAGGGGTCGTCCCGTTTCCGGTCGACGATCACGTGCCACACCACGCCTTCACCCCCGCGGGAGTGGCCCATCGTGCCGATGCTCGTCATGTCGACCTGGCCGACGAATCGCTCGCCGAAGGGAGCCGCGCCCACCGTCGACCACGTCTGCCATCGATCGAGGTGGTGCTCGAGCAGCTCGCCACGCTGACGCATGCCGGTGTCCGCGAGACGATCGCCGAACACGTTCACCCCGTTCGCGCTCACCGACACCACGACGTAGCCGTAGCTCGCGAGCCGCGACGCGGCGTAGTCGTACCCCTCGAAGCTGGGGATCGGCCGCCACCCCCGTCGACACGGCCACTCGAACCGGGCACGCGAGGCGCGGTAGCAGGTCGAGTGATTCCCGTGCATGAACAGCACGATCGGATACGGGCCGTCCGGCAGTCCCTTCGGGAAGTGCACGTTCGCCCTCACCTCGACCTTCGCGCCGAGGCCGGCGGGCTGGAACACCCGATCGCCGAAGTCGTAGCGGGCTCGGGCGACGTCGTAGGGGCCCGGCGACGGGAGCGGCCGCGGGCGCCCGGCCGGAGATGCTCGGAACGCCGACGCGGGCGACTCACTCGCCGGCAGCCCGCCGTAGGTCAGCCCCAAGGTCGAAGAGACGACGGCGTCGTCCCTCGTCAGGGCGACCACCGACCGGAGGTCGGGCGCCGGCGCCGCGGTCGCGACGGGACGTCCGTCGGCGGTGACGACGTACGGCAAGGCCCGGGGCGCGAACCGGCCGGCGATCGTCACGCGATAGACCCGGTCGGGTGTCCCCTCGTCACGCATGGTCCGCGGCACGCTCACGACCTCGACCCTGGATCTGCCCACGGCGCGGATCGTGGTGCCCGGCCGGCCGAGCAGGGCCCGCGCGACGTCTCCGGGTACCTCGGGCGCCGGAAGTGATGGTTCCGCTGCCGTGGTGGCGACCGTCGAAGCGGGAGCCGTGACGGCGGCGGCACCCACGAACAGCGCGAGCAGGAGCGCAACGACGGCTCTACGGGCAGTCGCCGGCAAGCGTCTCCGTCCGATCATCTCACCCCGTCTTCGGTCGGCGTGCTCATCCTGTCACGCCGAGCCGCCATGGGGAAACGAGCCTTCCTCGCTCTTCACACGGACACGGATACCCCGGGGCAAGCCCGGAGCCTCGTGAGCAGATGGAAGAGCCTAGATGGCTTGCCAGCCGGCCACCACCGGGTGATCGACGGCCGCCGGACCGACCTGTGCGGCGCCCCCGGGCGAGCCGAGGCCGCTGACGTCGTCGTTGAAGAACTCCGCGTTGATCGGGGTGAACTGCTTCCACTCCCCGGGCACGTCGTCCTCGTAGAAGATCGCCGTCACGGGGCACGCCGGCTCGCAGGCTCCGCAGTCGACGCATTCGTCGGGCTGGATGTAGAGCATGCGAGGGCCTTCGTAGATGCAGTCGACGGGACACTCGTCGACGCAGGCGCGGTCCTTCACGTCGATGCAGGGCTCCGCGATCGTGTAGGTCATGGCATAAACCCCTTTTCCACCGTGTCTGCCTTGCAAACCCCAGTGTACGCGTCCATCGGCTCCGTGCAACCGGGCGGCTCACACGGCGGGGGCAAGGGCACGCAGGGTGCGCAGGACGGATCCGGCCGGGTCGGCCCCGAAGGGCACGGGATAGACGACCGGCAGATCGCATCCGGCGTCGACGTAGGCGGCGAGGCGTTCGCGCGCTCGGTCGGAACCGCCGCGGAGGCACACCGCGCTGACGATCGAGTCGGCGTCGGTGAGACCCATGGCGTCGAACTGCCGCCGGTAGGCGGGCAAGGCAGCGTATCCGCTCGCCGCACGAGCCAGCGCCCCGCCGGGCCCCGTGAGCACGCCCTCGCCGGCACCCGCGGGAACGTCCTCGCCGGCACCCGTTGGAACGTCCTCGCCGATCGCCGCCCGCACGTACGCCCCCACGACGATCGACGTTGGATCGCGGCCCGCATCGGCCGCGCCCTCCGCGAGCTGATCCCTCGCCTGCGCGACACGCTCGGGAGAGCACCAGTTCAGCAGCACCCCGTCGGCGATCCGGCCGGCCAGCCGCACGGCCTTCGGGCCCAGGGCCGCGATCCAGATCGGGATCGGTGATCCGAGCGCGAGCACGCCGTCGCCGGCAGGAGGGCTCGCCATCGCACGGTCGACCGCGCCTCGAACCTCCCCGACCGCGGCCTCGAGCGCGGCCAGAGCGCCCCGGCGGGGAGCGCCGGTTCCGAGCCCGAGGACCAACCGCCCCGAGGAGCGCTCGTGCACGGTCGATGCGGCCATCGCGATCGTGGCCGAGCGTCGCGAGGTGATCGGCACCACCCCGGTGCCCAGCGAGATGCGTTCCGTCTCGCCGGCGAGCCCGGTGAGCGCAGCGAAAACATCTCGACCCGCGATCTCGGGCAAGAACAACGCCGAGTATCCGAGCGCCTCCCCGTCGCGGGCCAGGTCCGCGAACGTCGACCACGGCCACGGGTCGCGCAGCGCGAACCCCGTGCCACGAGGCCCCGGTTGTCGCTCCTCGCTCACGGCTGGCATCGTCGCAGACCGTGGAAACGGTGAACTTCACCACCGACGACGGGGTCCGGCTCGAAGGCGAGCTGCGACGGCCCGACGGCGTGCCGCGAGGGTCTGCCGTGCTGTGCCATCCCCATCCCAAGCAGGGCGGGAGCAAGGACCATCCGATCCTCTGGGCGCTGCGAAACGAGCTCGCCGGGGTGCGCGGGCTGGCCGTGCTCGGCTTCAACTTCCGCGGCGTGATGGGCTCGGGCGGCATCTACGGTGGCGGCCGAGACGAGATCCGAGACGCCCGTGCGGCGATCGGATGGGTTCGACAGCACGTGCCGGACCTGCCCACGGCGGTCTGCGGCTGGTCGTTCGGCGCGAGCGTCGCGCTCCGCGAAGCGCTGGACGACGAGCGCGTCGACGCGCTCGTGCTGGTCGGCATGCCCCTGCGTCCGAACGACCTGTCGCTGCCCCCGATGCCGGATGCCACCGACCTGAGGAGGTTGCGGGTCCCGGTGCTCGCGCTGTCGGGGGAACATGACGAGTACTGCCCGCCCGAGGCCCTCAGCGCGTTCGCCGCCATGCTGCCGAACGGCCGGCTGCACGTCGTCGAGGGCACCGATCACTACCTCTGGCGCCGGGAACGGGAAGCCGCCGCGGCCGTCGGCGAGTTCGTCGCGGAGACCCTCGGCGGGTCGGCGGTCCCGGCCCCGGAGGATCGTCGGGGTCACTCCTCGCGATCACCGGAGCCGTAGGTGTCGCGCCACGATCGAACCAGCCGCCACACAACATAGACGCCGAAGACGACGACCGCGGCCGCTACGACGTACCCGACGGTTGCCACCGCCGCGCCCCTAGAGCGGGACGTGCGAGAGCACCATGATGCGAGGCTCGGTCATCTCGTCCATCGCGAACCGCAGACCCTCGCGGCCGAAGCCCGACTCCTTCGAGCCCCCGTAGGGCATCTGGTCGGCCCGGAAGGCGCTCACGTCGTTCACGATCACGCCTCCGACCTCGAGCGTGCGGTGGGCGTCGAACGCGCGGTTGATGTCGTTCGTGAACACACCGGCCTGCAGGCCGTACTTGGAGTCGTTCACCTCGGCGAGCGCCTCCTCGAAGGTCTCGTACGGCGTGATCGTGCACACCGGCCCGAAGACCTCCTCGCAGCGCACCTTCATCTCCGGCGTCGTTCGCGAGATCAGCGTCGGATGGAAGAACGGCCCGTCGGCGGTGCCCCCGGTGAGCACCTCGGCTCCCTGCGCCTGGGCCTCGGCCACCCATTCGGCGATGCGGTCCACCTCGCTCCGCGTGATCACCGGTCCCACGTCGACGGTCTCATCCATCGGATCGCCGACCTTCAGCTGTTCGACCTGCTTCGTGAGCCGTTCCGCGAACTCGTCGTAGACCTCGCTCGCCACGAGCACCCGCTGCACGCTGATGCAGCTCTGGCCCGCCTGGTAGTAACCGCCGAACGCGACGCGCTGCGCGGCGAGGTCGAGGTCGGCGTCACTGTGCACGATCACCCCGGCGTTGCCGCCGAGCTCCAAGGTGACCCGCTTCTTGGGATCGAGCCCCTTCAGGTACCAGCCGATCCCCGCCGACCCGGTGAAGGAGATCTTGCGGAACCGCTCGTCCCGCGCCATGCCGTCGGCGACCGTCGAACTCACCGGCAACACCTGGTACATGCCCTTGGGCAGGTCGGTCTCGTCGAAGAATTCGGCGAGGCGGAGGGCACCGATCGGTGTGGCGCTCGCCGGCTTCACCACGATCGGCGCGCCGACCGCGAGCGCCGGCGCCACCTTGTGCGCGACCAGGTTCAACGGGAAGTTGAACGGCGTGATGCCGAACACCGGCCCGAGCGGGAACCGCCGCAGGATGCCGAACCGCGAACCGAACGCGGCCTCGGTGTCGAGGCGCATCGCCTCGTCCTGACCGTGCCGCAAGGTCTCCGAGGCCCACCGGAACGTGGAGACCGCGCGCGCCGCTTCCACCCTCGCCCACTTCAGCGGCTTGCCGCCCTCGGCGGCGATCAAGCGTGCGTTCTCCTCCTGCGTCTCGTCGAGCCGCCGGGAGATGTGGTCGAGCGCGCTCGACCGAGCGGCCACCGACAGCTTCGGGGAGTCCTCGAACGTCTCGGCGGCGGTGGCCATGGCCTCCTCGACGTCGGCTTCGGTCGGCACGCCGAGCTCGGCCACCACGTCGTCATCGAACGGATTGCGGACCTCGACGGTCCCCTCGCCGGTCCGCCATTCCCCGTTCACGAGGTACGGCTTGATCTCGGCCATCGTGGGCTCACCTCTTCCTCGTCAGGCAGCGCAGGGGGCGCCCTCGCGGACGCCCCGTTCGCCGCTCGTCTGCGTTGGTGCCGGTGCGGCCGCGCTCAGTCGAGCGAGACCATCACGTGCTTGATGTTCGTGTAGTCCTCGATCGAGTAGATCGACATGTCCTTCCCGTGACCGGACTGCTTGTACCCACCGTGCGGCATCTCAGGCGTCAAGGGGATGTGGGTGTTCACCCAGACGGTGCCGAACTGCAGCTTGCGGGACATGCGCATGGCGCGGCCGACGTCGCGGGTCCAGACCGACGCGGCGAGCCCGTAGTCGACACCGTTGGCCCACTCGAGCGCCTGCGCCTCGTCGTCGAACCGCTGCACGGTCACGACCGGTCCGAACACCTCTCGCTGGATGATCTCGTCGGACTGCTGGGCGTCGGTGATCAGGGTCGGGCGGTAGAAGAACCTGCCCTCGCCCAGCTCTATCGAACCGCCGCCCGTCAGGATCTTCGCGCCAGCCTCGGACGCGCGGTCGACCATGCCGGAGATGCGCTCGAACTGCTCCTTGGAGACGACCGAGCCCATCTCCGTGTCCTCGTCCCAGATGTCGCCGACCTTCAGCGACTCGACCTGCGGGACCAGTTCGCCCAGCAGCGTGTCGTACACGGCGCCGGAGGCCATGACCCTGGTCGCCGCCGTGCAGTCCTGACCCGAGTTGAAGTACCCGGCGGTCTTGATCCACTCGACGGCCGACGAGAGGTCGGCGTCGTCGAACACGATGACCGGGGCCTTGCCGCCCAGCTCGAGGTGGGTGCGCTTCATCGTGTCGGCCGCGTTCTTCATGATCAGCTTGCCGGTCGATGTCTCACCCGTCAGCGACACGATGCCGACGTCGGCGTGCTGCACGATGCGTTCGCCCACGGGCACGCCGTCGCCCGTGACCACGTTGAACACCCCGGGCGGGAACACGTCGGCCTCCGCGACGTACTGCGCGAACTTCAGCAGCGTGATCGGCGTGAGCTCCGAGGGCTTGATCACGATGCAGTTGCCAGCGGCGATCGCCGGGCCCATCTTCCACGCCGCCATGTACAAGGGATAGTTCCAGGGCGCGATCAGCCCGGCGATGCCGATCGGCTCCCGGCGGATCATCGACGTGAACCCCTTCATGTATTCGCCCGCGGCCCGGCCCTCGAGGAATCGCGCCCCACCCGCGAAGAACCGGAACTGGTCCGCGATGACCGGGATCTCCTCGGACATCGTGACGGCGTAGGGCTTGCCGACATTGGCCGACTCGAGGCGCCCGAACTCCTCACCGTGCTCCTCGACGATCTCGGCCATCTTCAGCAACGCCGCCTGGCGTTCCCCGGGGGTCGAGTCCGACCAGGTCCCGTCGAACGCCGTGCGGGCCGCGGCGACGGCACGATCGACGTCGTCCGCCGACCCCTCCTGCACCTCGGCGAGCACCTCGCCCGTCGCAGGGCTCGTGATCGACCGGGTCTCGCCCGACGTCGAGTCGACCCAATCGCCGCCGATGAACATCTGGTAGCTGTCAGCCATGTTCCCCCTCCTCATGTGGAAGCGAACGTCCGGCTCAGTCAACGCTCAGACGCCAGTATGCCTCGGGGCACGGAGTCGGGACCACCCGACGGAACGGCTTGCCGCCACCGCGTCGTTGGACGCCGTGGACAAGGCGGGCGCCCGCCTCATTCCTCGAGCTGAGCCGCCTGCAGGTCGCGCGCTCGAAGCGCGAGCCAGAACTCCATGCGGTCGAAACTGCTCGAGAGGTCGCGACCGGTGAGCTCCTCCACCTTCCGCATCCGGTAGCGCAACGTGTGCCGGTGCACGAACAACCCCGCCGCCGCGGTCTCCCACCGCGCGTTGTGCTGCAGGAATGCCTGGAGCGAGGCGATCAGCTCGCCCCCGTGCTCCCGGTCGTAGGCGTCGAGCGGGGCAAGCATCGAGTCGGCGAAGGCGCGCAGGGCGTCGGGTTCGGTCATCGAGAGCAGCAGGCGGTACGTGCCGAGATCGGCGAAGCCCGCGTACCGCCACCCTTCCAGCCTGCACACCTGCAAGGCGTACCGGGCCTCCCGCAACGATCTGCCGACCTCGGCCGCATCGACCGCCGAACCCGCGCCGGCTCGCAATCCGGCGCCGACCCGCTCGCCGATCGAGGCAGCGATCGCTTCGGGGTCGGCCTGCGCGTCGGCCGGGAGCAGCAGATGCACGCCACGCTCGTGCGCCGAGACGAGGAATCCACCCCCCTCCCGCGACCGTTGATCGGTCACGGCATCGGCCAGGGCACCCCCGCCCGGACCTCCGTCGACCGCTTCGAGAGAGAGCACCATCACCTGAGTGCTGCGGTCGAACCCGAAACGGGCGAGCCCCCTCCAGGCGTCGGCGGCCGGCAGCCCCTCGCTCGCGAGCTCGTCGAAGAAGTCTCCCTGCAGGCGGCGCTGCGCGTCGGCGACGGCGCGGGACTTGGCGAGCTCGATCGCGAACAGGCTGAGGGCGTGACCGGCCACGATGCGGTCGAGCTGGGTCGGCTGCTCCGGCTTGCCGACGGCGAGGAACGCTTCGACACGGCCCTGCGCTCCGACGGGCTGGACCCAGATGTGATGGCCGCGGTCGACGAGGGTCACGCTGAACGAGGTGCCGTCCGAGCGCCGCGTTCGCAGCTCGTCCCGGATGCGCTCGGCGCGCATCGCCGCCGCCCGCCCGGTGCTCGCGATGATCAGGCCGTGCAGATCGAGCAGGAGCGCCCACCCCTTCGTGACCCCCGCGAGCGACCGAGCGATGCCCTCGGGTCCCGACCCTTCCATCACCGCGCGCGTGAGCGCGTGCTCGGCGTCGACCGCCCGCTGCAGGGTGTCGTACTGCTCGGCAGCGAGTCGGGTGAAGATCGCCTCGGTGATCGCGATGAACGGCACGGGGTAGGGCACCTCGAACAGCGGGAATCCCGACCGATCCGCGGCCGTGATCAGCGGTCGAGGCGTCTTCTCGTGCGTGAATCCCAGCCCGAAGCCGAGTCCGGTGAGCTCCGCATCGACCAGACGTTTCAGGTAGGCGCGCTGCTTCGCCGGCGTCGAGCCGACACCGAGTCCCGTGGTGAGGATCAGCTCGCCGCCCTTCAGCCAGGGGGTCGGGTCCTCGAGCTCCGAGACGTGGACCCATCGGATCGCCCGGTCGGCTGCCTGCTCGCCGGCGAGGAGGCGCAGCGGCATGCCCGGGATCGCGACGATGTCGCGAACGGTGACGGACATGCGTGGATTGTACGGAACGTCCATCGCCCGGGCCTGGCCCCCCCCGGTGCGGGCCCTTCAGTGGCCGGACCGTACAAACGGAAGCGCGGTTCATGGCGCTGCGGGTGCCTGACAGAACGGTCCTGCCGCTCGACACTCGTGGGCATGGACATCCCGCAGGAACGCAAGGTCGTCACAGAGATCCCCGGTCCGAGGTCGAAGGAGTGGTTCGCCCGTCGAGGCGAGGCCGTGCCTTCGGGCGTGGCGAACATCCACCCGATCGTCACCGCCCGCGCGTCGGGTTCGATCGTCGAGGACGTCGACGGCAATCGCCTGATCGACCTCGCCACCGGCATCGCGGTGTTGAACGTGGGGCACTCGGCCCCCGAGGTCGTCGAGGCGATCGCTCGGCAGGCCGAGCTCGACACGCATACCTGCTTCCACGTGACCGCGAGCGAGCCCTACATCGAGTTGGCCGAGCGGCTGAACGACCTCACCCCCGGCGACCACGCGAAGAAGACCATGTTCGCCAACTCGGGCGCGGAGGCGGTCGAGAACGCGGTGAAGGTCGCCCGGTACCACACGGGCCGGCAGGCGATCGTGACCTTCGACCATGCGTTCCACGGCCGCACGCTGCTCGCGATGTCGCTGACCGCGAAGGTGATGCCGTACAAGCAGGGCATGGGTCCGTTCGCTCCCGAGATCTACCGGCTCCCCTTCGCCTATCCCTATCGCTGGCTGGGCGACCCCGAGCGAGTGACCGAGGAGGCCCTGGCCTACGCGACCGACGAGATGCACAAGCACATCGGCGAGGAGAACATCGCCGCCGTGATCATGGAACCGATCCAGGGCGAGGGCGGCTTCGTCGTGCCCTCCCCCGGCTTCGTACGGGGCATCGCCGAGTTCTGCACCGCCCACGACATCGTGTTCATCGCCGACGAGATCCAGTCGGGCATGGGCCGTGCCGGCCGCTGGTACGCGGTCGAGGACGAGGACGTCGTTCCCGACCTCGTGACCACGGCGAAGTCGCTCGGCGGGGGCATGCCGATCAGCGCGGTCACGGGCCGCGCCGAGATCATGGACTCGGTCCACCCGGGCGGCCTCGGCGGCACGTACGGCGGCAACCCCGTGGCGGCCGCGGCCTCGCTCGCCGTGATCGCGAAGATCGAGCGAGAGGACCTGCTGACCCGCTCCCGAGAGATCGGCGCCGCGATCATGGACCGTTTCGAGTCGTTCGCTTCGAGGCACGAGGCCGTGGGAGACGTGCGGGGACGCGGCGCGATGTGCGCGATCGAGCTCGTGGCCGACCGTGGCTCGAAGGAACCGCTCGGTGCCGACGCGATGAACGCCATCGCTCGAGGCTGTCTCGAACACGGGGTCCTCGTGCTCACCGCGGGCACGTACGGGAACGTCGTGCGGCTGCTGCCGCCGATCACGATCGAGGAGGATCTCCTCGACGAGGGGCTCGACGTGCTCGACGAGGCCATCGGGGCGGCCACCGCCTGACCCGGACCGGCGGCGGCTGTTAGCGTCGCCGCGATGAACGCGCCGGAGCCTGCCCGCCCTCGCCGCGCGCGGGCGGCGGCCTCCGCGGTCGCACTCGACCTGACCCCCCTGCGGGTCTCCCGCGACTACCGGCTGCTGTGGACGGGGCAGTTCGTCTCCGAGCTCGGCTACCAGTTCGCCCGCGTGGCGATCTACGTGCAGGTCTTCGACCTCACCGGATCGGCCGCCGCGGTCGGGTTCACGGGGCTCACCGGGCTGCTGGCGCTGTTCGCGGGGTCCCTCGTGGGGTCCACGTTCATCGACGCCCGCGACCGGCGTTCGATCCTGATGTGGTCGCAGGTGTTCATGGCGCTGGGCGCCGCCATCCTGCTGGCCGGAGCGCTCTCGGGCCGTCCCCCGCTCGCCCTCGTCTACGGCGCCAACGCCCTGACCGCCTTCGTCGGCGCGATCGAGCACCCGGCCCGGTCGGCGATGACCCCGAGGTTGGTCGGCGCCGAGCTGCTTCCGTCGGCCCTCACCCTCAACCAGGTGCTCTGGCAGACCGTGACCGTCGTCGGTCCGGCCGCGGCGGGCGTGGTGATCCACACGTTCGGCTTCGGCGCCGCGTACGCCGTCGACCTGGTGACCTACGCAGGGCTCTTCGTGGCCGCGTCGCTGATGCGCCCGATGCCCCCGGAGCACGATGGAAGCGGCGCGTCAGGCTGGGCGGCGGTCAAGGAGGGGTTCGGCTTCGTCCGCAGGAACCGCCTCGTCGCCTCGACGTTCGTGATCGACCTGATCGCGATGGTCTTCGGGATGCCGGCGGCGTTGTTCCCGGTGCTGGCGCTCAGCCAGTTCGATCGCGGAGCCGAGATCGTCGGATTGCTCTTCGCGGCACCCTCGGTCGGCGCCCTCATCGGCGCGGCCTCGGGAGGATGGGTGCGACGCGTCCACCGGCAGGGGGTCGCGGTGATATGGGCCGTGACCGCCTGGGGCGCAGCGATCGCAGCGTTCGGACTGGTCGGCTCGAACCTGCCCCTCGCCCTGCTCTTCCTCGCGATCGCCGGAGCGGCCGACGTGATCAGTGCGATCTTCCGGTCGACGATCGCGCAGCTCGCGACCCCCGACCGACTCCGTGGAAGGCTCTCGACGATCTTCATCCTCGTCGTGTCCGGCGGCCCGCGGTTGGGTGACTTCGAGGCCGGCATCGTGGCCGCGTGGTTCACTCCGACGATCAGCGTGGTGGCCGGCGGGCTGGCCTGCGTGGCCGGCGCGGGGGTGGTCGCGTCGGTCTATCCCGAGCTCCGGCGGTATCGATCGGAGGCCGCGCGCTCCACGGCGTGACGGGCGTCGGCAGCCGGTTCCGTCGGGCACGTCCGCCGCAGACGCCGGATGCCGCCCGAGCGAGTCGGCCGGATACACTGCGGGCGATGTCTTCGAGGGGAACCGGCGGGGCCAGCGCGATCGAATCGCCGATCGTGGTCGCCTCGAACCGCGGGCCGGTCAGCTTCGATCGCGACGACCGAGGACGACTGACTCCGCGCCGGGGGACCGGCGGGCTCGTCACGGCGCTCTCCGGCGTCTTCTACCGCGACGACACGACCTGGGTCTCGGCCGCGATGACCGACGGCGACCGCTCCGTCGCGCTCAAAGGGCGCACCGTGACCTCGGAGTCCCACCAGCGCATGCGCTACGTGGTGATCCCACCCGACCGGTACGAGGGGTACTACAACGAGGTGTCCAACCGCATCCTGTGGATGGCGCACCACAACCTGTGGGACATACCGCGCTCGCCGATGTTCGACGACGGCACGCAGGAGGCGTGGAACGATTTCGTCGACGCCAATCGCGCGTTCGCCCAAGCGCTCGCCCAGGAAGCCGACAACGACCCCGTCTACCTGATCCAGGACTACCACCTGTGCCTCGTGCCGAGCATGCTGCGGGAGCTCGTCCCCGAGGCGAAGATCGTGCACTTCTCCCACACGCCGTTCGCGGGCGCCACGTACCTGCGCGTGCTGCCGGTCACGATGCGGACCTCGCTGTTGCGCGGCATGGCCGGCGCGGACGTGCTCGGGTTCCAGGCCAAGGGATGGGCCGAGAACTACCTGCTGTCGGCGCGCAGCCTGCCCGATCTGCGGGTGCTGCGCGGTGGACGCCTCCAGATCGACGGCCGCACGGCCGCCGTCCGACCGTTCCCGGTCGCGGTCAGCGCCGAGCCGCTCCGTGAGACGGCCAACCGGCCCGAGGCCGACCAGGTCCGCGATGAGCTCGCTGCCTGGGCGGGCGACTCGAAGATCGTGCTGCGCGTCGACCGGCTGGAACCGTCGAAGAACATCCTGCGCGGGTTCCTCGCCTTCGAGCTCTTCCTGCGACGGAACCCGTCCTGGGCCGGGTCGGTGCGCTTCCTCTGCTTGTTGAGCCCCTCGCGCGAGGACGTCCCCGAGTACCAGAACTACGGCGAGGAGTGCCTGGCCGAGGCGGAGCGCATCAACGCCGAGTTCGGCAGGAAAGGCTGGCAACCGATCGAGGTCCGCGTCCAGGAGGACTACGCCTTCGCCGTCGCCGCCTACGACCTGTACGACGTGCTGTTCGTGAACCCGACCTACGACGGCATGAACCTCGTCGCGATGGAGGGCCCGCTCGTGAATCGCCGTGACGGCGTGCTCGTGCTCTCCAGGAACGCGGGCGCGTTCAACCGACTCGGCCGCCAGGCGCTCGGCGTGAACCCGTTCGACCTCGCCGAGACCGCCGGGGTGATCCGCGAGGCCCTCGAGATGCCCGACGAGGACCGCGCGCGGCGAGCCCGAGGGCTCTCGCGCACGGTGCAGGCGCATACCCCGGCCAACTGGCTCGCCGACCAGCTCGAGGCCGTCGACCAGGTGCGCCCGCCACGTCGGCGGCGGTCGTGACGCCCGCACCGGCCGGCCTGCGATCGTTCCCGATCGCTCGATTCAGAGCCCGCGGAGCAGGGTGACCAAGCCCGCCGGCCCGTCCACGACGACGTCGGCCGCGTCGCTCAGCTCGCTCGGCGTCTCGCGTCCGTGCACCGCGACCTTGACGGTGCGGACACCGCGCTCGGCGAGACGGTCCAGCGCTTCGAACGCGCGGAGGTCCGCCGTGTCGTCGCCCGCGTAGAGGACGGCGTCGAGCCGTTCGTCCGCGACGATGCGCTCGACGGCTCCCTCCTTGAGCGGACGACCGGCGGGCACGAGCTCGACCACCATCTTCCCCGGCAGCAGGGCCAGTCCAGAGGCCTCCGCGACCCGTGCGAGCCCGCGCTCCAGCTCGTCGCGAGCCACCGTCGGGTCGTCGGCCGCCCGGAAGTGCACGGCGACGGAGCCGCCCTTGGGCTCGACCCGAGCGCCCTGCGTCCGTGCGGCGACCTCCCGCACCGCATCGAGCACGTCGTCGCCCAGCGGAGCGGCCTCGTCGGCCAGGCCGTACAGGCCGGCCAGACGAACCCCCTCGACGCCGACGAGGTCGCGCAGCTCCCCGGGCGTGCGGCCGGACACGATCGCGACCACGGCATACCGGCCGACCAGGCGCTGGATCGCGTCGCGGGCGCCCTCGCGGATGCGAGCGAGCTCGGGCTTGGCCACGATCGGACTCAGCGTGCCGTCGAAGTCCAGCAACACGCCGACGCGTCCTTCCTCGCTGCGGAGCGGCCTGAGACGATCCATGCGGAAATCCTAGTGTTCGCGCGGCATACGGCTACACTCGCCTCCCGTGAGCGAGGCCAACGTCGTGCCGTTGCCGGGTTCCGCGCACCCGCCCCCGGGGGGGTCGGTCGCCCCGCTGCAGAGCACCCAGAGCCCGTTCCCGCCGATCGCCGAGTACGGCTTCCTGAGCGACCGTGAGGTCACCGCGCTCGTCGGTCCGAGCGGCAGCGTCGAGTGGCTCTGCGCCCCTCGGCCCGACAGCCCCAGCATCTTCGGCGCCATCCTCGACCGGTCGGCGGGGGCCTTCCGCCTCGGGCCCGCCGAGCTGCTCGTGCCCGCCGGACGCCGGTACATGCCGGGCACGAACGTGCTCGAGACCACGTGGCAGACCCGCACCGGCTGGCTGATCGTGCGGGACGCGCTCGTGATGGGACCGTGGCGCGATGACGAGCGTCCCGAGGGCTACCGCCGGCCACCGGGCGACTACCGAGCCGAGCACATGCTCCTGCGCGTCGTCCGGTGCGCCCAGGGTCAGGTCGACCTCATGCTGAACTGCGAGCCCGTCTTCGACTACGGGCGCAACGACGCTCGCTGGGAGTACGCGGGCCCCGGGTGGACGGAGGCGATCGCGCGGGGGGGCGAGCACGACCCCGCGCTGCGGCTCACCACCGACATGCGGCTCGGCCTCGAGGGGCGGGCGGCCGTCGCGTTCACGCGCCTGAACGACGGGGAATCGGCGTTCGCCGCGCTCAGCTGGAGCGGGGACGAGCGGGGTCTACCGGCCGATGCGCACGAAGCCTGGCAACAGGTCTACGAGACGGCCGACTTCTGGCGCGCCTGGCTGAACATGGGCGAGTTCCCCGATCACCCGTGGCGCTCACATCTCCAGCGGGCGGCGCTCACGCTGAAGGGACTCACCTACGCGCCGACGGGAGCCTTGATCGCGGCGCCGACCACGTCGTTGCCCGAAGCTCCCGGCGGAGAACGGAACTGGGACTACCGCTACAGCTGGGTCCGTGACGCGACGTTCGCCCTGTGGGGCCTATACACGCTGGGATTCGACTTCGAGGCGAACAGCTTCTTCTACTTCATCGAGGACCAGTTCAAGGATGGATCGGCGCTCCAGGTCATGTACGGCGTGGGCGGCGAGAAGGTCCTCACGGAGCGGACCCTCGACCATCTCACCGGATACGAGCAGGCACGGCCGGTCCGCATCGGCAACGGCGCGCACGACCAACGCCAGCACGACGTGTGGGGAGCCTTGCTCGACAGCGTCTACCTGCACATGCGTTCGGGGGAGTTCCTCACCGGCCGCTCATGGGCGGGTCTGGAGCGTCAGGTCGAGGAAGCCGTGGAGCATTGGCGGGGCCCCGATCACGGCATCTGGGAGATGCGTGGTTCGCCCCAGCACTTCGTGTCGTCGAAGATCATGTGCTGGGTCGCCTGCGATCGCGGCGCGAGGCTCGCGGAGGTGCTCGACAAGCCCGATCTCGCGGCACGGTGGGCCGCCGAAGCCGAGTTGATCAAGGCCGATGTGCTGGAACACGGCGTCGACGGCCGCGGGGTGCTGACGCAGGTCTACGGCTCGGACGCGCTCGACGCCTCGCTCCTGCTCGCCCCGCTGATGCGGTTCCTGCCGGCCGACGACCCGCGGATCCGCGCCACGGTCCTCGCGATCGCCGACGAGCTCACCCTCGATGGACTCGTGCTGCGCTATCGCGTCGAGGAGATCGACGACGGTCTCGACGGCGAAGAGGCCACGTTCGCGATCTGTTCGTTCTGGCTCGTCTCGGCGCTCGTGGAGATCGGCGAGATCGAGCGCGCCCGGGACCTGTGCGAGCGGATGCTCTCGTTCGCGAGCCCGCTGGGTCTGTACGCCGAGGAGATCGATCCGCGCACCGGCCGCCATTGGGGGAACTTCCCGCAGGCGTTCACGCACCTCGCCCAGATCAATGCGCTCATGCACATCGTGCGAGCGGACGCCGTCGCGCCCAGCGGTCCGCCGCCGCTGCGCTGATCCTCCGAGCGAACCGTGGCGATCACCGCCCCCCGGGGGCCGGTGCGACCCCGGGCACCGACGACGGTTCGGCTCCCTCGTCGGGCTCGATCCCCCCCTCGACGTCGATCCGAGGCAGGATCCGCCCGAGGAGTGACGGCAACCGGAACATCGCCTGTCCGAAGAGCGCGAGCAGCGCCGGTGCCAGCAACACCACCATCGCCCCCGCGAGCAGGACGGCGACCGACAGCCCGACGCCGAACTGCTTGATCGTGGGGTCGCCGTTGAGGATGAAGCTGGCGAAGACCAGGATCATGATCAGCGCGGCGGCGGTCACCACGTGCCCGGCGGCACCGAGGCCGGAGGTCACGGCCGAGCGCGGATCCTCGCCCTCGGCGTGGTGCTGAGCGATGCGGCTCACCATGAACACCTCGTAGTCCATCGAGAGCCCGAACAACACGGCGAACATCATCAGCGGCACGTAGCTGGCGATCGGAACCGTTCCCCGCGGGGCGTCGAGCCCGATCAAGGAGAGACCCCATCCCCACTGGAACACCGCGGTCAGCACGCCCAGGGCGGCGCCCACCGAGAGGAGGTTGGTCAGCGCGGCCTGCACCGGCACCAGCAAGGACCGGAAGGCGACCATCAGCAGCAGGAAGCTGAGCAACAGCACGGTGGCCACGACGATGGCCATCCGCGAGGAGATCTTCCGAGCCAGGTCCACGTTGGTGGCGGTCGTGCCGCCGACGTGTGCCGTGACCCCGTCGTCGCTCGTGAGCCCCGGCAACGTGTCGTCGCGGAGCGTCGTGACCAGCCTCGCGGTGGCGTCCGACGACGGGGCGCGCAACGGGATGGCGCTCATGACCACCGCGTCCCCGCGGTCGTTGATCAGCGGTGGCGAGACGGCCACGACCTCGGGAACCGCCCCCACACCGTCCTGGATGGCGACGATGCGGGGGTCGGTGCCGCGAGGATCGCCGCCGGCCTGCGTCAGCATCGTGGTCAGCTCTCGCTGCAGCTGCTTGGCCTTCCGCTCCTGCGCCTTCGCCGTGTCGGCCTCGGTCTGCAGCTCGTTCGCCTGTGCTCGCAGGTCGTTGCCCTCCCGCCGCAGCTCGGCGGCCTGCTCCTGCAGGCGGGCACCCTGCCGTTCCAGCGCATCGGCCTCCCGCTCCAGCGCCGAAGCCTCCGCCCGCAGGTCCTCCGCCTGACGTGCGAGCCCGATCCCACGCTGGATCAGCCGGCGTTCCCGGGCAACGAGGGGTTCGAGCCAGCCCCGCACGCTCGCCTCCTTCTGCTCCAAGAACGCGAGGCGGCGCTCGAGACGGCGCAGGCGATCCGGGTCGGTCGTCTGCTCGATGAGCTGCTCGATGCGGCGCTCTCGAGCCTCGATGAACCCCAGACGAGCCGCCAGCGGAGCGATCCGGCGCGCGGTCGCTCGGATGCTCCGCTCGAGCGCTTCGGCACGGGAGCGCAGCGCGGCCTGCTCGGCCTCCAGCGCGGCTGCTTGACGTTCGAGGGACGCCTGCTGACGTTCCAGCACCGCTCCCTCACGCTCGAGCTCCCGCTGCTGAGCCTCTAGGGCCGCCTGCTGTCGCTCGAGCTCGGCCTGCTGACGCTCGAGGCGCTGCTGTTCCTGCTCGAGCTCTCGCTGCAGCGAGGTGGCTCGGTCGTACTTCTTCGTGTAGGCCGCGCTCGGCGTCGCCTTCGGATCGAGGTCCAGCGCGAGCACGAGCGGTCCGTTGTACCCGACGCCGAACCCCTCGGTCAGCATGTCGTAGGCCTGTCGCTGTGTGGTTGACGTCGGGGTCACGCCGACGTCGGGCTGGCCCAGCTCCAGCTGGAACAGCGGCACGATCAACGGGAGCAGGATCGCGAGCGAGAGCGCCAGAGCGGCCCACGGATGCCCGACGACCCACCGAGCCCAAGCGTCCCAGCGGCGCGCACCCGCGGGACGGGGCTTCATCCGAAGGAACGACGGCAACCGCAGACGCTGTACCCCGTGGCCGACGAGCGAGAGGATCGCCGGCAGGAGCGTGATCGAGGTGCAGACGGCCGTGAACACGGCGATGGCCGAGGCGAACCCCAGCGTCGTCACCAAAGGGATGCCGGCCACCGCCAGGGAGGCGAGCGCGATCACGACCGTGCTGCCCGCGAACACCACGGCGCTCCCCGACGAGGCCACCGACCGGGCGATCGACTCCCGTATCTCCACCCCCTCGTCGAGCTGCTCCAGGTGCTTCGTCATGAGGAACAACGCGTAGTCGATGCCGACCCCGAGCCCGACCATCGTGGCGAGCGTCGGCGCGACCGTCGGCACCGAGACGAGGTGACCCAGCAGTCCGATCACCGAGACCGAGATCGCCAGCCCGAACGCCGCGCTCACGATCGGGAGCCCCATCGCGATGAGGCTCCCGAACACGATCGCCAGGATCACCATCGCCGAGATGTTGCCGACCCGCTCGCTCGTCGCGGTATCGGGGGTGGACAGCACGCTGCCGATGGGTCCTCCGACGGCCACGTCGATGCCCGCCTTGCGCGCGGGCTCGGTCGCCGCCAGCACGTCGTCGGCGAGCTCGGTCGTGATGAACCCGGTTCCGACGTCGAGCACGACCGGCATCGACCCGGTCTTGCCGTCGTCGGAGATGATGCCCGCGACCTCGGCGTTCTTCCCCACCGGGTTGAGCACGCTGTAGACCTGCGGGGAGGACTTGATCGCTCGGAAGGTCGCGTCGACCGCGGGCTTGTACCGGTCGTCGGACAACGTCCCCTCGTCGACCTGGAAGACGAACGGGCTGGAACCGTTCTGCTGTGGCGGGAACTTCGCCGCGAGAAGATCGAACGCGGCCTGGCTGTCGGTGCCGGGCAACGTGAGCGAGTTGTTCGTCTTCGCCCCGAGCACCTGCACCGACCCCACCGCCGCGACGACGATCACGAGCCAGACGCCGAGCGCGACGAACCGATGGCGCGCGGCGGATCCCCCGATCCGATACAGCAGCCGGGCCATCGGCCCCCCTTCATCCCGCCGCGGCCCTCACGGGCGGGCGGTCCAACCCTAGGAGGCAGGTTCGAGCGGGGTCAAGCGGACCCGGGGGGTCCGGGCTTCATGACTCCACGCGACAACGAACGCACAGCACCGAGGACGGCCGCGCTTCCAGTCGCTCGTCGGGGATCGACGCGCCGCACCGATCGCAGGTGCCGTAGGTCGCCTCGTCGAGCTTCTCCAGCGCGCGACGGACGTCCCCGAGCTTCGCGGCCAGCACGTCGGCCTGGCCGACGCGCTCGATGCGCCCGATGGCCTCGGTCGTGCCCTCTCCGACGCGCTTGCCGAACCCGATCGTGGCGGCAGGGTCACGGCTCACCTCGGTCAGGCTGCTCAACTCGTGCTGCAGTGCCTGCAGGTCGCGCTCGAGATCCGTGCGGATCGCATCGAGGTCCGGGCTCACGGACCCGATCCCGTCGTCACCCCATCGGGGATCAACACGAGCCGGTCGTG
>DASZOO010000159.1:0-3913 GCA_035550775.1 Actinomycetota bacterium | reverse complement strand
GTCTACGTCGGCTCGGTGCTGCAGGTCATCGTGAACCTCGCACCGGGAGAACGCATCCAGGCGTGGATGCAGAACGAGGGTGGCGCCTTGCCGTTCGAGTCGGGCGCACCTGTGACGGTGCACTTCCCGCCCGAGGCCCTGCGCGTGCTCCCCGAAGCGGGCACCCCGATCATCGAGAGCGGCGAGCTCGCAGAGGCGTGACCCCGTCGCCGAGCGGCGGATCTACACCTGGGTGAAGCTGCCGACGTCGGCGCCTTGCAGGCCCTTCGAGAAGCGTCGGTAGAGGAGGTAACCGATCGCGATCACGGTCATCGTCGAGAGCAGCATCACGGTCGCGGCTGCATTGACGGCGGGCGTGGGCGAACCACGGGCGGCCGAGTAGATCTTCACCGAGAGCGGCTCGCTGTCGGCGCTGCCCGAGAGGAACCGCACGATGACGAAGTCATCGACGGTGTCGGCGAACACGACGGCGACGCTCGCGAGGATCGCGGGCCACAACAGGGGCAGGAGCACACGCCGCATCGACTGCCCGGGCTTCGCGCCGAGGTCCATCGCGGCTTCCTCGTACTCCGGACCGATCGTAAGCAGCCGTGCGCGCACGATCACGACCGCGTAGGACATCTGGAACGTGATCAGGCCGAGCCACTGGGCACCGGTGCCGAGCGTCATCAGCTCGTTGAACAGGTAGGTGAAGACGAGGAAGAGCGAGACGCCGAGGATCATCTCGGGCAGCACGAACGAGAGCAGCATCACGAAGTTCGCGCCTCGCGCCGGCCTGCCGTGCCAGCGATCGATGCCGATCGCGAAGAGGGTCCCCAGCGCCACCGCGACGATCGCCGTCGGGATCGACAGGCGGAACGTCTGGAACATCGCAGCACGCAACGCCTCGTCGTGGAACAACGAGTTGAACGGGTCGCCGTTCCACCATCGCAGCGAGAATCCCTGCCAGCTGCTCCGCGAGCGGCCGGAGTTGAACGAGAAGATGATCGCGATCACGACGGGGAGCAGGGACCAGAGCAGGTACGCGATCGTGACCCCTTGCAGGATGCGTGGCTTGCGCCATGGGTTGTTGAAGTACCCGCGCGTCGGGGTCGCCTTGGCGGAGACTCCCTCGGCCACCCGATCGAGCACGGCGTCGCTCATGCGGCCTCCGCGGCGCGCTTGGTCTCGCGAAGGTAGTAGAGCATCGGCACGACCACGATCACCATCAGCACGATCGTGAGCGATCCGGCCTCCGGCCCCTGCCCGGACTGGAACACCGAGTTCGCGATCAGGTTGCCGAGCATCGACGTGCTCTGCGTGCCGAGCAGGTCGTTCGTGTAGTAGTCGCCGAACATCGGCAGCGACACGATCACGAGCCCCGCCAGGATCGCGGGCTTCGACAGGGGCAAGGTGACGCGTCGGAACGTCTGCGCCGGACTTGCTCCCAGGTCTCGACCCGCTTCGAGCATGCTCTGATTGATGCGGTCGAGCGATCCGAACAACGGCAGGATCATGAACGGGATGTATCCGTACACCAGCCCCAGGATGACCGTGACCGGGTTCCCCGAGAGCCAGCTGACGGGCGATCCGACGATGCTCCAGATGTCGTTGACGTATCCGTCCGGCTGCAGCAGCGATTGCCACGCGTAGATGCGCATCAGGTAGCTGATCCAGAACGGCGACACCAAGAGCACGAGGATCAGCACGCGGTACTTCCCCGCGTACCTCGCCGTGTAGTAGGCCACGGCGTAGCCGAGGACGAGGCAGATCGCGCTCGCGGCGAACACGTACACGAACGTGCGGATCAGCGGTGCCTGGTAGACGGCATCGCCGGCGTAGAACTTCTGGATCGTCGCGGTGAAGTTGCCGAACTCCCACCACCATGGCTGGTACACGGGGATCGGCGTGCGGAACGCCGGGTCGACCGTGCCGAAGGCGACCGCGATCACGGTGTAGAAGGGCACCAGGAAGAGCACGAGCAACCAGAGGAGCCCCGGCAGCGAGAAGGAGGGCCAGTACCAACGCGGGAACCATGCACCGCCCCGCCCGGCGGCCTCATCTTCCCGTCGCGCCTTCCCCCCCGTCGGCGCGGTGACGGTGTCGGCGCTCGCCACCTAGCCGCCGGCCTGGATCTCGCTCCAGGCGTCGAGCCAGAGCTTGTCGTCCTCCGGGGAGAGCTGGCTCTGGATCAGGCCCGTCGTGAACATCTCCTCGGTCACCACGGCGCGATCGAGCCCGGGAGGCACCACTTCGTCGTCGATCAGCTTCTCCGGCTGGATGGTGGTGAACGGCGGCTGGTAGCCGTTCCAGCTGGCGAAGTTCTCGTAGCCGTGCTCCTCGCTGAGGAAGAAGTTGAGGAACTCGTGCGCGAGACGGGGGTTCTGCGACGAGGTGGGGATCACGATCGTGTCGTTGCCGATCATGCCGGGCTCGTCGTCGGGGTACCAGTAGCCGAGCACGTCCCACGACGTGCCCTTCGGCAGGTACCACTGCGCGCCGACGATGTCGCCGGACCACGCCTGCGAGACGGTGAACTCGCCCTCGGGGAGCTTCGCGTAGGTGCCGTTGATGCGGATCTGGGCGTCGAGGTCGTTCACGAGCTCGAGGATCGATTCCTTGGCTGCGTCGATCGCCGCAGGGTCGTTGGTGTTCGTGTCGGTGACCCCGTTGCGGATCAGCGCCATGCCGAGCGCATCGCGGTAGGAGTCGTAGTAGGCGATCTCGCCGGTGTACTCCGGATTCCAGAGCAGGTCGTAGGCCTGCGCCACGGCGTCGGCGTCGTCGATCCGGTCCCGTCGGTAGGCGATGCCCGTCGTGTAGATCGTGTAGGGCACGGAGTAGTTGGCGCGGAGATCGTAGAAGGGGCCCGGGTCGGTGAAGCTCGGCCACACGACCGAGCCGAGGTTCGGGATCAGCTCATGGTTGAGCGGTTGGATGAGGTTCCGCTCCACGAGCCGCGAGATGTAATCCGTCGTCGGGAAGAACACGTCGGGCTGCACCTGACCAGCGACGAGCTTCTGGATCCCCTCCTCCATGTTGTTGAAGGTGGTCCACTCGATCGTGACGTCGTACTCCTCCTCGAAGGCCTTGAGGGTCTTCTTGTACATGTAGTCGATCCAGTTGTAGACCTGCAGCGTCGCCCCGGCCTCGATGGGCGTGTCGGTGGCGATCGGCTCGCCGTTGAGCGGCAGCTCGACGGGGTCCTCGGGCGTCGCGATCGGGATCGGCCCGGTCGTGCCGCCTGCGCCCCCGTTCCCGCTCCCGCCCGTGCCCGGCTTCTCGCAGGCCGCCAGGATCGCCGCGAGCGAGGGGACGGCCAGCGCCCCGCCGGCCGCGCGTCCCAGGAACTGCCGCCTGGACCAACGCCGCTCGTTCGGATGTCTCGCCGTCATCTCGCAACCCCTTCCTCGGCCCAGCGGTGCGGAACTGAGCGGTCGTTCAACTCCGAAGGCGCTGAGTACCATAGGCGCCTCGTGCCGTGCAAGTCTCGCACTCGGACGCCAGCATCGGGGAGCCCGATCGGGCCCCGCTGCTGATGGATACGCACGCGCGTGCCGTGGTGGTTGGCGCCGGGTTCGCGGGGCTGTCCGCCGCGACCGCCCTGGCGGACGAGGGGGTCGACGTGACCGTGCTCGAGGCGCGGGAGCGGGTGGGCGGGCGCGTGTGGTCGACGACCCTCACGAACGGCGCCGTCGTCGAGCTCGGCGCCGAGTGGATCATGGCCGGGGACTCCGTGGTGCATGAGACCGCCGCTCGGTTCGAGGTGCCGTTGGTCGAAACCGGCGCGTCATACGGACGTCGGGAACCGTGGGGCCGGCACGCGGCCACGCTCGAAGCCCAGTCGGCGTTCCTCGAGGCCGCGGGATCGGCGCTCGGGTCGCTGAGCCCCGATCGCGCGGCGGCGATGAGCGTTGGGGAGTTCCTCGCCGCC
>DASZOO010000158.1:0-3465 GCA_035550775.1 Actinomycetota bacterium | reverse complement strand
GCATCGGGCGGCGGTACGATGCGCCACATGGCCAAAGACCAGTTCTCCTTCGACATCGTGAGCGAGGTCGACCTGCAGGAGGTGCGCAACGCGGTCGACCAGACCGGGCGCGAGATCTCCCAGCGGTTCGACTTCAAGGGCACCGACACCTCGATCTCCCTCGGCGACGGCACGATCGAGCTGCACTCGGCCACCGAGGACCGCCTCAAGGCGGCGTGGCAGGTGCTGCAGGAACGTGCCGTGAAGCGGAGCATCCCGCTCAAGGCCCTGCAGGCCGGGCCGATCGAGGACGCCGCGAAGGGCACCTCGCGTCAGACGATCGCGATCGTCACGGGCATCAGCGACGAGAAGACCAAGGAGATCTCGAAGTTCGTGCGCCAGTCGGTGCCGAAGATCCAGACGCAGATCCAAGGCGCCCAGGTGCGCGTGCTCGGCAAGAGCAAGGACGACCTGCAGACCGCGATCCGAGCCGTCAAAGAGCACGACTTCGGACTCGCGCTCCAGTTCACGAACTACCGCCCCTGAGGCCCGAGGCACGCGTTGCGTGCGCGTCGTGGGGACGGGTACCCTGGCCCGACTCAGGAGGTGATACGCGTGGACCTCGAACGGTTGAAGGCGCGCGCGGCGGAGATCGCCGAGAAGGAAACGAAGGACTGGCTGGCGCGGACCCAGGCGTCGGAGAAGCTGTATCAGCGAGCGGCGAAGAGCCTGCCCAACGGCGTGGTCTCGAACTTCCAGGCGGGCGATCCCTACCCCGTGTACCTCGCTCACGGCAAGGGCTCCACGGTCACCGACGTCGACGGGAACCTCTACCTCGACTTCCACGGCGGGTTCGGCGTGAACGTGGTGGGCCACGCGCACCCGAAGATCGTCGAGGCGATCAAGAAGGCGGCCGACGACGCGATCCACTTCGCCGTGACCACCGAGACGACGGTGGCCCTCGCCGAGGAGATCTGCTCGCGGTTCCAGGTCGAGCGGATGCGATTCGTGAACTCGGGCACCGAGGCCACGATGGACGCGATCAGGGTGGCCCGCGCCGCGACCGGCCGGGACAAGATCCTCAAGATGGAGGGCTGCTACCACGGCCACCACGACTCGGTGCTGTTCTCCGTCGTGCCGGAGGCCGACGTGCTCGACCTCCGTCACAGCGTCGACCAGAGCGGCAAGCCCTGGTACACGACGCAACCGACCTCCAAGGGCGTGCCCCGTGCGCTGTGGGACACCACGATCATCGTGCCGTTCAACGACGCGTCGGCCGTCGAGGCCGCGTTCGCCGACAATCCGGGTGAGATCGCCGCCGTGATCCTCGAGCCGGTGATGATGAACATCGGCATCGTGGTGCCGGAAGAGGGGTACCTGCAGGCGCTCAAGGACACCTGCGAGCGGCACGGGGCGGTGCTGATCTTCGACGAGGTCAAGTGCGGCGGCACGATCGCGTACGGGGGTGCGGCCGAGCGGTTCGGCGTCGTGCCGCACCTGGCCTCGTGGGCCAAGGCGATCGGCGGCGGTGCGACGACCGGCGCCTTCGGCGGCGACGCGTCGATCATGGAGCACGTCACGAAGGGCGCGGCCCAGCAGGGCACGTTCAACGGCAACCCGCTCTCGTCGGCGGTCGGGCTCGCCGCCCTGACCCAGGTGCTCACCCGCGACGCCTACGACCACCTCGGCAAGCTCGGCACGATGCTCGCCGAGGGGTGCAACCGGGCGATCGCCGACAGCGGCATCCCCGCTCACACGGTCGATCTCGGTGCGAAGGGATGCGTGTCGTACCGGGCCGAGCCACTCACGAACTACCGGGACTTCCTCGAGACGATCCCCGAGATCTACTGGGCCTCGTACCCGTTCATGGTCAACCGGGGCATCTTCATGACCCCCGGCGACGAGGAGCAGTGGACGATCTCGGTGCAGCACACCGAGGACGACATCCAGACCTACGTGGACGCGTTCGGCGAGTTCTGCCAGGAGCTCGCCTCGTAGCCACCCTGCGATGGCGCTCGAGGAGCGCAGGCGAGAGCGCCATGAAGGGAGGGCCGGCCTTCGGGCCGGCCCTTCGCGCGTGACGGGAGGCCGGCGTGGAACAGATGCATCGCTTCACCGACGAGACCGAGGCGCTCACGCGAGCGATCGTGGCGTACGCCCGGGGCCGCATCGCGAGCCCGCAGCCGCTCGACGGCTCGGCCACCGGCGAGGAGCTCGCGCGCCGCGCCGGTGACACCGTGACCCCCGAGGGCATCGGGGGCGAGGAAGCCTTGCGCGTGTGGGCCGAGGTGCTGGCTCCCGCCACGATCTCGACCGACCACCCCTCGTCGATGGCGTTCGTGCCGGGAGCGCCGACGAAGGCGTCGGTGCTCTTCGACCTGGTCGTCGGGGCATCGTCGACGATCGCGGCGGGCTGGATCGACGGCGCGGGCGCGATCTGGGCCGAGAACCAGGCGCTGCGGTGGCTCGCCGACCTGGCGGGGTTCCCGCCGGGCGCCGGCGGGGTGTTCGTGAGCGGTGGCTCGGCGGGGAACCTGTCGGCGCTCGTCGCGGCCCGAGCCGCAGCGGCAGCGCGGCTGGGTGAACGCCCGGCCACTGGGTGGAAGATCGCGGTGACCGAGAGCGCGCACTCATCGGTCGTCACCGCCGCCCGCGTGATCGACGTCGGCGTGATCGACGTACCGGGCGACGAACGCGGGCGGCTCACCGGCGATGCCCTGGGCGAGCGGTTCGACGGGATCGGCGCCGAGGAGGCAGCGAGCGTCTTCGCGGTGGTCGCGAGCGCGGGCGCCACCAACGCGGGCACGGTCGACGACCTCGTCGGTGTGGGCGAGGTCTGCGCCGATCGCGGGATCTGGTTCCACGTCGACGGTGCCTACGGGGGCGCCGGTCTCGCGGCTCTGTCGGTTCGCGATCGCTTCCGGGGCATCAAGCGCGCCGACTCCTTCATCGTCGACCCGCACAAGTGGTTGTTCGCGCCCTACGACTGCTGCGCGCTCGTCTACCGTGAGCCCACGAAGGCGCACGGCGTCTTCCGGCAGGAAGCCGGCTACCTCGACACCGTGAACCAACCCGAGGCCGAGTGGAGCGAGTGGAACCCCGCCGACTACGCCTTCCACCTGTCACGGCGGGCCCGCGGGCTCCCGCTGTGGTTCTCGCTCGCGACGTACGGCACCGATGCCTACCGGGCCGCGATCGAGCAGGTGCTCGCGCTCACGCGCGCGACGGCCGACGAGATCCGAGCTCGAGCCGAGCTCGAGCTCGTGATGGACCCCGAGCTCTCGGTCGTGCTGTTCCGCCGCCGTGGGTGGAAGGACGCGGACTACGAGGCGTGGTGGCGCCGCCTGCTCGCGGCCCAGATCGCGTTCGTGCAACCGACGACCTGGCAGGGCGAGAAGCTCGCGCGCCTGTGCTTCGTGAATCCGCGCACGACGATCGACCACGTGCGGGCCGTGCTCGGCACGATGGCGTGAGGACGCGGGTTCG
>DASZOO010000157.1:0-5855 GCA_035550775.1 Actinomycetota bacterium | reverse complement strand
TGTGTGTTGAGAGTGCAACCCCTAGGGCCTAGGCCCTTCGACCCATTTACGAGGGTTCCTGAGGAGGCAATGCTTACGCAGACATCGCGGGCGGGCCTGGGCCCGAATGACGGGATGCAGCTTCCCACATCGATGCTGAAGCTCAGCTGAAGGGGGGCATACTTTCCTCATGAGGGTCCTCGTCGTGGAAGACGAGCGGCGTCTGGCCTCGGGTCTCAAGCGGGGCCTCGAGGCCGAGGGCTTCGCCGCCGACGTCGCGCTGAACGGCACCGACGGGCTCTGGATGGCCCGCGAGCATCCCTACGATGCGATCGTCCTGGACATAATGCTTCCCGGCATGAACGGCTTCGAGATCTGCGCGACCCTGCGCGAGGACGACATCTGGACCCCGATCCTCATGCTCACCGCCAAGGAAGGGGAGCTCGACCAGGCCGAGGCCCTCGATCTGGGAGCCGACGACTACCTGACGAAGCCGTTCTCCTTCGTGGTGCTCATGGCGCACCTGCGGGCGTTGATCCGACGGGGCGCTCCCGCTCGCCCCGCGATCCTCGAGACTGGCGATCTGCGGTTCGATCCGGGATCGCGGCGGGCGCACCGGGGTGACAGCGAGATCGAGCTGACGGCCAGGGAGGCCTCGATCCTCGAGTTCCTGATGCGCCATGAAGGCACCGTCATGTCGAAGACCGAGATCCTGTCGCACGTATGGGATTACGACTACGAGGGCGACCTCAACATCGTCGAGGTCTACATCGGGCATCTGCGCAACAAGATCGACCGCCCGTTCGGGCGAGATACCCTACAGACGATCCGTGGGGCGGGATACCGTCTCGCCGATGACGGCTGATCGGGGCTGCTCATGATGCGACTCCGTCGCATGACCGCAGGGGTCCGGGTGCGAACCGCCGTCGCCGCCGTGCTGGTGGTCGGAGCGGCGATCGTCGTCGCGACCCTGGTGATGGAGATCAGGCTGCGGAACACGCTCACCAAGAGCATCGAAGACGCCGCGGGGCTGACGGCCGAGAGCATAGCGGGGGCGATCCGGCAGGACACGATCATGCCGGTGATCGAGACCGGCGACCCGGACGAGGAGTTCGTGCAGGTCGTGGGCCCGGTGGGCGACGTCGTCGCGGCCACGGAGAACCTGAGCGGACGGGATCCCGTCGTCGACGTCGAAGGGCTCGAGGACGGAGACAGCATCGTCGTCGAAGACCTGCCCATCGACGAGGGCGAGGGCGAGTTCATCGTCGTTCCCGAGACCACCGGGACCGACGAGGGCATGACCACGGTGCTGGTGGGTCGAGCGCTCGAGCCCGTCAGCGAATCCACGAGCGCCGTCGCCGGATTCGCCGTCATCGGCATCCCGCTGCTGCTCGTGGTCGTCGGGGCGGTGACCTGGGCCGTGGTCGGTCGGGCGCTGGCCCCCGTGGAGTCGATCCGCAACGAGGTGCAGACGATCTCCGGTGACCACCTGAGCCGGCGGGTCCCGGTACCGCCCGCCGACGACGAGATCGCACACCTCGCGACGACGATGAACGTGATGCTCGACCGCCTCGAGGAAGCGCGCGACCGTCAGCGCCGGCTCGTCTCCGACGCTTCCCACGAGCTGCGATCGCCGATCGCGGCGATCCGCCAGCATGCCGAGGTCGCCCTCGCTCACCCGGCCGAGTCCGATGCGGCCGACCTCGCGGAGGTCGTCCTCGCGGAGGACCTACGGCTCCAACGTATGGTCGAAGACCTGCTGCTCCTCACGCGCATCGACGAGGGCACGCTGACCGTGCGCCGCGTCGAGGTCGACCTCGACGACATCGTGCTCGGGGAAGCGGCACGCCTCCGAGCCTCCGACGTCGATCGCCGCATCGACACCAGGGCGGTCTCGGCGGGTCGCGTGCGCGGCGACGCGGCCCACCTCGAACGCCTCGTTCGCAACCTCGTGGACAACGCGATCCGCCACTCCGACTCCACCGTGACCCTGTCGCTCCGAGAGAACGCCCGCCAGGTGATCCTCACGGTCGACGACGACGGCGCCGGCATCGCCCCTGCCGACCGCAAGCGCGTTTTCGGGCGGTTCGAGCGGCTCGAGGAGGCCCGGGACCGCGACTCGGGCGGAACGGGCCTCGGCCTCTCGATCGTCGAGGAGATCGCCCACGCACACCTCGCCGAGGTGTCGATCTTCGATGCGCCCGGTGGCGGCGCCCGGTTCGAGGTGCGGTTCCCGCGAGACGGTCAGCGATAGCGAAGCTGGCGAAGCGCCGTGATGCTGCCCTCGCGGACCGTGATCCTGAACGGGTCGTGCATCACGCTCCGCGCCCGGCTCGAGTCGATCCTCGACAGGCGCTGCAGCTCGGCGGTCGAGATGGCGACCGTGCCCCTGCCGTGCCACCGCAGCACCGTGACCGTGGCGGCCGGATCGAGCGACAGCGTTCGCCACGTCGTGGCGTCGGTCCGGAAGTACCGGCGCCTGGTCTGACCCTCGTCGATCACGCCGTCGGCGATCGCGGCCTGCGTCGCCGCGGCCCCCGTGAACCACCGTCCGAGGTCGGTCGTGACGCGGGCGGGCGACTGGTCGGCGCCGACCGCGATCAGCCTGCCCGTATGCGGACCGTCGCCCACCGGCGGGCCCATGAACGAACGGAACCGCGCCCGTTCCTGATCGAGGGCATCACGGGCCTCGCGGAGCTTGCCTCTGGCCTCCTGGGTGCTGGCAGCGGCGACGTCCCTGCCCCGCCTCGCTCTCCGCACGTCGCCCTCGAGCGCGCCGACGCGCTCCTGGAGCACGACGTTGGAATCACGCAGGGCGGTGTTGGCCTCGACGAGCGCATCCTGATCGTCGATCGTCCCGGTCAGCTGCGCCTCGAGGTCGTCGGCTCTGTTCCGCTGACCGATGCCGTACGCCGTGAGCGCGGCGACGAGGATCAGCGCGAGCACACCGGCGATGACGGCGCCGACCACGCCCCATCGGCGAGGTCGTTCCGCCTCGGGGATGACGATGAGATCCTGCTCACGCCGGCCCGCCTCGATCGTGCTGGGCGGGGGCGCAGGATCCTGCTCCAGTGGTCCTCTCGTCGGGGTCCGCACGGGGAGGCACCCTCCCTTCGCATCGGACGCTAGACGCGGGTTGCCCCGCCGGTCAATACGCCGATGGTCCTGGCGCGGCTTCCTGCCGCAGCGCTCATTCGAACACCCACCAGTAGCCGACGCTGCCGTCCGCCCGCTCGCCGCCGGCGCCCTCGTAGAGGCGCTTGGCGGCCGCGTTCCCCGCGTCGGTGAACAACCACATCTTCTCGTGGCCCTTGCCGCGGGCGAATGCCACGAACGCGTCGAGCAGCTCCCTGCCCAGGCCGTCCTGGCGATACGGCTCGGCGGCGCCGAGGTCGTAGAGGAGGATCATCCAGAACCCGTCCGGTCGGAACAGCTGGTACCCGTACGCGCAGCCGACGACGACCTCGTCATCGATCGCGACGAACGCATGTGCGTGCGGATCGCGCAGGAACATCTCGGGCGCCGGCGAGGGTCGCCCCTTGAGCACGCGCATCCCGGCATCGAGCAGCTCGACGTCGTCGGGCTCCAGCTTGCGGATCTCGGTCACCGCACGCAGCGTACGTCGCCGATGCTGCGTGCTGGTTCTGTCCCCGGGGCGATGAGCCTCAGCGGCGGCCGCCGGCGACCGCGGGCAGGATGCTCACCGTGTCGCCGTCGGAGACCTCCGTCTCCAGGGAGCCGAGGTAGCGCACGTCCTCGTCGTTGAGGTACACGTTGATGAAGCGGTGCAGCCCTCCGTCGTCGGCGAACACGTTCTTCGTGATGCCGGGATAATGCGCCTCGAGGTCGGTGAGCACGTCGCGAAGCGTCGCGCCGTCGGCGCCGACCTTCGCCTCGTTGCCGCTGAACTTGCGGAGGATCGTGGGGAGCTTCACGGTCACGGCCATCGTCGTTCGTCTCTCCTGTTGTCGGTCGTCGGATCTCAGCGCGCGGGCACGCCGCAGAACGCCTCGTAGTCGATCAGCTCGGTGATCGTCGGCTCCTTCCCGCACACGGGGCAGTCGGCGTCCCAGCGGATCTTCACTTCCTGGAAGTCCATGTGCAGCGCGTCGTAGAGGAGCAGGCGGCCCTCGAGCGAGTCGCCCTCGCCGGTGATCAGCTTGATCGCCTCGGTCGCCTGGATGCCCCCGATCACGCCGGGCAGCACGCCGAACACCCCGCCCTCCGCGCAGCTCGGCACCGTTCCGGGCGGCGGCGGCGAGGGGAACAGGCACCGGTAGCACGGGGTCTCCTGCCCGGGCATGAACACGGTGGCCTGGCCCTCGAACTGGTAGATCGAGCCGTACACGAGCGGCTTGCCCATGAACTGCGTGGCGTCGTTGACGAGGTAGCGCACCGGGAAGTTGTCGGTGCCGTCGACGATCACGTCGTAGCCCTCGAACACGTCGTAGACGTTCGTCGAGAACAGGAGCTGCTCGTGGCCGACGACCTCGATCGTGGGGTTGATCGCGCGAAGATGCTCGACCGCGCTCTCGACCTTGGAGCGTCCGACGTCGTCGGTCGTGTGCAGGATCTGCCGCTGCAGGTTGGAGAGATCGACCTCGTCGAAGTCCACTATGCCGAGCTTGCCGATGCCGGCGGCCGCCAGGTACAGGGCCACCGGCGAGCCGAGCCCGCCGGCGCCGATCACGAGCACCGAGCTGTCGATCAGCTTCCGCTGGCCCGCGCCGCCGATGTTGGGCAGGATGATGTGACGCGCGTACCGCTGCACCTGGTCCTCGTTGAACATCGGCTGCTGCGTCACCGGTCTGGGCCCTTCATGCGATCGTCAGCTCCTCCTCGGTGACCTCGCCGTCGGTGATGCGGAACGAGCGGATCACGGGATCGTCACGGTCCGCGAGCGAGAGCAGGATGTACCGCGCCTCCGGGTAGAAGGCCAGGCGGACATCGGTGTCGCTCGGGTACGCCTCCGAGTGCGTGTGCGAATGGTAGATCGCCCACAGCTCCCAGCCCTGGTCGTCGATCTCGTCGAAGACGCGGAGCTGTTCCTTGCCGTCGAGCCGGTACGTCACGGGACTCGCGTCGGCGTTCCTCATCGGGAAGACCTTCACGGGCACGCCGTCGGCGGCCGCGATCACGCCACAGCTCTCGTTGGGGAACTCCCGGAGCGCATGCCCCACGATCTCTTTGTAGAAGACGCCGTCCAGCTCGCTCAACCCGGCTCCTTCGGCCGTGCTCTCGCTTGGGATGCACCAGGCGCGGACGCCTCGTCCGCCCGTTGCAGGTGCAAATGCTACCAGCGGGGTCGGATATTCCGGAGCTCGCAGCTGCGACGATGGCGCGCGGAAGGGAGGATCGCGATGACGTTCGAGGAGTTGCTCGCCACCCGGGGAGCCTCGACGTACGCCGAGTTCCTCGAACCCCATCTCTCACCCGACGACGTGGTGCTCGACGTCGGGTGCGGGGCGGGCAGCATCACGGTCGGGCTCGCGTCGACGGTGAAACGCGTGATCGGTGTCGACCTCGACGACGCCGAGTTCGACGACGCGCGGGCCTACGCTCGATCCGCCGGTCTCGACAACGTCGAGTTCCGGGCAGGAAGCGTGTACGAGCTGGGCTTTTCCGACGGCTCCTTCGACGCCTGCCTCGCGCACTCGATGCTGGAGACCCTCGACCGCCCGGTCGACGCGATGCGGGAGATCGCCCGCGTGCTGAGGCCGGGCGGCGTGGCCGGGGTCGCCAGCGTCGAGTACGGCGGCCTGATCCTCGGCGGTCCCAACGAGCAGACGCTCCGACGCTTCTACGACCTGCGCACCCGGCTGTGGCAGGACGAAGGCATCGCCGACCCCTACCGTGGCCGCGCGCTCCGCGGCATC
>DASZOO010000156.1:0-2442 GCA_035550775.1 Actinomycetota bacterium | reverse complement strand
GCGAGGGCCATGTTCGGCGAGCCACGCATGCTCGTGCTCGACGAACCGTCGGCCGGGCTCGATCTGCCGGCACGCGAGGCGCTGATCGCGGCGGTCGAGCGGTCGGTGAGCCGTGACGAGCGCCTGGCCGTGGTGATCGCCACGCATCACCTCGAGGAGATCCCGCCGTCGACCACGCACGCGGCCCTGCTCCGCGAGGGCATCCTCATCGCGTCCGGCCGGGTCGGCGAGGTGTTGACCACCGACGAGCTGCGGCGGTGCTTCGATCTCGACGTCGAGGTGCACCGCCGGCACGGCCGCTGGCAGGCCGTTTCGCCCGCCGCGGTCAACCCCACGTGAGACCGAGCTCTTCGGCGTTCACGGCGTAGGGCGGCACCCTGCCGTCGAGGGCGGCGATCACCTGTTCGGCGGCCTTGCGCTGCAGCTCGGCCATCGACTCCTCGCTGTAGAACGCGGCGTGTGGCGTCACGATGACGTCGGCGCGAGACAGGAGCGGGTCGTCGGCGGCCGGCGGCTCGGTCTCGAGCACGTCGAGCGCGACGCCAGCGAGCCGGCCGGCGGCGAGCGACGCTCGCACCGCGTCGAGGTCCACGAGCGGACCGCGGGAGGTGTTGACGAGCAGGGCGCCCTCGCGCATCGATGCGAGCTCCTCGGTTCCGATCATGTGGTGGGTCTCGGGGGTGAGCGGTGCGTGCAGCGACACGACGTCGGCGTCGGCGAGCAGCGTGGGCAGATCGCAGGGTTCGGCGCCGGCTTCGACGATCGAGTCCGCCGGCAGGAAGGGATCCGTCGCGAGGATCCGCAGGCCGATCGCCGAGGCCTTCCCGGCGAGCGTGCGGGCGATCCTGCCGAAGCCGACCAGCCCGAGGGTCCGGCCGCGCAGACGGTGCAGCGGGGCGGCATCCATCGGGCTCCACGAGCCCGCGTGCACCTGCCGATCCAGACGCACCACCCCACGGGCGAGGGACAGGATGAGGGCGAGCGCGTGATCGGACACCTCGTCGATGCAGTAGTCGGGCACGTTGGTGACCAGGATGCCCGTCTCGGTCGCGGCGGCCAGATCGATCGTGTCGAGCCCGATGCCATAGCGGGCGATGATGCGACAGCCGTGGAGGGAGCGGATCACGTCGACGGGGATCGGCGTGTAGCAGTTCAGGATCGCATCGGCTCCACGGACCGCGTCGGCGACCTCGTTCGGCGTGGTGGCGTTGCCGTCGAACCGGAGCTCGTGCCCCGCCTCGGCGAGCATCGCTCGTTCCTGTTCGAGGTGTGGGAAGACGTGATCGGTGACCGCGACGACCGCCATGGCCTCAGTGTTCCATGTTCAGCAGCCGAGCCGCGTTCCCCCCGAGGATGAGCGAGAGCTCGCTCTCGCTCAGGCCGTCGATCGAGCAGATCAACTCGAGGGGATCGTCTTCCCCCATGTCGTAGGGGTAGTCGGTTCCCAGCAGCACGTGGTCGGCGCCGTACCGTTCGATCAGGGTTGCCAGCTCGTACGCGTCGTAGAGCACCGAATCGAAGTACAGCCGCTTGAGGTACGTGCTCGGGGGATGGTCGGGGATGAACTCACTCACATCGGTCCGCTCCCGCCACGCGTGATCGTACCGAGCCGGGTACGAGGGCAGGTACCCACCCCCGTGCACGACGCACATCTTGATGTCGGACACGCGCTCGAGGACCCCGCCGAAGATCATGCGGGCCAGGAACACCGTGGAGTCCAACGGCATGCCGATCGTGTTGATCAAGTAGTAGGCCGCCAGGCGCTCACCGTGCGTGAACCCGTTGGGATGCACCACGACCGCGAGATCGAGATCACGGCACCGCTCGAAGAACGGAAGGAACCGCGGGTCGTCGAAGTCGTCTCCGTTCACGTTGGTGCAGATCTCGATGCCGGGGAATCGCAGGTCGTTGGCGATCCGGTCGAGCTCGTCCAGCGTGGCGCCGACGTCCTGCAGGGGCACCGTGCCCAGACCCACGAACCGATCGGGATGCTCTGCGACGATCCGAGCCAGGTTGTCGTTCTGCATGCGCGCGAGCTTCTGCCCCAGATCGGGCTCGGCCCAGTAGTAGTACTGCGGGGGCGCGACGGAGATCGCCTGGATGTCGATCCCCATGCGGTCCATGTCCGCGAGCCGCTGGTCGACGACCGTGAGCTTCGGCCGGATGTCGGCGAACTGGCCCTCGTTGTAGGCGGCGCTCGCCGGACCGGAGTAGTAGAGGAACGGGTCCTTCTCCAGTGAGAACGCCGGGCGCGCCAGATCCTCGGCATCGGGCGACACGACATGGCAGTGGATGTCGATCGTCACCGCACCCTCGGGACGTCGCCGCGGAACGGCCATCGCTTCGCCTCCGTTCGCCTCGCTCATCGCCTATGCGCCCGCCGGCACCGACCGGCCGCCCGAGAGCGCGGCCGGTGCGTCGTCGACGACGGCGATCGCTGAG
>DASZOO010000155.1:0-13369 GCA_035550775.1 Actinomycetota bacterium | reverse complement strand
ACGCAGGTACCAGGCGAAGGCGAGGGCGACGAGGGAGATCGCGAGCACGATCCACAGCCACGTGTTCTCGAACGACCCGAAGACGACCTCGAGCGGACCGCCTTCCTGGGCAAGGACGCGGAGCATGCAACCTCCTGAAGTGGGTGGATTCCTCTCTCAACGCCCGAGGGGGCCGGGCGACCGGTGAAGTATAGGGAACGCCCCCCGCGCCTGACCTGCGACGATGCCCGGTTCCCGCGGGATCGTGTGGGACCATGCCCGCCATGGGATTCGAGGGCACCACGCTGTGGCGCGTGCGGCAGAAGGTCGGCACCGACCTCGTGCTGTGGCCCGGCGCCAGCGTGATGGTCGTGCGCGACGACGGCAAGGTGCTGCTGGCTCACCGGCTCGACAACGGGATGTGGGCGATCCCGGGCGGTGGCGCCGAGCAGGGCTCGAGCTTCGCCGACACCGCGCTCTCCGAGCTCCGGGAGGAGGTGGGGCTCGACGCCGATCCCTCGGACCTGGAGGCGTTCGCGAGCCTCTCCCGCGTCGACAACCATCTCGAGACCTACCCGAACGGCGACGTGACCCACTACTTCGGCCTCTGGTTCGAGCTGCGCCGATGGCGTGGCGACCCCGTGGGAGACGGAGAGGAGATGGGCGACATCGTCTGGGCCGATCTCGAGGACCCGCCCCAGCCGCTGCTGCGCTCCACGGGCGTCGGGTTCGAGCTCTACAGAGCGTGGCGGGACTCCGGGCGCTTCCAGGCCTACTGAGCAGCGTCGCGCTGTAGGGCGTCGCTCTGAGCGGTGTCGCCGGGAACGACGCCGGGCGACGGCGCAACCCGGAGGATGAGGTAACCGGCGACGCCCGCGACGAGCGACGCTGCCAGGATCGCCGTCTTCGCCTCGTCGAGCCTCGGCCCCGACGGGAACGCGAGCTCGGCGATGAAGAGAGCCACCGTGAACCCGATGCCGGCGGTCACGCCCATGCCACCGAGGTCGCCCCAGCCCACGTCATCGGCCAATCGACCGAGACCAGAGCGCACCGTGATCCACGAGCCCGCGAGAACGCCGAGCGGCTTGCCGAGCACCAGCCCGAGGAAGATCCCGATCGACACCGGGGCCGTGAACGCCGCCTCGATCCGCGCGAACGACAGCTCCACGCCGGCGTTCGCCAGCGCGAAGACCGGCAGGATCACGAAGCTCGTCCACGGCAGCAGGGCGTGCTCGGTGCGGGCCAACGGCGAGACCGCCTCGCGCGAGAGCCAAGCGAGCCGCATCCACCACTGCGCGTCGCCGTCGACCGGCTCGGGCTGGTCGCTCGTCTCGTCGGCTGTGCGGCGGGCTTGTTCGCTCACCGCGGCCGGCCGCTGGAACGGCGCGGCCGGGACGAGCAACCCGAGCACGACGCCGGCGATCGTCGGGTGGATACCCGCCTCGTACGTCGCGTACCAGAGCGCAGCGCCCAGCGCGATGTAGAGGAGCAGGAACCGGATGTGCACGGCGTTCGCGATGGCGATCAGACCGACGATCGTGAACGCCACGATCAGCGCCGTAGCCTCGACGCCGCCCGTGTAGAAGATCGCGATCACGACGATCGCGCCGATGTCGTCGACGATCGCCAAGGTCAGCAGCAGGGGCTTCAACCTCGGCGAGGCGTACGACGAGGCGAGGGCCAGCACCCCGAGCGCGAACGCGATGTCGGTCGCCATGGGGATCCCCCACCCACGGCTTGCTTCGCCGCCGCCCGCAGCTGCCAGGTAGATCAGGGCGGGCGCCACCATGCCACCGAGCGCCGCCATGATCGGCAGGGTGGCGACGCGCACCTGGCGAAGCTCCCCCGACACGACCTCTCGCTTGATCTCGAGCCCGACCACGAGGAAGAACAACGCCATGAGGCCGTCGTTCACCCAGAAATGCAGGTCACCCTCGAGATCCACCAGCGAACCGAGCCGCACGGCGATCTCGGTGGAGAACAGCGCTTCGTAGCCGGACTTCCAGGGGGAATTCGCCCACACGAGTGCAACGACCACCGCGAGGAAGAGCAGTGACGCACTCGCCGTGGAGGTCTGGAGGAACTCCTGCAGGGGCCGCACCACGCGCCTCGGCACGAGGCGATCGGAGCGAGACCACGGTGGGCGGACACCGTCACGACCGTCCGCGCGTGCACGCCCCGGAGCATCGGGATCGACCGGTTCGGACATGCCGACTCCTTCTGCCGACCAGTCTTCCCGGCACACCTTCGAGACGGCCGCATCGTACCCGTCACGGAACCGTCACGCCGATGTCGTTGGCGGCATGGCTTCCCCCCGGTAGCCTCAACGCGTTTTGGCAGACGGCCGGCACGCCCCCTCTACCCCTTCCCGCAGGAAGCCCATCGTCATCGTGGGCGCCGTCGCTGTGGCCGTTCTCGTCGTCGTAGCGATCGTCTCGCTGTCCGGCGGCGATGCGATCGAGCTGCCCGGACTCAGCGACGAGACCCCCGAGACGCCGGAGTTCGCGTTCGAAGCCGCCCAGCCGAGAGCGGTGGAGACGGCGGCGAAACCGCAGCACCAGGTGGCGAACGCCGCCGCCCAGGCACCGGCGAAGGCGGTCACCCAACGGCTCGACGACCTCTACACGGCGGCGTTCCTCGACCCGGGCAACTGGATGGAGGGCAGCTACGACGATGTGTTGGAGTTCTTTGCGGGTGACGCTCGCGATGCCGCCGAGGAGCAGCTCGACGTGCTGACGGCCGGGCCGTCGGCCGGTGAGGCGTTCGATTCGATCAGGCCGATGCCGAGCACGCTCAAGGTGCGAGTGCTGATCGACCCCGCCGGGGCACCGCACGCCGTCCAAGGCTCCGCCCGTTTCGTGGCTCGCGGCTCCGGCACAGGCCCCCGGGTGACGCTGGTGAGCAAGGGCCAGTTCATCTTCGAGAAGGCCGACGGTGACTGGCTCGTGGTCGCGTTCTCGGTGGAACGAAAAGACGTCGAATCCGACGAGGGGCCGAGCGCGTCTTCGTCGGGTTCAGCGAGCGCCGGCCCGACGGAGAGCGAGGCATCGTGACCCGGCGAGCAGGGTTCCTCGTGGTCGCCCTCGTGGCCTGGGTGCTGGGCTCCTCGCTCGGCGCGATCGACGGTACCGTCGCCGCCCGAGCACAGTCGACCGGTGTCGTGATGGGGAAGGCTCACGCCGGGTACACACCCTCGCTCACCGGTTCGAAGCCGGTCGTGATCCTCGCGATCGGATCCGGTGCCCGGCAGGGCGAGAACGTGATGCGATCGCTCGGCGACTCGCTGCACCTGATCTTCCTGAGCCCCGCGAAGCGTCGCGCGGTGGTCGTGGGAGTGCCGCGCGACTCCTACCTGCCGATCGCCGGCCGTGGCAGCGGCAAGATCAACTCGGCGATGGTCTACGGTGGTCCCGAGCTCGTGGTCACGACGATGGAGCAGAGCTTCGGGATCACGATCGACTACTGGGCGCTCACCACGTTCTGGGGCTTCACGGACATGATCAACGCCATCGGCGGACTCACGGTCAACGTGCCGTTCCCCATGCAGGACTCGTACTCGCATTCCGACTTCCAGCCGGGCGTGCAGAAGCTCTCCGGAACCGAGGCGCTCGCGTTCTCGCGCGACCGTCACAGCCTGCAGCAGGGGGACTTCGGCAGGCAGGAGAACGGAGGGCGCCTGATCCTCGCGGCGCTCGGACAGTTCAAGAAGCAGTTCCGCGCCGATCAGAGCCGGCTGTTCACGTGGATCGGCGCCGGCATGCGCAACATCGAGACGGAGATCCCGTTGTCCGAGGTCATGTCCCTGGCGTACACGGCCTCGTCGGTCCCGCCGTCGAAGGTGCAGAACGTGGTGCTGCCGGGCGGTACCGGCATGGTGGGCGGCACGTCGGTGGTCACGCTCGACATGGCGCGAGCCAGAGCGATCGCCGACGATGCGTCGGCGGACGGTGCGTTGCTGAAGAAGAACGTACCGCCGAGCCCCACCGCCGACGAATGACCCGGTTCGAGTCGGAGTAGTCTGCGGCTCGGCATGACGACCCTCCAGGACGATCTCACCGACGTCCATCCTCGACGTGCCCAGATCGAGATGGCCCTCGCCGTCGCGCTCACGGCGCCTGGGTTCGTGGTGCGCTTCACCCATCCCGACATATCGCACCCGCTCGAGGCCTTCGTCTTCGGGCTCGCGATCGTCGGTGCGGCGTTCATGCTCTCGTGGGCGGCCGAAGCGGCCCAGCTCGACATCTCCGCCGGACTCGCGATCGCCATCCTGGCGCTGATCGCCGTGCTGCCGGAGTACGCGGTCGACTTCGTGTTCGCGAAGAAGGGCGGGGAATCGTTCGCGCAGACCGGGCCGGCCTGCCTGCCGATCGACGGCGGCACGGAGTCGCCGTGCCATCTCGCCCTGGCGAACATGACCGGGGCGAACCGACTGCTGATCGGCGTCGGGTGGACGATGGTGATCTTCATCGCCTACTTCCGGCTGAAAGGGAAGCGGCAGCTCACGATCGCTGCGAACGGCCGGTGGGAAGGCGTTCGGCTCGACCGGGACCACTCGATCGAGATCGGCTTCCTGGCGATCGCGACCATCTACTCGCTCACGCTGCCGCTGAAGCACTCGGTGACCTTGATCGACGCGGTGATCCTGATCGGGATCTTCGTCGCCTACACGATCAGGGTCTCTCGGGCCCCCGCCGAGGAGCCCCATCTCGTCGGGCCGGCCCGGTACCTCGGCACCTTCGGCGACGTGCCACGCCGCGCGTCGGTCATCGCCATCGCCGTGTTCGCGGCCGCGGTGATCCTGCTGTTCGCCGAACGCTTCGCCGAGGCGTTGGTGCTCTCGGGTGAGAGCCTCGGCGTGAGCGAGTTCCTGCTGGTGCAGTGGGTCGCCCCGCTGGCGTCGGAAGCGCCCGAGCTGCTGGTGGCCGGGCTCTACGCGTGGCGACTGAACACGAGCGCGGGGCTCGGCACGCTCGTCTCCTCCAAGGTGAACCAGTGGACGCTGCTCGTCGGCACGCTGCCGATCGTGTTCGCGATCGCGGCCGGCGGACTGCACGGGCTGCCGCTCGACACGGTGCAGCGCGAGGAGTTGTTCCTCACGGCGGCGCAGTCGTTCTTCGCCGTCGCGGTGATCTCGAGCCTCACGATGTCGCTGCGGGAGGCCACGTTCGTGTTCGTCCTGTTCTGGGGGCAGTTCATCCTCGGCGGCATCGTGCCCGAGCAGTACCACGGGGTGGAACGGGTCGCCGTCGGCATCGTGTACCTCGTGCTGGGCGTGTGGGTGCTCGTGAGCGATCGGTTCAACCTCCGGCAACTCGCCCACGACGCGTTCCGCGCTCCCTACGACGAGCTCGCACGCGAGCGGGAAGCCGACGCCGTGGCCTCGGCGGCCCGCCGGGAGGTCTGACCTCCGAGCGCCGTCGCGGCCGCCGGTAGCCTGGCTCGGTGGATCCACGGACGTTCCTGCGGCAGCTCGAGACCGACCCCGACGTCGCCGACCCGATCGTGCACGTGCGCGAGCTGCCGGCGCGCCGTCCCGTGATCGAGCCGTTCCCCACCGATCTGCCCGAGATGCTCGTCACACGGCTCGGGCTCGACGGCGTCCGAGGCCTCTACCCCCACCAGGTCGACGGGCTCGCCGCGCTCCGAGGCGGCCGCGACGTCGTGCTGGCCACGGGCACGGCGAGCGGCAAGACGCTCGTGTACAACGCGGCGTTCGCCGAAGCCGCGATCGCCACGCCGAAGGCCACCGCCCTCTACCTGTTCCCCACGAAGGCGCTCGCCCGCGACCAGCTGCGCTCGGTGCGAGCGTTGAAGCTTCCCCAGGTCAAGGCCGCCGTGTACGACGGCGACACGCCGAAGGCCGAGCGTCCGCTGATCCGTCGGAACGCCAACCTCGTGATGACCAACCCCGACATGCTCCACCTCTCCCTGCTCGCGGATCACGCCCGCTGGGCGGACTTCTTCCTGCGGCTCTCGCTGGTCGTCGTCGACGAGGCGCACGTGTGCCGAGGTGTCTTCGGATCGCACGTCGCGATGGTGCTGCGACGGCTCCGGCGCCTCGTGGCCCACTACGGGGGTGCGCCGCGATGGTGCCTCGCAAGCGCCACCGTCGGGAATCCCGGCGAGCTGGCCACTCGGCTGACGGGCCTGCGCGACCTCGACGAGGTCGCCCTGGACGCCTCGCCCAGCGGGGAGAAGCTGTTCGTGCTCTGGAACCCTCCGATGGTCGACGAGGAGACCGGCGCGCGCCGAAGCGCCCTGGCCGAGTCGGCCTGGCTGATCGGACGGCTGGCGAGCCACGGGACCCGGACGATCGGATTCACCCGCTCGAGGCGGGCCGCCGAGCTGCTCGCCGAGTGGTCTCGGCGCGAGGTCGACGACGCTCAGCTGCGTGGGCGCATCGCGAGCTACCGGGCCGGCTACCTGGCCGAGGACCGACGCCGCATCGAACGGGCGCTGACCGAGGGCGACCTGATCGCGGTGGCCTCGACGAGCGCCCTCGAGCTCGGCATCGACATCGGATCCCTCGACGCCGCCGTGCTCACGGGGTACCCGGGGACGCGGGCGGCGATGTGGCAGCAGGCGGGACGTGCGGGCCGTCGCGACAGCGACTCGCTCGCCGTGCTCGTGGCCCAGGACGAACCTCTCGACCAGTACCTCGTGCACCATCCTGAGGACCTGTTCGACAAGCCCCCGGAGGCGGCGGTGATCGACCCCACGAACCCCTACGTCCGGGAACCCCATCTCCGCTGCGCTGCACGCGAGATACCACTCCGCGACGAGGAGCTCGGGTTCTTCGGCGATCCCGGCGACGTGAGCACGTCCCTCGAAGCGATGGCCGGGCGAGGGGAGCTCGTCCGCCGCCGGGAGGCATGGCACGACCGCGGCGGAAGCTCGCCCCATCGAGCGGTCGACGTGCGCGCCGGCGGCGGCCGCGTGTACGCGATCGTCGACGAGGGAACCGGCGAGCTGATCGGCACCGCCGACGAGCACCGCGCGTACGGCACGCTGCATCCGGGCGCCGTGTACCTGCATCTCGGAGAGCAGTACCTCGTGCAGGAGCTCGACCTCGTCGAACGGGTCGCGGTCGTGCGCGGCGCCGACCCCGACTACTACACGCAGGCCAGGGACATCACCGACGTCGCCGTGAACGAGATCCTGTCCACCTCGGCGATCGGGGACGTCGACCAGTGCTTCGGATCGGTCAGCGTGACGAACCAGGTGGTGAGCTTCGTCCGGAGGTCGGTCTCCACGAACGAGCTCCTCGACGAGACCCCGTTGCCGCTGCCGCCCGTGGAGCTGGAGACGCGGGCGGTCTGGTGGACGATCCCGCCCGCCGTGCTCGACCGGGCGGGCGTGGGGCCGCTCGAGGTGCCCGGTGCGATCCACGCGGCGGAGCACGCCGCGATCGGTCTGCTGCCGCTCGTGGCGACCTGCGACCGCTGGGACATCGGCGGCGTCTCGACCCCGATGCACCCCGATACCGGCCGCACGACGATCTTCATCTACGACGGCTATCCGGGCGGCGCCGGGATCGCGGAGCGCGGCGCCGCAACGAGCCAGCGATGGCTGCGAGCCACCCTCGAGGCGATCCGGGGCTGTCCCTGCGCGCACGGTTGCCCGGGGTGTGTGCAGAGCCCCAAGTGCGGCAACGGCAACGAGCCGCTCGACAAGCCGGGCGCCGTGGCTTTGCTGGCGGCGTTCCTCGGACAGCGTTGGGGGTGAGCCGCCGCCCGGCCGCCGCGCTCAACCCGCCGCCGCCGGCAGCCGCTCGGCCAGGTCGCGGATCCGCAGCAGCATCTTGCGTTCCATGATGAACGCCCCGGGGTCGGCCACGCCGATCCACACGCGGGTTGCGAACGTCCGGGGCCAGTCCTGCTTCCATCGGGAGATCAGCCTCGTCCGGCCGTCGCCGGTCGGTTCCACCAGCAGGCACCAGGAGTCGGCGTCGCCCCCGCTCACGATGTGGCTGCCGGGCTCGATCGTCCGCACGACCGGACCCACACCCGGCATCATCTCGATGCGGTCGCCGACCTCGAGCTGCAGGCGAGGCTCGATGCGTTCGAGGCTGGGCTCGCCGTCGTTGTCGATCCAGTCGTAGCTGTACCAGCCGCCCCGCCCGTAGCCGATCTGCAGCAGCCACGGGAAGACGCGATCGGGCTCGGCCTCGATCGTGACCGCGCGCGTCGTCGACGGCGCTTCGGCCCTGAGCAGGTCGTCGCCGGGCATGGCGCGCCGCACGTCCTCGACGGTGGCGCCCCACCGTCGCTGCCACGGCCCGATCGCCAGCACGTAGGCCAGCACCACGATCGCCGCGAGGCCGAGCGCGGGCCATGGACCCAGCCAGACCACCAGCCCGACCATCGCCGCCAGACCGGCGGCGAGGCAGGCGAACACGATCAGCCCGATCGTCCGCTGCGTGTGCATGTGCCGATGGCCTCCTCGACACCACGCTCGCGCAGGCGGCCTCCGTCCCCCACGGCCCGGGGTCCCCCGGTTCGCGGGCCCTCCGGTCGGGCGTTCCTCGCCCTAACCCTGGTCGGGAGCGACCAGGCCCTTGCTGCCGTGGTCGGGGATCTTCCCCTGGAGGCACGGCAGGTCCTCGAGCATGCTGGACGGGTAGACGGCCAGGAACGCCGGCTCGTCGGCCGCGTCCGGCGACACCGGGTACTGTCCCCCGTCGACCTCGCCCTTCGTGACGGTCAACAGGTACGAGGCGATCTCGTCGAGGGTGGCGCCGTTCTGCCCCATCTCGTCGAGGTCGACGAACACGTGGGTCGGCTGCGTGAACTCCACGATCCGCGCGTCGTCGTCGTCGGTGTCGAACCGCGACTGGATCGCCTCGGCGACGGCCGGAGGTGAGATCACGCTCGCGCCGCTCACGGCTGGATCGGGCGTGTGCCCGTGGTCGGCGGTCAGGGCCATCACCCAGTTGCCCTCGCCGACGTGCTCGTTCAACAGGTCGACCAACGCGGGGAGCTCGGCATCCTGGGCCTCGATGGCGTCGCGCATCGGGGCGCTGTTCATCGAGAACTTGTGCCCGATCTCGTCGATCAGCTTGTAGTTGACGTAGAGCAGGTCGGGCACGTCGTCCTCGCCGAAGCCCTCCCGATCGACGACCTCCTCGATCAGCCGGGTCTGGAACGGGATGCGCGCCGGCGTGAGCAGCGCCTCTTCGGCGCTGGCGTCGTCGAGTTGCACCTCGTGCCAGCGGCCGTCGGAGCGACCGTCCTGCCGATCGGCCTCGTCGAAGTAGTCGGTGATCGGCGGCAGGTCGTTCACGTAGGCCGGCAACCGGTAGTAGGGCGCCACGTTGCTCGTGAGGTTCCAGGTGATGCCTTCGGCGCCCAGGGTCGCGGCGCCCTCGCGCTCGCGCAGCACCGCGATGTCGCGGTCACCCCCGCCCCACAGCGAGCCGTGGCTCATCATGCCGAGCTGGATCGCGACCGTGGCCAGCGTTCCGACGATCGGCCGGTTCCCCTCATGCCGGTCGTAGAGATCGGCGAACGTGGCGGCCGTGAGGTAGCGGGAGCCCGACTCCCAGGGATCGGTGAGCCGGTCGCCGATCCGAAGCGTATGCGCGACCAATCCGTGGTTGCGAGAGAAGGCCCCGGTGCCGATCGTCGCGTGGATCTGGGCGGTGCTCGGCGGCGACGAGCCGACCTCCGCCCGCTCGAACCACGTGCCTTGATCGATCATGCTCCGAAGCTCCGGCCAGGCCTTCGGCCAGGCCGCGAGCACGTCTCGCCCCGCGCCGTCCCAGACCACGACGACGACGAGCTTCGGTCGCCCGGCCCCCGGCTCGAGCGCCTCCACGAGCGGAGCCCCGTCGGGCGCGTCGAAGGGCAGACCGACCAGCTCGCCCTGGGTCGGCGCGACGTCGGCGAGCGTCACCGGCCGGCCGACCTCGCCCTGCGCGCGGATGAAACCCGGCCCGTACCAGAACAGGGGGACCATGCCGACGTAGTCCCACGGCCCGGAGTGCGGCAGGCCGCCGTGGCCCACGAAGTCCGGTTCTGCCGTCAGCAGCTCCAGGTCGCCGCTGCGGTCCGCGCGATGCCCTCGCCACGTTCGGATCAACAGCTCGCCCGGGGCCGAGCACGCGGCCTCCATCAGCCGCTGTTCGAGGCCCTGCTCCTGGGTCAGGGCCACCGTCGGCGCCGCCACCACCAGGGCGGCGAGGGCGAGGGCGAGCCAGCGCAGCCTCATGCGCCGTCCCCCGGCTGCGGAGGCACGAACGCGCCGAAGTCCTCGCCTCCGAGCAGGAGCACGACCAATCCGATGTGCCTGGCCTCCGGGACCAGAGACCGCTCGACCTCGAAGGACGCCCGCTCGCCGTCGGGCACGGGGGCGGCGTCGAGGACGCGCCAGGTCGTGCGGACGCCGTCGCGCGCGTCGAGCACGAACAACCCAGGCTTGGGCAACACACCGCCGGAGTCGTTGCGAACGGTGAGCTCGGCTCCCTCGCCCCGGAGGGTGAGCCGCGCCTCGATGCCGGCGGCGTCGGTGAACACGTACGACTCGGCGCTCGTGACCGGCGGCGGCGACGTCGTCGGCGACCTCTCGTCCGGAGCACCGTCGCCGCCGCTCGTGCAGGCGGCGAGTCCGAGGGCGACGACCACTGCCGGGACGATCGCGGCGCGGGACCGGGCTCGACCCGGGAGGTGGCGTGGGAGGCGCATCGAGCGCGGCAGTCTAGCAGTGGGGTTGTCGCGGACCTGTGACGGATCCGCCGCCTGCGACGTGCCCTGCGATACTCACCGCATGGCCAGCCACGACGTCCCCTACGTCGCCGTGATCGGCGCCAGCGACGCCACGGAGTGGGAGCTCGCGACGGCCGAGGAGGTCGGCCGACTCCTCGCGCGCGCCGGGGCGGTGCTCGTGTGCGGGGGGCTGGGGGGCGTCATGAACGCCGCGGCGGCCGGCGTCGCGGTCGAGGGCGGCACGTCGGTCGGCATCCTGCCCGGGGACGACCGAACCGGGGCGAGCCCCCACCTCACGGTCGCGGTGACCACCGGATTCGGCGAGGGCCGCAACGTGCTCGTGGCTCGCAGCGCCGACGCGGTCATCGCGGTGGGCGGGGAGTTCGGCACGTTGAGCGAGGTGGCGTTGGCGCTGAAGATGGACAAACGCGTGGTCGGGCTCGGCACGTGGGACCTCCGTCGAGACGACACGGAGGCCGATCCGCTCGTGCGAGCCGACACCGCCGAGGATGCCGTCCGGATCGCCCTCGAGGGATGATCCGGGCAGACGCACTCGGCACGCACATCGCCGTTGCGTCCTAGCCGTTCTGCAGTATCGCCCCGAGCCCGTCGGTGGCGTAGCCTTCGCCTCCGACCTGCAGTGGCCAGCCGATGTGCTCGCCCACCCGTCGCGGCCGCCTACACGCGCGTGGTGGGTTCGAGCGCCGGAGGGCCCGGGGGCTCGACGACGGCGGGATCTACCCCCCCGCTCGTTCGAGCGGCGGAGGGCTCGATGCTCACCGCCGCCGACGGTCGTCGGGCTCCGATCGTCCCGGTCGTGGGTCGTCGGGGGGACCACCCACGACCGGGAACCCACGTCTTCCCACGCTCGATCAGGCGGGCGCCCGCCCCTTGCCGGTGATCTTGCCCGCGAGACGCAGCGCCTTCGTGCGCTCGTCGGGGGTCAACCCGATCGCGAACAGCGCGACGGCGTAGACCACGGTCCCCAGGGCTCCGGAGAGCAGCAGGTCGATCAGCCATCTCCCGTCGGGCAGCATCGCATGGGCGGCGGCCATCGCGAGGCCGCCGATCAACGTCGGAACCACGATGCGCAGGTACGACGCGTCGAACGGCCAGATGCCCAGGAAGCGCCGGACGAGCACGAGCCTGGCGATCGCGCTGAACGTGAGCGTGGCCGCCTGCGCGATCGCGGCGCCGCGCATGCCGAGCACGTCGGGCCGAGCCAGCGTCATGGCGATCGCCACGTCGATCGCGAACCCGCCCAGGTACACGAGCAGGTCCCAGCCGGTGCGCCCGGCCATGATCAGGATGAATCCCACCGTGCCGACCATGACCGGCACGATCATGCCGGCGATCAGGATGCGGAGCGAAGCCTCTCCCTCGACGAACTCGGCCCCGAAGATGCGCAGCACGGACGCCGGCATGATCGCGAGCACCAGCAACACGGGAACCGTCGCGGACAGTGTCCAGCGGGTCACTTGCTTGTAGAGGGCGTCGAGGCGTTCCCGCTCACCGCGGTGATGCAGGTCCGCGACGAAGGGACTGAACGTGAGCGAGACGCTCGTGAGGAACAGGAACAAGGCCTGGCCCGCACGCAGGACCGCGCCGTACACCCCGACCTGCGCCTCCGCCGAGGGTCCCTGACCGCTCGAGAGCAGCGAGAGCACGAACAGGTCGGTCCAGAAGATCAGCTGGGAGAACAGCGTTCCGGGCGCGCGCAGGGCGCCGAAGCGGAGCAGGGCGCCGGTGTGCTCCTCGGGGATGCCGTTGCCCACGGTCGCGTCGGGGAAGCGCCGCTGCTCCTTCCACCAGCCGTAGACGGCGATCGCGAGCGCCAGGGCCCACGAGGCGCCGAACGCCCACCCCGCTGCACCGGCCGTCGCGGACCAGATCGCCCAGAACCCGAGCGTGAAGACGATCCAACCGATCGGCTGGGCGGTCCATTGCGAGTACAGCGTGTAGCGCATGATCTTCAGCCCGCGCGTGGCGCCCATGTAGGTGAAGGCGAGCGCGGCGAACGGCACGGTCACCGCCGCCGCGCGGAACGCCGGCACCGCCGCCTCGGTGCCCTCGAAGAACGTCTCGGCGAGCCACGGCGAGAGCCAGTACGCGAGCGCCATGAACGGCAGCGACACCGCGGCAGCGATCGTCCCTGCGCGCCGCACGAGCCCCCGGCTGCGCGCCGCTTCCCCACGACCGACCAGGATCGCCACGAGACGCACGTTGGCGACGTCCATGCCGAACCGGGTCGCGGCCGCGGCGATGAACGCGAACTGGGTGGTCAGGGTGACCACCCCATAGGCGCGGCCGCCGAGCCGCTGGGTCATGACCACCTGCGCGGCGAACGTGGCGACGGCGCCGATCGCGAGCCCGACCACGTTCTGGCCGGTGTTGCCGAGGATCACCCGCTGGTCGGAGCCCCTCGGTCCGACGGCAGCGGGCTCGCCCGCCCCGGTGACCTCGACGGCTTCCTCGACGACCTCGGGATCCATGACCGGCCAAGTATCGCGGACGGCACCGGCCCTGACCGTGCTGAACCGATGACGGGCTTGACACGCAATCGGATGGTTGCGTATCCTACGCGCAACCGAACAGTTGCTCATCGGCGAGGGTCGGTGGGCCGAGCAGGAAGGGCAGGGGTATGGACGTTCCCGATTCGATCCGCAAGGAGCTGGCGCTCGAGGCGC
>DASZOO010000154.1:0-4325 GCA_035550775.1 Actinomycetota bacterium | reverse complement strand
GGTACAACCGCGTCACGATGCCCTGCACGCTCACGCACGAGTTCCACGAGCCCGATCCCACCCCGTGGGACATCGTCCACACGCACCATCTGCTGCATCAGCGCATCCGCGTGACGCTCGATCAGGCCTTCGAGGGCAACTTCGTCTCCTACGCGCAGTTCCGCATGCTGGCCCTGCTCCACGACACCCCCAACCTGTACCTCAACGAGATCGCGCGGCGACTGCGCGTCACGAGACAGGCCAGCAGGGGCGTCATCGATCGCCTCGACTGGGCGGGACTCGTCGAGCGGATCGAGGGCTACGAGCACGAGCAGGCCAAGCCGTATCGCATCACCGACCTCGGCCGTCACCGGCTCGGTCGCATGGCCGACCTCGCGGACACGCGCCTCGCTCCGATCGACCAACGGCTCGACGGCGGGCAGCGACGCACGCTGGTCGACCTGATGATCACCGTCGACCGTGCCCTCGAGCCGCCGAGGCGGCCGATGTGGTGGCTCGAGTGACGCCCCGCACCGCCCCGCCGGTCGGCCTGACCCTCGGTTTGACCGCCATCCGCCCCCCTCCTAGGGTTGCCCTGGCGCGCGACCTCGTCGTGGGGTCGCGATCGAAGCCCGCGGGGGGAGGGTTCTTCGATGCGGAAGTTCTGGACCGTGGTGGGCGCAGCCTGCCTCGTCGCCGCCCTCGCTGCTCCGGCTCACGGCGGCGTCGCGGCGGTGATCCCACCGAACCAGGCACCTCTCGGCACGAGCTACCCGGAGTGGGAGGGCGCCTATCAGGTGTGGATGACCGAGATCCCCCGGGGACGGAACCCCCTCTTCCACCCGGAGAGCCCCCTCAACTGCGAGGAGGTCGACGGGGTCATCTTCCTCGGCGCAGCGGGCGCCGAGTGCAGCGTCGAGGCCGGCGTGCCGCTGGCGTTCTCGGTCGCGACCGGCTTCTGGGAGTGCTCGACCGCCGAGGGGCTCGGGAAGACCTACGCCAGGCTCCGGCGCTGCGCCATCGGCAGGTTCTCCCGGGACATCAACCCCGACGTCTACCACCAGAGGATCCTGATCGACGGTGAGCTCCTGCGGAAGAACCGCCGATGGATCTTCCTCACGCCCGGAGAGGTCATCGACTTCCCGGTGAAGAACATCTGGCACGCGGAGCCGGGACCGAGCAAGTCGGTGACCAAGGGGTTCTTCTTCGTGCTCGAGCCGCTGGACCCGGGAGAACACACGATCCGGGTGAGGGTGCGCGACGAGGTGATCGGGAAGTTCCGCTTCGTGTGGAAGCTGGCCGTCGTGGTCTGAGCCGGAGACGTAGCGAGGGCGGGCCGTCAGGCCCGCCCTCGCGGTCACGTCCGAACGCGCCCTGCCCTCAGGCGGGGCGCGTCCCCCGCCTCATTCCTCGTCGGTCTTGACCGCCGACAACCCGCCGCCGAGCATCTGCTCGGCCTGCTCGCGGGTGAGTCCCACGAGCGCGGGCTCGCCCGTCTCGGCCGCGACCGATTCCGCGATCTCGCGCTGGCGCGCGAGCCAGTACTCGGGGATCGCCTCGGGCTTGATGTTGACGGCCACGTTGCGGTAGCGCGCCAGGCCCGAGCCGGCCGGGATCAGCTTGCCGATGATCACGTTCTCCTTGAGGCCGAGCAGCGGGTCGGACTTGGCCGAGATGGCCGCGTCGGTGAGCACCCGCGTCGTCTCCTGGAACGAGGCCGCCGACAGCCACGAGTCGGTGGCCAGCGACGCCTTCGTGATGCCGAGCAGCACCGGGCGCGCCGACGCCGGCACGCCGCCGGCCTCGACCACGTCGGCGTTGCGCTCCTCGAACGTGCGCCTGGCGACCATGTCGCCGGGCAGGAACTCGGTGTCGCCCGGCTCGAGGATGTGCACCTTGCGCAGCATCTGACGCGCGATCAGCTCGATGTGCTTGTCGTGGATCGTCACGCCCTGCGAGCGGTACACCTGCTGGACCTCGTCGACCAGGTGCTGCTGCAGCGCGAGCACGCCCTCGACCCGCAGCTTCTCGTGGGGGTTCACCGAACCCTCGGTGAGCTGCTGGCCCACGACCACCTCGTCGCCGGCGCTCACGGTCAGCCGCGCCCGGTAGGAGACCGGGTACTCGACCTGATCGCCCGACTCGTCGGTCACGAGGATGTGCCGCTGGTGCTTCTCCTCGTCGTCCTCGATCGAGACGGTGCCGCTGATCTCGGTGATCTGGGCCTCGCCCTTGGGCTTGCGCGCCTCGAACAGCTCGACCACGCGCGGCAGGCCGTGCGTGATGTCCTCGCCGGCCACGCCGCCGGTGTGGAACGTGCGCATCGTGAGCTGCGTGCCGGGCTCGCCGATCGACTGGGCGGCGATGATGCCCACCGCCTCGCCGATGTCGACCATGCGCCCGCTCGCGAGCGAGCGGCCGTAGCAGGCCGCGCAGACGCCGATCTCGGCCTCGCAGGTCGTGACCGACCGCACCTCGACCTCCTCGACGCCCGAGGCGACCACCGCGGCGGTGACCTCGTCGTCGAGCTGGTCGCCGGCCGAGGCGATCTTCTTGCCGCCGACCTTGACGTCCTCGGCGAGCACCCGGCCGAACAGCGAGGTCTCGACGTGGGCCGCCGGCACGACCGCGCCGTCGCTCGGCCGCGTCGTGTTGACCTGGATCGGGATCGACCGATCGGTGCCGCAGTCTTCCTCGCGCACGATCAGCTCCTGCGCGACGTCGACCAGCCGGCGAGTGAGGTAGCCGGAGTCGGCCGTGCGCAGGGCGGTGTCGGCCAGCCCCTTGCGGGCCCCGTGCGTGGAGATGAAGTACTCCAGCACCGAGAGCCCCTCGCGGAAGTTCGACTTGATCGGCCGCGGGATGATCTCGCCCTTCGGGTTGGCCACCAGGCCGCGCATGCCCGCCAGCTGGCGGATCTGCATCGTGTTCCCTCGCGCGCCCGAGTTGGCCATCATGTAGATCGGGTTCGTGGGGGTGAACCCGTCCTCCATGGCGTTCTTGACCTCGTCGGTCGCCTGGGTCCAGATCTCGATGAGCTCCTGGCGGCGCTCGTCGTCGGTGATGATGCCCTTGCGGTACTGGCCCTCGACCTTCTGCGCCTTCTTCTCGTGCTCGTCGAGGATCGTCTGCTTCGACCCGGGCACCGTGACGTCCTCGACGCCGATCGTGACGCCGGCGCGGGTCGCGTAGTGGAAGCCCAGCCGCTTCAGGTTGTCGAGCGTCTCCTCGACCGTGGCGCGGTCGTAGCGGTGCACGGTCTCGTCGACGAGCCGCGCGATGTCGGCCTTCAGCACCGACTGGTTGTGGAACTCGAAGTCGTCGGGGAACGCCCCGTTGAGGATCACCCGGCCGATCGTGGTGCGCACGACCGGCGCGCGGCCGTCGTCGCCCCCGTCCCAGCCCTCGGGCAGCATCTCGGCGGGCAGCGCCTTGCCCTCGAGGCGGATGCGGATGGGCTCGTGCAGCGACATGCCCCGGTCGAGCCCCAGCAGGGCCTCGCCGACCGACCCGAACGTGGTGAGCTGCTCGTCCTTCTTCTTCTCGCCCTCGGCGATCGAGAGGTAGTACAGCCCGAGCACCATGTCCTGCGACGGCGTCGCGATCGGACGCCCGTGCGCCGGCGAGAGGATGTTGTGCGCCGACAGCATCAGGATGCGGGCCTCGGCCTGGGCCTCGGCCGACAGCGGCACGTGCACCGCCATCTGGTCGCCGTCGAAGTCGGCGTTGAACGCCGCGCACACGAGCGGGTGGATCTTGATCGCCTTCCCCTCGACGAGCACCGGCTGGAACGCCTGGATGCCGAGGCGGTGCAGCGTGGGCGCGCGGTTCAGCATCACCGGGTGGTCCTGGATGATCTCCTCCAGGATGTCCCACACCTCGGGCTTCTCGCGCTCCACGAGCTTCTTCGCGCTCTTCACCGTCTGGACGTAGCCCTTGTCTTCCAGGCGCTTGATGATGAACGGCTTGAACAGCTCCAGCGCCATCGACTTGGGCAGCCCGCACTCGTGGAGCTTGAGCTCCGGCCCCACGACGATCACCGAGCGTCCCGAGTAGTCGACGCGCTTGCCGAGCAGGTTCTGGCGGAAGCGCCCCTGCTTGCCCTTGAGCATGTCGGAGAGCGACTTGAGCGGCCGGTTGCCCGGTCCGCGCACCGCGCGCGAGCGCCGGCCGTTGTCGAACAGCGCGTCGACCGCCTCCTGGAGCATGCGCTTCTCGTTGCGCAAGATGACTTCCGGCGCCTTGATCTCGATGAGCTTCTTCAAGCGGTTCGTACGGTTGATCACGCGACGATAGAGGTCGTTCAAATCCGACGTCGCGAAGCGCCCGCCCTCCAGCGGAACGAG
>DASZOO010000153.1:0-5768 GCA_035550775.1 Actinomycetota bacterium | reverse complement strand
GTGTGCTCGATCGCGCTGGCCGTCGGGACCCCGATCGCGGCGCAGGCCTCGATCTCGCAGCCGGCGGTGGTCTCGGACAACCCGGCCGACACCACCCCGCACATCGTCCTGAGCGACACGGCCTACGACGTGCGTGCCTTCGCGCAGGTCGGTCGCACCGTCTACGCCGGTGGTCTGTTCAGCGAGGTGCAGGATCCGGCCAAGACGACCACGTATGCGAGACAGAACTTCGTCGCCTTCGACAGCGAGACCGGGGCGATATCGCCGCTCGTCCTCTCGCTCAACGGGAGGGTGGGCGACATCGAGGCATCGACCGACGGCACCGCGATCTTCGTCGCGGGCGCCTTCTCGAAGGCGAACGGCATCACCCGCCGGGGGATCCTCAAGTACGACCTGGTCAACGATCGGATCGACCCGACCTTCGCGCCGACGGGCATGCGAACCGTGAGCGACCTCGCGCTCGCCAACGGGGCCCTCATCGCGGCTGGCAACTTCACGAAGAAGGTCATGGCGCTGAACCCGACGACCGGCGCAGACACCGGCGCCATCGACATCGCGGTCGCCGGCACCGTCAACCCGGACGACGAGACCAGGGTCCGACACATCGCGGTCTCCCCTGACGGCACGCGGTTGGTGGCCACGGGCAACTTCGCCACCGTGAACGGTCAGAACCGCAGACGCGCCTTCATGCTGAACCTCGGTCCCACCGCGACGCTCAGCACCTGGTATGCGCCCCGATTCGCCGCGAACTGTCCGGCGGGGGGCAGCCGGCGGGAATGGGCCCAGGGAGTGGACTTCTCCCCCGATGGCTCCTACTTCGTGATCGTCACCACCGGGGGGCCGAACGGCACCGCGACCGGGATGTGTGATGCCGCGGGCCGCTTCGAGACCGCGAACGTGAGCTCCACGGCGGCGCCCACCTGGATCAACTGGACCGGTGGGGACACGCTCTACAGCGTGGCGATCACGGGACCGGCCGTATACGTCGGTGGGCACCAACGCTGGCTGGACAACCCCCTGGGCCGCGACTCGGCCGGTGCCGGCGCGGTCGAACGACCTGGCATCGGGGCGATCGACCCGGTGACCGGCATGGCGCTCCCCTGGAACCCGACCAAGTCCCGCGAGCACGGCACCATGGTCCTGTACGCAACCCCTGCGGGGCTCTGGGTGGGCAGCGACGGGGCCCGATTCGGACGCGAAGACCACGCCGGCATCGGGTTCGCGCCGCTGGAGGGCGGTTCCTCGCCGGATACGACGCCGCCCAACACGTTCATCGACTCAGGGCCCTCGGGCTCCGTGACCGACACCTCGGCCACCTTCAGCTTCTCGGCCAGCGAGCCCTCGACGTTCCAGTGCCGTCTCGACGGCGGCGCGTTCGCCCCGTGCACATCGCCCGCGAGCTACTCGAGCCTGTCGACCGGGTCGCACACCTTCCAGGTCGTCGCGACCGACGGCTCGTTCAACGTGGACGCCAGCCCGGCGGAGCGGAGCTGGACCGTGCTCGACACGGGGAGCAACCTGATCGGCAACCCGGGGTTCGAGATGGACACGTCCGGGTGGAAGGGCGAGGTGTCGACCAACACGCTGACCCGGATCGCGGGCGGGCACTCGGGTGGCTGGGCGGCGGAGATCGCGAACACCGTGGCCGGCAACTGCGGACTCGACGACAAGCCGAGCTGGGTGAGCGCCACGCAAGCCGGTGCCTACACGGCGAGCATCTGGGTCCGCTCGGACACCCCTGGCCTCACGCTCAAGCTGCGCGTGCGCGAGTACGTGGGCGGCGCGCTGCAGGGATCGGTGGTGAAGTCGGTGGCGCTCACCTCGTCGTGGCAACAGGTGACCTCGAACTACACGCCGGTCGCGCCGGGGCAATCGAGCCTCGACTATGAGGTATTCACGACCAACACGCCCGTCGGTGTGTGTTTCCAGGCCGACGACGCCTCGATCACCCGCTGAGCCGCGAGCCATCCCGTTGTCGCCGGTCGTTCCTGGGAGCGCGTGGCGACGGGCTGTCCCCGGGCGACCGATGCACCCATCCCGCGCCGTCGGTCGACCGCGCATATCATCCCGGCAGGCATGGATGCCGAACGGTTCCCGCGCGAGGTCGTGGACCACGGCGCGCTCGACCGCGCCGTGGAACGGTTCACGAACGATCGGATCCCGCTGCCGACGTTCCGGGAGCTGGCCGACCCTTTCACGGCTCCTGAGGCGATCCATGCCGCGTTGGACGATGTGGGGCCCGACGATCCGCATCCGCTGAACCTCTTCCGCGTGCACTGGTTCAACGGAGCCGACCGCCGCGGGCTGGTCCCCGTTCCCGAGCACGTCGTGCTGCCCGCCGAGCTGACGGGGGTCGACGCGAAGATCGTCGTCGCGCTCGGCGATCGGTTCCCGATGATCGGCGCGCACAAGGTGCTCGCGGCGTACGGGTGCCTGGCGCCCCGGGTCGTGACCGGCGCGTTCGATCCGACGACGCAGCGGGCGGTGTGGCCTTCGACCGGCAACTACTGCCGAGGAGGCGTGGCGATCTCGCGGATCATGGATTGCCGCGGCGTCGCGGTGCTCCCGGAAGGCATGAGCGCCGAGCGCTTCGAGTGGCTCGACCGATGGGTCGCCGATCCAGCCGACATCGTGCGGACGCCCGGAACGGAGAGCAACGTCAAGGAGATCTACGACGAGTGCGCCCGGCTCGGGGTCGACGAACGCAACGCGATCCTGAATCAGTTCTCCGAGTTCGGGAACCACCTCGTGCATCACCTGGTCACCGGACGCGCGTTGGAACGCGTGTTCGAGTCGCTCGCCCAAGACGCGCCGCAGATCCGACTGGCCGCGTTCGTGGCGGCGTCGGGATCCGCCGGCACCCTGGCGGCGGGCGACTACCTGAAGGAGCGGCTCGGTTCCAAGATCGTGGCGGTGGAGGCCCTCGAGTGCCCGACGATGCTGATGAACGGGTTCGGCTCGCACAACATCCAGGGCATCGGAGACAAGCACATCCCGCTGATCCACAACGTGATGAACACCGACGTGGTGGTCGACGTCTCCGACCGGCACACCGATCGGCTCAACGTGCTGTTCAACAGCGACGTCGGACGCTCCTACCTGGGGAACCGGGGCGTCGCCGCGGACGTCCTGGCGTCCCTCGGCTCATTCGGTCTCTCCTCCATCTGCAACGTGCTGGCCGCGATCAAGACGGCGAAGGCGTTCGGCATGGGGGCCGACGACGTGATCGTCACGGTGGCCACCGACGGAGCGGGCATGTACGCGACCGAGATGGAGAAGGTGCTCGCCCGCGATTTCCCGGACGGCTTCGACGAGGCCGCCGCCGCGGCGGTGTTCGGGGAGTCGCTCGAAGGCGTCGACATCGACCATCTGCTCGACTGCACGGCCGCGGACCGGGAACGCATCTTCAACCTGGGGTACTTCACCTGGGTCGAGCAGCAGGGGCTCTCGATCGAGGACTTCGAGGCCCGCCGTTCCCAGGCGTTCTGGCGATCGCTGCGAGACCTGGTGCCGGTGTGGGATTCGTTGATCCGGGAGTTCAACGAGCGCACCGGGGCGCGGGAGGCGTGGTGAGGGAACGGAGCGCGCCGGGCGACGTCGAGGCTCGATCCGGCTGGAAGCCGGCATCGACGGTCGCGTGCGCGGCCTGCGGGTTCGAGGCCGGGCCCGAGGATCCGTACCCCTTCCGCTGCCGCGACGCCGGCACGGACGACGCCGACCACGTGATGGTCCGATCCCTCGATCCGCGGCTCGTGCGGTTCCCGGTTCCCGACGACTCCGATGGCGACCCGGATCCGTTCGTGCGGTACCGGGATCTGTTCCACGCCCACCACCTCGGGCTCGCGGCCGGGATGTCCGACGAGGCGCACGTGCGGACGATCCGGGAGCTCGACGATGCGGTGGCCGCCGTCGACGGGCGCGGCTTCGAGGTCACCCCGTTCGCCCGGTCGGACGGGTTGTCCGACGAGCTGGGCTACTCGGCGACGGGCGGCGTGTGGGTGAAGGACGAGACCGGCAACGTCTCGGGCTCGCACAAGGCGAGGCACCTGATGGGACTCATGGCGCACCTGCGGGTCGTCGAGTCGATCGGTGGCTCGGACGATCTGCCGCGCGATCTCGCGATCGCGAGCTGCGGGAACGCGGCGCTCGGCGCCGCGGTCGTCGCCAGGGCCGCCGGCAGGCGCCTGCTCGTGTTCGTTCCCGAGTGGGCGGATGCGGCGGTCGTCGCGAGGTTGCGCGAGCTCGGCGCGGTGGTCGAACCGTGTCCGCGGCGCCCCGGCGTGCCCGGGGACCCCGCCTATCACCGGTTGCACGAGGCGATGGACGAGGGGGCGATCCCCTTCACGTGTCAGGGTCCCGACAACGGCCTCACGATCGAGGGCGGGGAGACGCTCGGGTACGAGCTGGTGTCGCACCTGATGGCCACGGGCGAGCGGCTCGACCGGATCGTCGTCCAGGTGGGGGGCGGCGCGCTGGCCACGTCGATCATCCGGGGATACGAGGACGCCATCGAGCTCGGCGCCGACGTCGAGTTCCCGACCATCGACACCATGCAGACCAGGGGCGCCTGGCCTCTGCGGCGTGCGTGGCAGCGCTTCGCGCACCGTGTGCTGGTGGCGGCCGGCCACCACGAGCCCGAGTCGTTCCCCGACCGGGAGCTCGCAGAGCTCCTCCAACACCCCTCGGCGACCGATCAGGTGCAGGACGAGCTGGCCGAGGCGCGCCGACACCGCTCGGCGTTCATGTGGCCGTGGGAACAGGAGCCCAGGAGCCTCGCGTCGGGCATCCTCGACGACGAGACCTACGACTGGGCCGCGGTGCTCGAGGGCATGGTTCGAACCGGCGGGATTCCGCTCGTCGTCGACGAGCCGACGATCGCGGAGGCGAACGAGCGTGCGCGCCTCACGACGGGGATCGCCGTCGACCACACGGGCTCGGCGGGGCTGGCGGGACTGCTCGCGATGCGGCGGAGCGGCGAGGCCGAGGCGGACGAACGGGTTGCGGTGCTGTTCACGGGCGTGCGACGCGAGTCGCCCCAGACCGAGAGGGAGGGTTAGCGATGCGGAGCTTCCTGGGCAGGGACATCCTGTCGCTCAAGGACTTCGAGCGCGACGAGTTCTTCCACGTCTTCCACGTGGCCGACGAGCTGAAGCCCTACGCGAGGGACCGGCGCAACGGCGACCTGCTCGCCCACAAGTCCCTCGTGACGGCCTTCTACCAGCCGAGCACGCGGACCCGGCTGGCCACCGAGGCCGCCATGCACCGGCTGGGCGGGCACGTGCTCGGCTTCAGCGATGCGAAGATGACGCGGGCCGGCGACTTCTATCAGGAGTCGATCAAGGACACCGTGCACATGCTCGAGTATTACGGCGACGTCATCGCGATGCGCCACTTCCAGCAGGGAGCGCCGCACGAGGCCGCACGGTGGGCCTCCGTCCCGATCATCAACTGCGGCGACGGGTGGGGTGAGCACCCGACGCAGGTGCTCACCGACCTGTACACGATCTGGACGGAAACGGGCACCCTCGACGGGCTGCGGATGCTGTGCGTCGGCGACATGCGCATGCGCACGATGCACTCGATCCTGTACGCGGCTTCGCAGTTCGACATCGTCGCCGACGTCGTCGGCCCACCCGAGATGTCCCTGCTGCCCGAGTTCAAGCAGGAGCTCGACGAGCGCAACGTGACCTACCACGAGGTGGAGTCGGTGGCCGACGCGATCGCCGATGCCGACGTGATCTACATGGAGCCGGTGGTGCAGGCCGACT
>DASZOO010000152.1:0-29693 GCA_035550775.1 Actinomycetota bacterium | reverse complement strand
CGGGGTCAACCGCGATCTCTTCGTGCATGCGCGCATCCTCGCTCGACTCGTCCTATCCTGAACAGCGTACCCTCACTTCCCCACATGCGAAGGAGCGTGTTCGTCAGATGTCGCCCGAGTCGCCGATCCGCGCTCTGATCGTGGACGACCATCCCGTGACCCGTGAGGGGCTCCGAACCGCCCTGGAGCTCTCGGAGGAGGTCGTGGTGGTCGTCGGAGAGGCCGCCACCGGCGAGGAAGCCGTCGAGCAGGCCCGCGAGCTCACACCCGACGTCGTCTTCATGGACGTGCGCATGCCCGGCATGGACGGTATCGAGGCGACCAGGCGCATCCGGCAGGCGGCCCCCACGACGAAGGTCATCCTGATCACGATCGACGAGTCGCGGGGGGCGATCAGCGAGGCGATCCAGGCGGGGGTCTCCGGCTACCTGTTGAAGGACGCTTCCCCCGATGCGCTCGTCGACGCGGCCCGCAACGCGATCGAGGGCAACGCCGTGATCCACCCCCAGCTGACGAAGACGTTCATCGAAGAGGTTCGGCTCGGCGAGGGAGAAGGCCCGAGGGCCGCCCCGCTGTCGAAGCGAGAACGCGAGATCTTGCAGAAGGTCGCCGACGGCTCCACGACCCGGCAGGTCGCGACGGAGCTGGGCATCTCACCCCATACGGTCAAGACGCACCTCGAGCGCATCTTCGAGAAGCTCGGCGCCAACGACCGTGCACAGGCGGTCGCGATCGCGATCCGTACGGGCATCGTGCACTGATCCCGGCACCCGGGCCCGGCATCGACCTCAACCGGTCCGCCCGTGGGCCGATACGAACAAGACATGGTCCGTTCCGTGCTGCTCTGCGACACGGCGACGGAGGTCTCGGCACTCGACGCAGCGGCGATCGATGAGCCGGATCTCGTCGTCGAGGTCACGTCCGACGCCCTGCGCGCGCTCGAGACGGCCGCGCGTTCGCGCCCCGAGATCGTGGTCTGCCGCCTCTCGATGGAAGGGTTCACGGGGACGGAGCTGCTCACGCGCCTGCACGATTCCTCGCCCGACTCCCTGATCGTGGCGCGCCTCCATGCGGAGGAGACCGTTCGAGCCGCCGCGAGCCTGACCAGGGGCGCGAGCGGTGTCGTCGCCGTCGAGGACTCCCCCGGCGAGGTGCTCGACGCGATCCGAGCCGTCTCGGCGGGCGCGGTGGCTCTGTCGCCCCGCATCGCGCGCGCGCTCGGGGGTGCGCTCGTGGACGCGACGAGCGAGGTCGATCGCCTCGCCGCAGAGCTCGACGAGATCCGTCACAGCGTGTCGGCGGGCACCGCCGCGAAGGCGGACTTCCTCTCGAACATCTCCCACGAGCTCCGGACACCGGTGACCGTGGCGAAGGGCATCGCATACGTGCTCAGGAACCCGTCGATCGCTGAGGACGAGCGTGAGGAATTCCTGGGCCAGCTGCAAGGGTCGCTCGACAAGCTCATGGGCATCGTCGACGAGATCATCACCATGTCGGAGCTCGAACGAGGCACCTTCCAACTGACCCTCATCGAGGTCGACCTGGCCGAGGCGGTGCATCGGGCGGTCGCGGCGGCGCAGGACCAACACCCGTCGGTGACCATCGAGGCCTCGATCGCCCCGTCCTTGCCTACGGTGGCCGACGAGCAGCGCCTGGAAGGGGTCGTCACGGAACTGCTCGACAACGCGTGCCGGTACTCACCCGACGGGGCCCCGGTCGAGTTGACGGCGCGCGCGATGTCGGAGGGCATCGTGGTGAGCGTCACCGATCGGGGTGAGGGCCTCGACCGCACGGTCGCGAAGCGCTCGTTCGAGGAGCCCTTCACCACGGGCGAGGGCGTGCTCCGCAAGGAGCGATCGGGAGTCGGCGTCGGGCTGCACCTCGCCCGCCAACTCGTGATCGAGCACGGGGGAACCCTGTGGGCCGACCCCCTCCCGGGAGGAGGAACGCGGGCCGCCTTCTGCATCCCCCCGCTCGACCGCCGGGTGGGCTCGTCGGCCGGAGCCGCCTGACCGCGCACGCACCTGGCCCTCCGGCGATCCGCGGGGCTAGCGAGCAGCCTCCGGGTCGCCTATCCTCTCCCGGGGGTCGCGTTGCGAAGAGCCGTCGTGGGGATCGCCTTCGCCCTGATGGGCACCGGGTGCGCCGCACCCTCCTCCGTCGACCCCCCCGTAGCCCCCGATCGCATCGAGATCCTGTCCTCGCCGACGCCGTTCATGCAGGTGACCGCCGGCCCCGTCTCCGCGATCGTGCCGGACGGATGGAAGGCACACCCGGCCGGCCACAGCGGCACGAGGGGTGGATTCCTCGCCTCACCTCACCCCCGGAAGTGGCAGCGCATGGACGGCGGCGTGCCCGGGATGTCGGCGACCTGGGTCGACGCGACCCGGGTGGGCATGCCGTCGGACTTCTACTACCTCGCTGCCACCGGCCCGGTGCTGTCGAGCCTCACGGAGTCGAACCGATGCCGGCCCGAGGTCCAACGGGTGTTCGTCGACCGGCGCCCCGACTTCACGCCGGGCGGGACGAGCCACGGGGACTATGTCGCACGCGGCGAGGGAACGTGCCGCGTGCGCGGGGTCGCGACCCGGTGGGCGTACTTCGTGGCGGCCCCCGGGTTCGGCCCCGTGCACGAGGTCGGCATCCCCGCCTCCGGCCTGTACGTGGTCGTCGCGGTCACGTCCGAGGGCAAGCGCGCGGCCGCGCTGCTGGACCGCTTGATCCGCCACACCTCGTTCGGCGGGTCGTCCGTTGGCGATCTCGTCGACGCGGCCGCGGGAAGCGGCGGCCTCCGCTGACGCGTTCAGCGAGGGCTGCGGTCCACGAACGGCGGTTTGACGACGTCGGCGACGCCGCGACGTCCGCGGATGTCCACCTCGACCTCCTCGCCGATCGCGACCGCGTCCGCCGGCCACAGGTAGGCGAGCCCGATGCCCGTCTGCAACATCGGTGAGAACGTGCCGCTCGTGACCTCCCCGATCAGCTGATCGCCCCTGAACACCGGGTAGTGCGCGCGGGGGATGTGCCGGCGTTCGCGCATCCGGAGTCCGATCAGTCGGCTCGGCAGGCCTTCCTCACGCTGACGCAGCAGGGAAGCCCGCCCCCTGAACTCCCCCTTGTCGAAGGAGACCGCCCATGACAGACCGGCCTCCAGGGCGGTGACCGACTCGAACAGGTCCTGGCCGTAGAGCGGGTATCCCATCTCGAGCCGCAGCACGTCTCGGGCCGCCAGTCCACAGGGAGCGCCGCCGAACGGCTCCATCGCCTCGAGCAGCGCCGACCAGAGGTCGCGCGCGACGTCCTGGAACGTGAACAGCTCGAACCCCATCTCACCCGTGTAACCGGAGCGAGTGAGGATGACGGGGCGGCGTTTGAACTCGGACTCGACGCACTGCATGAAGGCGAGATCGCCGGCCTCGGGGAACAGCGGCTGCAACACGTGCCCCGACTCCGGCCCCTGGACGGCGAGGAAGCACCAGTCCTGGTGGTACATCAGGTGCACCCGCGCCTCGCTCGGCGTCTCCTCGAGGATCTGCAGCACGCGTTGCGCGTTCGCCGCGTTCGGCACGACGAAGTACCGCTGGTCACCGAGCCGGTACACGATCAGGTCCTCGATCACGCCACCGCCTTCGTTGAGGACCAGGTTGTACAGTGCCTCCCCGACCGACGCTCTCGAGACGTCGTTCGTCACGACCCGCTGCAGCAACCCGAGCGCGCCCGGTCCGCTCACGTCCACCTTCCCGAGATGGGTGAGGTCGAACAGCCCGACCCGTTCCCGGACCGTCTCGTGCTCCTTCAAGGCTCCGGCGTATTCGATGGGCATCATCCAGCCGGCGAAGGGGCCGAGCTTCGCGCCGAGCGCCTGATGCTCCGCTTCGAGGGGCGTGTGCTTCAGTGCGCCGGGCTCGTCCACGCGGGGCATCGTAGCCGCTACGAGGAACGCCGGTAGACTGGCTCGTCGGATGGGTGATGCGCACGACGTAGCGGTGATCGGCGGGGGGACGGCGGGGTACTCCGCCGCGCTGCGCGCCGCCCAGCTGGGACTCCGCGTCGCCCTGATCGAGCGAGACGATCGCCTCGGCGGCACGTGCCTGCTCCGGGGGTGCATCCCGACCAAGGCGTTGCTGCAATCGGCGGCCGTGATGGACGCCGTCAACCGCTCCGACGAGTGGGGCATCAAGGCGTCGGGGGAACCCGATTGGTCGGCGGTGAAGTCGTTCGAGGACGCCGTCGTCGACAAGCTCGTGAAGGGAGTCACCGGCCTGGTGGCGGCCCGCAAGATCGACGTCGTGCAAGGGTCGGCGAGGCTGGTTCCCGGATCGTCGGCCCTCGATGTCGACGGAGAGCGGGTGCAGGCGCGCGAGATCGTGGTCGCCACCGGCTCCGCACCGAAGATGCTGCCGGGGGTCGAGCTCACGGATCGCGTCATCACGAGCGACCAGGCTCTCTGGTACGACCGCATCCCCGACTCGGCGGTCGTGATCGGCGCCGGCGCGGTCGGGCTCGAGTTCGCCTCGCTCTACCGATCGTTCGGCGCCGAGGTCACCCTGCTCGAGGCGCTCCCACGCTTGGCGCCGCTCGAGGACGAGGACGTCTCGAAGGAGATCGCGCGGGCCTATCGCAAGCGCGGCATCACCACGGCTGCCGGCGCCACGGTGGCGAGCGTCGCCGACGGCGGCGAGCTGGTCGAGGTCCGCTACGACGCGGGCAAGGGCGAGATGACGGTCGCCGCCGACGTCTGTCTCGTCGCCACCGGTCGAGGGCCCGTGACCGATGGGCTGGGGCTCGCCGAGGCCGGCGTCTCGCTGCACGAGAAGGGCTTCGTGAACGTCGACGACCGTCTGCACACCAACGTGGACCATGTCTGGGCGATCGGCGACGTCGCCGCCACCCCGCTCCAGCTCGCCCACGTGGCGTTCACCGAGGGATATGCGGTCGCCGAGCGTATCGCCGGCATCGACGTGCCGCAGATCGACTACGTCAACATCCCGAAGGTCACCTACTGCACGCCGGAGATCGCGAGCGTGGGACTGACCGAGGTGCAGGCACGGGAAGCCGGGTTCGAGGTCACGGTCGATTCGGTCGACTTCCGCGCGATCGGCAAGGCGAACATGCTCGGCGAGGGTGGCTTCGTGAAGCTCGTCGCCGAAGAGGACGGGCCCGTTCGGGGCGTGCACATGATCGGCCCTCACGTCACCGACCTGATCGCCGAAGGCATGCTGATCGTGAACTGGGAGGCGATGCCGGCCGAGGTGGCGGCGATGATGCACCCCCACCCCTCCCTGTCCGAAGGCATCGGCGAGGCGCACCTGGCGCTCGCCGGCAAGCCCTTGCACACCCCGTGAAGGAGCCCATCCCAGTGGCGACCGAGGCCAGCGCACCGCCCGCCGACTCGACCGGGGCACGACGGCCGCTCCCCGACGACGAGCTCGTCGAGATGCTCCACATGCTCAAGCTGTGCCGCTACTTCGACGAGCGCATGGAGGCGCTGTACCGGCAGGGCCGCCTGCCCGGCGCGATCTACTCCGGACGCGGACAGGAGGGCACCCACGTCGGCACGGCGTGGGCGCTGCGCCCGGGCGACTCGCTGTTCCCCACGCACCGGGACCTGTCGGCGCAGCTCGTGAAGGGTCTCGACCTCAAGCGCGTGATGGCGCAGTTCTGGGGTCGCATCGACGGATACACGCGCGGGCGGGACGGGAACAGCCACATCGGCGACTGGCAGGGGAACAAGACGTTCACGGTCATGTCGCACCTTCCCATCGCCTACCCGGTGGCGGTGGGAGCGGCGCTCGCCTACAAGCTGCGAGGCACCGACGACGTCGCGCTCGCGATCTGCGGAGACGGCGCGACGTCGAACGGACGCTGGCACGAGGCGATCAACACGTCGGCCGTGCATCGGCTCCCGGTGGTGTGGGTGGTCAACAACAACCAGTTCGCGTACTCGACGCCCAATGCGCTGGAGTTCGCGGTGCCGACGATCGCCGAGCGGGCGGCCGCCTACGGCATCCCCGGGGTGCGGATCGGCGGGGGCGACGTCCTGGCCGTGTACGAGGCGACCCGCACGGCGGTCGAGCGAGCCCGCGCGGGCGAGGGGCCGACGCTGATCGAATCGGTCTCGTTGCGGTGGCGTGGACACGCGGGCCACGATCCCGCGAAGTACATGCCCGAGGAGATGCTCCAGCAGCATATGGCCAACGACGATCCGGTGCGCAACTTCGAGGAGTACCTGCTCACCGAGGGCGTGATCACCAAGGACGACCTCGAGGCGCTGATGCACCGGGTCGAGGCGGAGTTCGAGGAAGGCTACGAGTTCGCACTGGCCTCCCCCTTCCCCGAGCCCGGCGACGCGACGAAGGGCCTGTGGGTCGAGGACGGGTATTGGTCGAGCGAGCCCGGACGCGGTGGCGGCACGGAGGCGGGCTGATGGCGACGACGGCACCGGTCGAATCGGGCGCGGCGGGTCACGGGGCGGAGCCTCGCGGCAAGCGCGGCGACGACGGCCAGGCGACGTATCTGATCGCGGTCGCCGAGGCGCTCTGGGAGGAGATGGAACGCGACGAGCGCGTGTACATGCTCGGCGAAGACATCGGCGTGTACGGCGGCGCGTTCAAGGTCACCGAGGGCTTCCTCGACCGGTTCGGGCCGAACCGGGTGATCGACACGCCCATCGCCGAGGAGACGATCGTGGGCATGGCGGTCGGCTCGGCCATGGAAGGGCTCCGCCCGATCGCGGAGTTCCAGTACGCGGACTTCATGTCCTCGGGGTTCGACTCGATCGCCACGGTGTTGGGCCGCTACCACTATCGCTCGGGCGTGCCGCTGCCCGTCGTGCTTCGCGGTCCCTCCGGGGGGTACGTGCGCGCGTCGTCGTTCCACTCGGTGAACCCCGAGCCGTGGTTCGCCTACGGCGGAGGCATCAAGATCGTGGCGCCGGCGTTCCCGGCCGACGCGAAGGGCCTGATGAAATCGGCCGTGCGCGACGACAACCCGGTGATGTACCTCGAGCACAAGTGGATCTACCGGCGCATCAAGGAGCAGGTGCCCACCGATCCGGACTTCGTCGTGCCGATCGGTTCGGCCGACGTGAAGCGCGAAGGCAGCGACGTCTCGATCGTCACGTACGGGGCCCTGGTGCACAAATCGCTCGAGGCGGCAGAGAACCTCTCGCAGCGGGGCATCTCGGCCGAGGTCGTCGACCTGCGCACCGTGCATCCGATCGACGAGGACACCGTGCTCGCCTCGATCGCGAAGACGTCCAGGGCGCTCGTCGTGACCGAGAGCTACCGGTTCGTGGGCATCGGAGCCGAGGTCGGCGCCACGATCGCCGAGAAGGCGTTCGAACACCTCGACGCCCCGGTGAGACGACTCGCCCCCCAGAACATGCCCGTGCCGTTCTCCCCCACGCTCGAGGACGCGTTCCTGCCCCAGGTCGCCGACATCGAGCGTGCCGTCGAGGAGCTGTCCGCCTGGTGATCCGAGCACGACGCGAGGGAGGAGCCCGATGACCTCGATCCAGATGCCCCAGCTCGGCGAGACGATCGTCGAAGGCACGATCTTGAAGTGGCTGAAGGCCGAGGGCGAGGAGATCGAGCGAGATGAGCCGCTGTTCGAGATCTCGACCGACAAGGTCGACACGGAGGTTCCGTCGCCCGTCGCGGGCACCCTCACGAAGATCCTCGTCCCGGAAGGCGAGACCGTGCCCGTCGGCACCCAGCTGGCGGAGGTCGCGTCGGGCGAGGACGCGGATGCCCCGGCCGGAGCGGCCCCCGCGGCCGGTCCAGTCGCACCCTCGCCCGCGTCGTCGGGCTCCCAGGCGAGTGGGGGGCCGAGCGGGGAGACCCCGGGCCAGGGCCTGGGCGGCGCTGCCGCCGGGCCGGCGTCCGTACCGGCCGTTCCCGCAGGCACGTCGGGCGAGCGCGCCTCGGCCGTGCCGGATCGAGGCCCTCGCTCCCAGATCCTGTCGCCGCTGGTGCGACGGCTGGCTCAGGAGCACGGCATCGACCTGACGAACGTCGTCGGCACGGGAACCGGAGGGCGCATCACGAAGGCCGACGTCATGGCGGTGGTGGGCTCGGCCGAGGCGCCTCCGGCAGCCACGGCCCCGGCGCCAGTCCCGGTCTCCGTACCTGCCGCCGTACCGGCCCCGTCGGTCGGGGGTGCGGCGAGCGCCGAGGAGACCGTGGAGCCGATGTCGCACATCCGGAAGGCGATCGCGACCCACATGCTCGCTTCCGTGAACGAGACCGCCCGCGCCTGGACAATGGTCGAGGTCAACGTCGAGCATCTCGTCCGGCTCCGCGAGCGCGCGAAGGAGGCGTTCCTCGCGGCGCACGGTGTGAAGCTCACGTACCTCCCCTTCGTCGTGCGCGCCACGGTCGATGCGCTGCAGGCGTTCCCCAGGGTGAACTCCCGCATCGTCGGTGAAGACGTCGCGACCCCGAAGGCCGTGCACATGGGCATCGCGGTCAGCTATGACGAGGGGCTGATCGTGCCGGTGATCCGCAACGCCGACGTGATGAACAGCGTCGGCGTCGCCCGGGCGATCGCCGACCTCGCGACCCGGGCCCGATCGCACGCGCTGAAGCCCGACGAGGTGCAAGGGGCCACGTTCACGATCACCAACCCGGGCCCGTACGGGTCGCTGGTGAGCGTGCCGATCATCAATCAGCCCAACGTCGCGATCCTGTCGCTCGACGGCATCCAGCGACGGCCGGTCGTGCTGGAAGGCGACGCGATCGCGGTGCGCAGCATGGTCTACGTCTCGATGTCCTGGGACCACCGCCTGATCGACGGCGAGATCGCCACGAGGTTCCTGGCTCGGGTCAAGCAGAACCTCGAGAGCTGGGACTTCGCCGAAGACCTCGGCATCTGACCCATGACGCGCCGCACATGGGTGTTCGAGCCTGCCGGCCCCGTGCCGTACGAGCCGGTCAACGACGCGATGCACGACCTCGCCCGGCGGCGGCTGGCGCAGGAGGTGCCCGACTCGCTGATCGTGCTCGAGCATCCGCCCGTGTTCACGGCCGGGCGCCGGGCGAAGCCGGAGCACCTCGTCTGGAGCGAGCAGGAAGCCGCCGCCCACGGCGCGGCCGTCCACCACATCGACCGAGGAGGATCGTTCACGTTCCACGGGCCGGGCCAGCTCGTCGGGTATCCCATCCTCCATCTAGGCAGCCGGCCCGACGCGGCCGTCTACCTCCGCTCCCTCGAGGAGGCCGTGATCCGCACCGGCGCGGCCCTCGGCGCCGAGCTGCATCGCCGTGACGACGTGCAGACCGGGGTGTTCGCGGGCGACGACAAGGTCTGCGCCATCGGCGTGCGCCTGATGCGCACGCGCGTGACGCTGCACGGGTTCGCGATCAACTGCGACACTGACCTGACGTGGTTCGGAGGCATCGTCGCCTGCGGACTCCCCGACAACGGGGTGACGTCGCTGTCGGCCGTGCTGGAGCGCGACGTGACCGTCGACGAGGTGCGCCCGATCGTGGTCCGAGCCCTCGCGGAGGTGTTCGACCTCGACTACGAGCAGCCCCCGGCCAGCGAGATGCGGCCGTTCCGGAGCCCCCGAGTCGCCTGAGGGTGCCGGTCAGGCGCGATCCGCGATCAGGACGAAGCGGGGGCGGTGCTCGAGCCAGCCGAGCGGCCATGGCTCGTGCAGCCGGGCGGCCCACTCCACATCGCGCAGGCGGTGGATCCGGGCCCCGGTCCACCCTGCCTCGTAGACCGCCTCGACGAAGGGGACCGGTGAAGGGACACCTGCGAGCGGCAGCTCACCGAGCACCTCCTGCGGATACGGAGCGTGGTGGTGATCCGCGATCCCCATCCCTCGGCGGGCCGCTTCGGCCGCCAGCTGCTTCGCGCGACCGACGAGTCCATGCGCCTCCCAGACCCCTTCGAACAGGACGAGCCGGCCCCCGAGCGTGGTGACCTCGCGCCATGCGCGCAGGGCACCGACCGGATCGGGCATCGTCCACAGCACGTGGCGTTCCATCACCGCGTCGAACGGTCCTTCCGGAGGCGACATCGCCGAGCCGACCTCGAACCCGAGCTCGAGCCCTCGAGCCTCGGCTTTCTCCCGGGCCCTGGTCAGCATGCCTTCCGAGACGTCGAGCGCGGTCACGCGATACCCGAGCTCGGCTGCGAGCAGGCTCAGCGAGCCGGTGCCGGCGCCGACATCGAGCACGGACGACGACGGCTCGGGCAGTGCCCGGCGGAGCGCGGCGCGCCACGCCGCGGCTTCCAGGGGGTCGGAGACCGAATGCGAAGCGGACCGGTCGTAGGTGGCGGCGTCCCGATCCCAGAACTCCCGGATGCGATCGTGCACGTCGGTCATTCGAGGATCTCCGGACGCCCTAGAAGAGCCGGGCGGCGAGCTTGGGACGATACTCGGCCACGAGCGGGTCGTCGTCCAAGGTGGCGAAGACGTCGATCATCGAGGTCCTCGCCGCATCGGGATCCTCCTCGAACGACGCCAGCAGGCCTTCGAGCGCCTCACGCCAGCGCCCCGCGGCTGCGGCCTTCCGGGCGGCGGTCAGCGCGTCGTCATCCGTGAGCGAGGCCCACTCGTGCACGCGCACGATCGACATGACGCGCTCGGCATCGGGATCGGGGAGCAGCGGCTCGACGAGCGCCTTCGCCTCGTCGAGCTCCCCGCGGCCGGCCAGGATCCGCGCGAGACCCACGGCGGCTTCGGCGTTCTCGGGATCCTTGTCGAGCGCCCCCCGGAAGCCCGCCTCCGCGGATCCGAGATCGCCGGCTGCCTCCTCGGCGAGCGCCCCCTCGGCTTCCTCCTCCGCCTCGGTTGGCACCAGGGTGTCGATGAACCGGTTGACCTCCTGCTCGGGATAGGCGCCGATGAACATGTTGACGGGCTGCCCGTCACGGAACGCGACGACCGTGGGGATGCCCTGGCTCTGCACCGCCTGCAGCAACGCGTTGCCGACGGCGTTCGCGTCGACGTCGAGCTTCGCGAGCAGGAAGGCACCGTTTCGCTCCGCGGCCACCTTCTCCAGGATCGGACCGAGCGTGCGGCACGGCGCGCACCACGATGCCCACATGTCCACCACGACGGGTCGCTGCTTGGACCCCTCGATCACCACCTGCTCGAAATCGGCGTCCGTGACGTCGACCACGTGCCCCATCGTCGACCGGGTATCGCTCATGTCCACCATGTCTCCAGCCTCTCACACGCCCACGGCTGCGACGGCCGCAGCCTCCTTCGATCGGTCGCCTGGGGGGCGATCCCGCCGCCGTCGGAACCTGCGCAAGCGCAGGGCGTTCAGCACGACGGTCACGCTCGACGCTGCCATCGCGCCGGCGGCCCACATCGGGTCGAGCGCGCCGAACACGGCGAGCGGGATCATCACCACGTTGTAGACGAATGCCAGCAGGAGGTTCTGCTCGATCACGCGGTACGTCCGACGCGCGAGATCGATCGCGTCGGCCACTCCGGTCAGCGAGCCGCCGAGCAGGTTCACCTCGGCGGCAGCGAGCGCGACATCGGTGCCTCCCCCCATGGCGATGCCCACGTCCGCCTCCGCGAGAGCCGGAGCGTCGTTCAACCCGTCGCCCACGAAGACCACCGTGTGGCCGCTCCGCTTCCGGCGAGCCACCTCCCGGATCTTCTCCTCGGGGTGAACGTCGGCCACCACCTCGTCGATGCCGGCCTCGGCGGCGGCCGCCGCGGCGGTCGCTCGGTGATCGCCGGTGACCAGCACGATCTCGAGGCCCGCATCGCGCAGGCGGCCCACCGCTTCGGGGGCCTCGGACTTCACGCGATCCGCGACCGCGAGCACCCCGACCGGGGTTCCGTTGCGCCGCACGGCGAACGGAGACCGCCCCGCAGCGGCGAGCCGCGCAACGGCATCGGCCATCGAGGCGGGCAGCCCGGAAGGACGCCCGACCGCGATCTCGGCGCCGCCGACCGTCGCGACCGCCCTCGAGCCAGGCTCGACCCGACGATCGGTGGCCGCCGGCACCGTGATCCCTCGTTCCCGAGCCTCGGCGATGACCGCGACGGCGATCGGATGCTCGGACCCGCTCTCGGCCGCGGCGGCCATGGCGAGCAGCTCTTCCCGATCGACACCCGGCGCCGGCACGAGGTCGGTGAGCCGCATCGCCCCCTCGGTGACGGTGCCGGTCTTGTCGAGGAGCACCACGTCGGCGCCGCGAGCGGCCTCGAACACCTCGGCTCCTTTGAACAGCACGCCCAGCTCGGCGGCGCGCCCCGTTCCCGCCATGATCGCGGCGGGCGTGGCCAGCCCGAGGGCACAGGGACACGCGATCAGGAGCACGGCGACCGCGTGCAGCAACGCCTCTCCCGCGGACACGTCGGTCAGCACGAGCCATCCGCCCAGCGTCGCTGCGGCGATCGCCAGCACCACGGGCACGAACACGCTCGAGATGCGGTCGGCGAGCCGCTGGACCGGAGCCTTGGAGCCCTGGGCGGCCTCGAGCAGCCTCACGATCTCGGCGAGCCTGGTGCCGGCCCCGACCGTCGTCACGAAGACGGTGATCCGCCCGTTCCCGTTCACGGTGGCCCCGACGACCTCGTCGCCGGGCGCGATGTCGACGGGCGCCGACTCTCCGGTCAACAGGGACAGGTCGACCCATGACGTGCCCTCACGAACGATGCCGTCGGCGGGGATCGTCTCACCCGGACGGACCACGACGATCTGTCCCGGGCGCACCTCGTCGATCGCGACGGCGCGCTCCTCGCCTTCCTCGAGCACGGTGGCGGACTTCGCGCCTCGCTCCAGCAGCACCCTGGCGGCGTCGGCGGCTGCCGTGCGCGCCCGCGCCTCGAGCACCTTGCCGACGAGGATCAGCGTGACGATCACGGCCGCCGTGTCGAAGTAGTGGCCCCCCCGCCCCAGCACTTCGGTCGCGACGCTGTAGCCATAGGCGGAGAGGGAGCCGATGGCGATCAACGTGTCCATCGTCGTCGACCCGTGCCGGGCGGCCCGGGCCGCGGCCGACAGGAACGGCCATCCCGCGAAGAAGACCACCGGGGTCGTCAGGGCCCAGGCGAGCGGACTGCTCCACGCGGCGTCCGGCGCCGCGAACGTGAGCCACAGCACGACCGCCGTGAAGGGAGCCGCGACGGCGAGCCTGACCCCGTAGGCCCGAGCCTCGTCGGCCGGGGAACGACGTTCCGTGTGTCGCCTCGCCCCGTATCCCGCCGATCGCACGGCCTCGACGAGCGGCGGCACAGCATCGTGCGCGGTCGCATCGGGCGACCCGTGCACCGTCGCCGTGCGGGTCGCGAGGTTGACCGCGGCACGATCGACGCCGGGCACACGCTCGAGCGCCCGTTCCACACGCTGGACGCACGAGGCGCAGGTCATGCCCTCGATGTCGAGCACGATCGCGGGACCCGTGGAGGCCGGGGAGGCCGGGGAGCTCATTTCGCGAGCCTGCCCACCGCCGCCATCAGCTCCTCGATCTTGGCTTCGCCGCTCCCCTGCTCGATGGACTCACGAACGCAGTGACGCACGTGGTCGTCGAGCAAGCCCATGCCGACCGCCCGGAGGGCGGCCTGTACCGAGCTCAGCTGGGTCAAGATGTCGATGCAATAGGTGTCCTCGTCGACCATGCGCTGCAGACCTCGGACCTGGCCTTCGATGCGCCGCAGCCGGTCCTGCAGGGCCTTCTTGTTCATCTCGTAGCCGTACACCGACCACTCCTCACATCCGCCGGTCCTCGTCGCCGAGCGCGAGGAAGTGCTCGGGGTCCTCGCGGAAGCGGCGCATGCAGCCCACCGAGCAGAACAGGTAGGTCGTGCGGTCGTGCTCCCACGCTGCCGCCGCCGATGCCTCGTCGACGGCCATGCCGCACACCGGATCCTGCATCGCGCCCGTCCCCTCTCTCCAGCGACCTCTACCTGTCCGCAGGATACCAGGGGGGGGTATCATTCGGTCCCGCCGTTCGGCCGAGGACCCTGCACAAGGGCGGGTGTATGCTCGGCCCACGGTGCGAGGGAGCTCGATCACGTGTCGACCCAGGTAGCGCCCACCCCACACGGGGCGCTCGGGCTCAGTGATGACGACCTCCGCTCCATGTACCGCCTCGTGCTGACGGCCCGTCTGCTCGACGAGGCCGCCCTCCGTCAGAACCGCATGGGGCGAGCCCCGTTCGTGGTTCCGGCCGAGGGCCACGAGGGGTGCCAGGTCGGCACCGCGTGGGCCATGCGCAGGGGGGTCGACGTCTGGCTCCCGTACTACCGGGACGGCGCGGTCGTGCTGACGGCCGGGATGACGCCGTACGAGATCTTCCTCGGCATCTTCGCCAAGGCAGACGACCCGTCCAGCGGAGGACGACAGATGCCGTCGCACTGGGGACACCGCGAGCTCGGCATCATCACCGGGTCGTCGCCCATCGCGACCCAGATCCCCCACGCGGCCGGCATCGCGTACGCGGTGAACTACCGGGGAGAGGACGCGGTGGTGGCGAGCTGGTTCGGTGACGGCGCCACGAGCGAGGGCGACTGGCACGAGGGATTGAACTTCGCCGGCATCCACCGGTTGCCGGTGATCTTCGTGTGCGAGAACAACCGCTATGCGATCAGCGTTCCGCAGTCGAAGCAGATGGCGATCGAGAACGTCGCCGACCGGGCGGCCGGATACGGGTTCCCCGGCGTGGTCGTCGACGGCAACGACGTCCTCGCATGCTACGCCGCGATGAAGCAGGCGCACGACCGAGCTCGAGCGGGCGAGGGACCCACCCTGATCGAGTGCAAGACATACCGGTTCCTCGGTCACACCAGCGACGACGACGACAAGACCTATCGGTCGCGCGACGAGGTCGAGGAGGCTCGCCACCACGACCCGGTGCAGGTGTTCGGAGGGTACCTCCGCACCCACGGCGTGCTCGACGACCTCGGCGCCGAGGAGCTGCGCGTCGCGGTGAAGGGTGAGATCGACGAGGCGCTCGCCGCGGCATGGGAAGCGTCCGACCCCGAACCGGCCTCGGCGCTGCGACACGTGTTCGCCGAGCCGGGCGACCCCTCCGGAGGCGGACCGTGACCGAGAAGAACGTGGTGACGGCGATCCGCGATGCCCTGCACGACGAGATGTCGGACGACGACCGCATCGTGCTGCTGGGCGAGGACGTCGGGAACCGGGGGGGCGTCTTCCGGGTCAGCATGGGCTGGATGGAGGAGTTCGGCGAGCAACGGGTGATCGACACCCCCCTGGCGGAATCCGGGTTGGTGGGCATCGCGATCGGCATGGCCATGCACGGCCTGCTGCCCGTCGCCGAGATCCAGTTCGCCGACTTCATCCATCCGGCGTTCGACCAGATCGTGTCCGAGGCCGCGCGCATCCGATACCGGTCGAACGGGGCGTTCGGGTGTCCGCTCGTGATCCGGGCGCCGTGCGGGGGAGGCATCCACGGCGCCCTCTACCACTCACAGTCGATCGAGGCGTACTACGCGCACGTGCCGGGGCTCAAGGTCGTGATGCCGTCGACCCCGGCCGACGCGGCCGGGCTGCTCCGGGCTGCCATCGCCGACCCCGACCCCGTGCTGTTCCTGGAGCACAAGAAGACGTACCGGGCGATCACCGGGGATGTGCCGGACGAGCGTCACCTCGTGCCCATCGGCACGGCGGACGTCAAGCGGGAGGGCAGCGACCTCACGTGCGTGAGCTACGGGCATGCGCTGCACGTCTGTCTCGACGCCGCGGCTCGACTGCAGGAGGACGAGGGCGTCTCCGTCGAGGTCGTCGACGTGAGATCGCTGGCGCCGCTGGACACCGAGACGATCCTCGGGTCGGTGCGCCGCACGTCGAAGGCGATCGTGGTGTACGAGGACAACCGCACCTACGGCGCCGGCGCCGAGATCGCGGCGACGATCGGCGAGGAGGCGATGTACGACCTCGACGCCCCCATCGTGCGGGTCGGCGGGCCCGACGTGCCGGCGATGCCGTTCGCCGCCCCGCTCGAGCACTTCTACATGGAGCCGGAACCAGACCAGGTCTACCGTCGCATGCTCGACCTGGCTCGAACCTGAGCGACCGCCACGGTTCAGCGGCCCCTCTCGCACGTCGATAACCGCATCGACGGTGGACACGCGACGAACCCCGCCCGAGGCCGACGGCGACCGGCCGTCGAGCCGGCACGACCGGATGGTCGTGGTCGGCGCGATCGTGCTGCTCGCCGCCGGCGTCGCCACTGGTGCGTTCGAGGCCATCCGTGGAGCCCTCGAATCCAGGCTGCCGGGGTTCACGGGATCGGCCTTCGGCATCCTCGTCGTGACCTGCGCGGCGGTCGGCACGATCGCGCTGCTCCAGCGGGTGCGGGCGCGGGCCGAACGACGGCGACACGAGGGAGCTCGGGCGACGTACCGGTCCATGCTCGAGCAGGTGCCGGCCGTGGCATACGCCTGGGATCCGGAGCACGAACCAGGGACGGCGCCGGCCGACTACATCAGCCCGCAGATCCAGTCCCTGCTCGGCTTCCCTGCCGAGCAGTGGCTCGACGACCCGGAACTGTGGACCCGCCAGGTGCACCCAGACGATGTCGGCGCCGTGCTGTCCGCGTGGAGCGATGCGGTGCAAGCCGGTACGCGGTTCGCCGCCGAGTACCGCATGCGCACCGCAGCAGGCCACGAGATCTGGGTCCGGGACGAGGCGACACCGGTCACCGTCGACGGCGCCACGCGGTATCGAGGCGTGATCCACGACGTCACGTCGGAACGCGAGATGCTTCAGGCGCTTCGAACGGCGGAGGAACGGTATCGGTCGCTCGTGGAACAGCTCCCGGCCGTGATCTACGTCGACGCCGTGGACGAACTCGTCACGGCTCGCTACGTGAGTCCGCAGTACGAGCGCCTGACCGGCTACACACCGGCCGAGCGCCTGGCCGATCCCGGCCTGTGGATGAGGCTCGTGCATCCCGACGATCGCGAGCGGGTCCTCGAGGAGTCCAACCGCACGAACGAGACGGGAGAGGACTACGAGATTGAGCATCGCATCGTGCATCGGGACGGCCGCGTGGTGTGGGTGCACGACCACGGGTTCCTCGTGCCCACCGCCGACGGGGATCACGCCTGGCAGGGAGTGCTGACCGATGTCACCGATCGCAAGCTCGCCGAGCAGGCGCTGAGAACCCGTGACCGCATCCTCGAAGCGGCCGGATACGCGGCGGAGCGATTCCTGCGGGCTCCCCAGTGGCGAACGTGCATCGACGACGTGCTCGAACGCCTGGGCCTGGCAGGCTCTGCGACCCGAGCGGGTGTCTTCGAGAACATCGACCTTCCCTCGGGGCTCCACGCGGTCCTGCGCCACGCGTGGGTCGCCGACGGAGCCCCCGCCTCCGTCGGGGCGTCCTCGCGTCCCCGCCCCTACGGCGCGGGGCGCGCCCGATGGGCGGCGGTGCTGAGCGAGGGTGGCGTGATCCATGGCCGGACGGCCGACCTGCCCGGCGAGGAGCGCCAGACGATCGAGGGAGCGGGCATCCGCTCACTGATCGTCGTGCCGGTCCACGTGGGCGACGAGTGGTGGGGCTACATCGGGATCGACGCGTGCGCGAGCGACCGGCTCTGGCAGACGGCCGAGGTCGACGCGGTGCGCGTGGTGGCCAACACGCTCGGCGCTGCGATCGAACGGGAACAAGCGGCTCGTCGCCTCTCGGAGGCCGAGGAGCGGTACCGAGCCATCGTGGAGCACGTGCCCGCGGCGATCTACCTCGATCGCGCCGACCGTTCGATGGAGTCGATCTACATGAGCCCGCAGGTCGAGGAGATCACCGGCTACACCCCACAGGAATGGATCGACGACCCCACCCTCTGGCTCGCGATCATGGCGCCGGAGGATCGAGCGGAGGTCGAGCGCACGTACCTCGAGTCGGTGACCGCCCGGCGCCCGTGGAAGGCCGAGTACCGGGTCAACACCCGAGACGGCCGCACGATCTGGGTCCACGACGAGACGACGTTCGTCTCCGACGCCCAGGGGACGCCCCTCTTCCTGCAGGGCGTGCTCATGGACATCACCGACCGCAAGCTCGCCGAACACGCCCTCCGGGATTCGGAGCGTCGTGAGCGGGAAGCCGCCGAACGGCTGCGCGCGCTCGACGAGATGAAGAACACGTTCCTCGCAGCGGTGTCGCACGAGCTCCGGAGCCCGCTGACCTCGATCCTCGGACTCTCGCTCACGCTCGAGCGCGGCAGCGCGATGTCGACCGTTGACCGCGCCGACCTGATGGAGCGCCTGGCCGCCAACGCGCGCAAGCTCGATCGGTTGCTGAAGGACCTGCTCGACATCGATCGGCTGAACCGCGGCATCGTGGAACCCCAGTACCGCACGGTCGACGTGGCCGCGCTCACGCGCCGGGCCGTCGAGAGCCTCGACTCGCTCGCCGACCGCGCGATCGAGCTCGATGTGCGGCCGCTGGTGCTCACGATCGATCCGCCGAAGATCGAGCGGATCGTCGAGAACCTCGTGGTGAACGCGGCTCGGCACACGGTGCCCACGTGCCGGATCTGGGTGCGGCTGGAGGCCTGCGACGGCGGGGCGCTGTTGAGCGTCGAGGACGACGGACCCGGCGTGCCCGCTGAGCTCCGCGACGCGATCTTCGAGCCGTTCCGCCGGGGGCCCACGGTCTCCTCCTATTCCCCCGGCACCGGCGTCGGCCTGTCGCTCGTGGCCAGGTTCGCGGAGCTCCACGGAGGACGTGCCTGGGTCGACGAGCGCATCGGAGGCGGCTCCGCGTTCAGGGTGTTCCTGCCCCACGGACCCGACTCGCGGGGCGCCGGGGTCCCGCCACCAGCGGGCAGGGGCGTCTCCGCGAGGTCCTCGGAGCCTGCCGACGTCGTGTGAGGAACGTGGCTAGCCGTCGTCGGGCACGTCGACGTCGGCGTCAGGTTCGTCGACGAGCCGCTTCCGAACGGCGGCCACCAGGCCCTCCCCGCTGGCCTTCGCCCGCCGACGTTGTTCGTCGAGCTCCTGCTTCGCCTGCTCGGGGTCGATGTCGCGTGTGAGGTCGGCCTCGATCACGTCGTGTCGGTCGAGCGCGCTCGAGATCACCGCCTGCACGATCGCCGCGACCGGCAGGGCGATGAACGCTCCGATGAGCCCGGCGATGCTCGCGCCGGCGACGGCGCATCCGAACGCGACCGCGGCGTGCAGCTCCATGGTCTTGGCCGTGATGCGCGGGCTGAGCACGTAGTTCTCGACCTGCTGGTAAGCGGTGAAGAAGACGAGCAGGACCAACGCCTTGATCGGACTCGCGACGACCGTGACGAGCAGAGGCAGGGCCATGGCGATGTACGTGCCGACCGTGGGGATGAACTGCGAGACGAGCCCCATCCACACCGCGAGGGGAACCGCGAACGGAACACCGAGCGCGGTCAGGACGACGAACGTGGCGATACCCGAGACGATGGCGAGCAGGAGCCGCGAGTAGAGGTAGGCCCCGGTCTTCTCGATCGCTACCTCCCAGATCCACAGGACGTGCTCCTGGCGGTCCCTCGGCAACACCGAGAGCACCGCACGGCGGAACCGGGGGCCGTCGGCCGTGAAGTAGAACGTGAACAAGCCGATCGTGAGGAGCATGAAGATGGCCCCGACGAGGGACGACGCGAACCCGAACACGTTCCCGGCGATGTTGGTCGCGAACCCCGCGAGTCCGGAGTTCGCCGTTCGCAGCTGTTCCTCGAGCGAGGACTGCGAGATCTCGAAGTTGAACCACCGCTCGGTGTAGCCGCTGACCGATGCGAGGATGTCGGGCGCTGCCTCGATCAGTGACCGGAGCTGGTCGACGACCAGCGGGATCATCAACGCCACCATCACGATCGCGAAGACGACGACGCCCAGCAGGATCGCACCGGTCGCGAGGCCGCGGCGCCACCCACGCCGGGCGAGCCAATCGACCGCCGGCTCGAGGGCGAACGAGGCGAACAAGGCGACGAGGATCCACGTGAGCAGGCTGGAGAGCTGCCGCAGCAGTGAAACCGTTGTCGTCGCAACGAGCCATGCGGCAAAGATGAGCGCGAGCAGCGTCACGATCCACCGCCACGAGGGGGGGCGGATCGTGACCGGGATCGGCCGGCGCCCTTCGGGCCCCGTCCCCGGATCCTCGCGATCCTCGCTCATCGTTCCCTTTCCGACGCCGTCGGCCGAGGATACCCCCCGCGCACGGCTACACTCGAAGGCCATGGCTGATCGCGACCACAACCCTCGCGGCCGCCGCCTCCACCTGCCCATCGTGTCGGTCTCCAACGGCCCGTCCGAGGCCGGGGTGAACGCCGAAGGCGAGCGGAAACCCCCCTGGCTCAAGACCCGGTTGCGCGCCGGCCCCAACACGATCGACCTCCGGCACATCATGCGGAGCCTCGACCTCCATACGGTGTGCGAAGAGGCGATGTGCCCCAACATCTACGAGTGCTGGGAGGACCGAGAGGCCACGTTCCTGATCCTGGGTGATCGATGCACCCGTCGATGCGGCTTCTGCGACGTGATGACCGCGAAGCCGGCCCCCCCCGATGCCGGCGAGTCCGCCCGCATCGCCGACGCGGTCGCACGCATGGGGCTTCGATTCGTCGTGTTGACCGGCGTGGCTCGCGACGATCTCCCCGACGGCGGCGCGGCTGCTTGGGCCGAGACCGTGCGACGGGTGAGACAGGCGGTGCCCGAGGTGGGCATCGAGGTGCTGCCGAGCGACTTCAAGGGCGGGGAGCGCGACATCGCGACCGTGCTCGAGGCTCAGCCCGACGTCTTCGCTCACAATCTCGAGACCGTTCGACGCCTGCACGGTCGCATCCGCCCCGCCTTCGGCTACGATCGGTCACTCGACGTGCTGCGCTTCGCGAAGCGAGCGCGGCCGGGCCAGGTGACGAAGTCGAACCTCATCCTCGGCATGGGCGAGCGCCCGGACGAGGTCTCCGAGGCCATGCACGATCTCGTCGCGGCAGGGTGCGACATCCTCACGATGGGTCAGTACCTGCAGCCGACTCCTCACCACCTGCCGGTCGACCGCTGGGTGCATCCCGACGAGTTCACGACACACGCGCGCAACGGCGAGGCGATGGGCATCACCCATGTGGAAGCCGGTCCGCTCGTGCGATCGAGCTACCACGCCGGCGCCCAGTTCCACAGCGCCGTCGAGCGAGGACTCGTCGGCGCGGTCGACTGAACGTCCGGTCGGCTGCCCACACCCGGGCACCGGGGTATGGAGGAGCCGGCCTGTAAGCCGGATCCTGTGCGCGGGGTCTGGCCCCGCCGGCGACCATCTCTCTCGGGGGCGCGAAGTGCGCCACCGCCGGGCCGTTCGCCGGCCCGGTGCGGCCTACCCGGCAGCTCGGACGGGCCGTCCTCGAACGCTGCCTGCTCGACCTTGCTCCGGATGGGGGTTGCCAGCCGCGGCGGTCGCCCGCCGCGCTGGTGCGCTCTTACCGCACCGTTTCACCCTTACCCGCGTGACCGGAGCCACGCGGGCGGTCTGCTCTCTGTTGCCCTGTCCGCGAGGTCACCCCCGCCTGGCTCTCGCCAGCACCCTGCCCTACGGAGTCCGGACTTTCCTCGAGCGGTCGTGACCGCCCGCGGTCGCCCGGCCGGCTCCTCCACGACCGAGGATACCCGGCCGTAGACTTCCCCTGACCGATGCGGAGGACGACGCCGACGCTCGTGGCCGCGCTCGTGATCCTCGCCGCCGCCTGCTCGAGCACGGTCGACGGACCGGCGAGCCCCGCCCCCGCGGCGGAGCTTCGAGGCGCCCCGGCCCTGCTGCAGGCCCAGGTCCGAGCCGCCACCCTGCGGTTCGTCGAGGCCTACCGCGCGACCGTGCTCGGCGGGAACGATCTCCGGGGCATGGCGGCGACGCCGCTGATGCGTCGATTCGCCTATTGGCTCGGCGTCACGAACCGCTCGTTCCCCGGAGAGATCACCGCGACGTCGATGGTGGGAGCCGTCGGGCCGGCCATCGGTGTGGGAGGGGACGGGCAGGCGTTGGAGGTCGACGTCTCGGCGCAGGTCGATGTGATCGCGCAACCGACCCAAGGCGACCCCCTCGAGTTCTCGGTGCCCCTCGACGGGCCGGTTCGTTTCGCCGCGGCCGAGCCCGGAGCTTGGCGCGTGATCGATTTCGTTCGGTTCGGGGTCCCGGTGAGCGGAGCCTTCGTGCCGCTCGATCTCGACTTCCGACGCCCGGCCGTCCGTTTCACGTTGGACTCGTTCGGCGGGGTGCCGAACTGGAGCTTCTTCGTGCGTGTCTCAGCGACCGGGCCACGGGTGCTGACCCTCGACGAGAGCGACGTCACCCTCGTGGACGCCGACGGGAAGGTGGTGGGCGAGGCGATCGAGGTCTCGGCGCCGTTGCTGGAAGTGGCGCCCGGCGGCAGGATCGACGGTGCCCTTTCGTTCGAGCCGCTTCAGGACGTTCGCGGCATCTCGCTTCGGATCGACCTCGCCGGGGCGCGCGACCCGGCTCCACTCGAGATCCCTCTGAGCGCCGTGACCCGGGCCGGCGACTGACCAGTCAACGAGCGGCGAGCCAGTCGTCGACGCCCTGGTTCGCGAGACGGTCTGCCTCCGTGTTCAGCTCCCGCCGGACATGTTCGTACTCGATCGTGTCGAACCCCCCCGCCAATTCGAGGGCGCGTCGGTGCAACGGTTGCAGATGGGGGGTCCGAACGCGGTAACGGCCGGTGAGCTGGTTGATCAAGAGCTGAGAGTCCGATCGCAGGAGCACCTGGGTGGCGCCGAGCTCCTGCGCCCGTTCCAGCCCGAGGATCACCGCCGTGTACTCGGCCACGTTGTTGGTGGTCTCGTCGAGCCCGTCGGCGATCTCAGCTAGCACGGTCCCGTCGTCGTCGGTGATCTGCACGCCCGCCCCGGCGGGACCGGGGTTGCCGCGCGACGCCCCGTCGCACGCGACGATCACATGACCAGGATGCGACGGCAGTATTCACACCTCCTGATCCCCTCGGTCCGCTTCAGCTCGTCCAGCACCACGGCGGACAGGTGCTCGTGGCACGCCTGACAGACGCCGTCGACGAGCGCCGCTGCGCCGATCCCCTTCTTCTGTCGACGCAGGCTCTCGTACAGCTCGAGCACCTCCGGATCGATCTCGAGCGCGAGCTTGCCGCGCTCCTCGGTGCGTTGTGCGAGCTCGGCAACGACCCGAGTGAGCTCCTGGCTCGCCTCGTCGGCTGCCCGCTCCGCCGCGGCCCGCTGATCCCTCGCCTCGCGTTCCGCGGCACGAGCATCTGCCTCCAGCTGTTCCCGGACCTCGAGCAGCGCCAACAGCTCGTCCTCGCGATCGGATCGGCGCTTCCGCACACTGGCGATCTCGTGCTGGAGCGCCTCGAGCTCCTTCGTGTTCACGATGGCGCCGCCGAACATGCGCGCCTGCTCGTCCTGCTCCTTCTGCGTGAGCGAGTCGATCTCGTGTTCGAACGTGGTCTGGTCCCGGCCGAGCTCGTCGAGCTTCAGCTTCAGCTCCCCGAGACTGCCCTCGGCCGCGTCCGCTCGCTCGCGAGCCGCGGCGAGCTCACTCCCCTCCTCGAGCGCTCGACGCCTGGCATCCGATCGGTCGATCGCCCTATCGGTTTCCTGGAGCCGGAGCAGGGCGGGGGTGGTCATCGCAGGCGAAGCCTAGCGGATGCCGGCCATCTCACAGGTGGCCCCATCCCGGGTCCCTCGGCCCGCACCCAGCCGGACGGAGACACGCCCGACCGGCGCCGGCGACCCGCCTCGCCGCCGGCGCCGGTCACGGCCGGCTACGGGAACTCGACCTTCTCGAACGACTCGTTCGTCGCCTGCCCCATGAAGGTCACCGCCGCGATGATGACCATGAAGATCAAGGCCAGCATCAGCGCGTATTCCACGGCGGTCGCGCCCCGGTCCTCCAGCACCCGGTCGCTGATCGCCGCACGCCAGACCTGGGCTTTCGCGTACAGCCGCAGGATCATGCGGGAACCCCTCTCGTATCGGGATGGACGCAGGAACGCCCGGATCTTCCGGTCGGTCCTCTCACGCCCGTCTTCCCCTGGGGTATCGGCTCGGATGCCCCCGCGGGTTGAGCGCCGGGTAGTCTGACCTCGTGCGGGGCGAGGTCGACGGGCGGGTCGCGTTGGTCACCGGGGCGGGCAGCCCGACCGGCATCGGTCACGCGTGTGCGAAGGCACTGGCTCGGGAAGGTGCGGCCGTCGCGGTCACCTCGACGACCGACCGGATCGAGGACCGCGCCGCGGAACTGCACGACGACGGGGCCGAGGCGGCCGGGTTCGTCGCCGATCTCACCGACCGCGACCAAGCGCGCGCGATGGTCGAGGGCGCGCTGGAACTGTTCGGCAGGGTCGACATCGTCGTCAACAACGCCGGCATGGTCAACGTCGGCATGGCGTCCCAGATCGGCGGCGTGTTCATGGACCTCGACGACGCGGACTGGGACCTCGACCTCGCTCTCAACCTGCAGACGGCCTACAACGTCACGCGGCCCCTCGTCGCGGGCATGGTGAGCCGCCGATGGGGACGCATCGTCATGGTGTCGTCGGTGACCGGCCCGGTCGCGGCGATCGCCGGCTCGGCCGGCTACGGAACGGCCAAGGCGGCGATGGACGGTCTGATGCGCGGCCTCGCCCTCGAGCTCGGCCCCCACGGCATCACGGCGAACTCGGTCGCGCCCGGATGGATCGCCTCGGGCTCGCAGCTTCCCGAGGAAGCCGCGGCCGGCCGGCACACGCCGCTCGGCCGCTCCGGCAGGCCCGAGGAGATCGCCGAGGTCGTCGCGTTCCTGGCGTGCGACCGTGCGAGCTATCTCACGGGCCAATCGATCGTGGTCGACGGAGGCAACACGATCCAGGAGGTGAAGGGCTCCTAGCCCGTGTTCCGTTCCGTGTCCCGGCCTCGAGTCATCGGCCTCACCGTGTTCGCGCTCGTGGTGGTCGCCGTGTGCGTACGGCTCGGCCTGTGGCAGCTCGACCGTCTGGAGGGCCGCCGGGACTTCAACGCCCGCTATGCGGCGGGGCTCGCCGCCCCGCCACGCCCGCTCGACGGGCTGCTGGACGAAGGCGAAGCGCTCGCCTACCGGCGCGCGATCGCCACGGGTCGCTACGACACCCGATACGAGGTGATCCTGTACGGCCGCACGCTCGACGGTCGTTCGGGCAACCACGTGCTGACCCCGCTCGTGCTGGCGGACGGCTCGGCGATCGTCGTGGACCGGGGCTGGGTACCGTTCGAGATGGACGCCCCTCCGGTCGCGGCCGCCGCCCCACCGGCCGGCCGGGTGGAGGTCGAGGGCCCGCTGTTCGCGGGTCAGCCGGGCGGGGCGGGCGACGTGGCGCCGGGCGAGGACCGCGTCACCACCGTTCGGAGCGCCGACCTCGAGGCGATCGCTCGCGACGTGCCGTACGAGCTCGTGCCGTGGCTCCTGCAGCTCCGGTCGCAGTCGCCGCCGGCCGGCGACCTGCCCGTGCCCGCCCCCCTTCCCGACCTCACCGAGGGATCACACCTCAACTACGCGCTCCAGTGGTTCGCGTTCGCGGCGATCGCCGCGGTGGGCTACGTCGTCCTGATGCGTCGCGAGATGGGTGACCACGGATCGCGGGAAAGCGGCTCGACCGGCCCTCCGTGTGGATGAACGTCCCCGGTATCGGTTCCTTGCCCCTTCTCGACGCATCTTCCGTTCCGGAGCAAGGAACCTGGAGCCCACCGGCCTATGTGCCCCTAGGCTGGGGGACGATGCTCCGGTACCTCGTGCGGCGCGTGCTGTTCATGGTGCTCGTGCTCTTGATGGTGTCGCTGCTCACGTTCCTGATCTTCGTGAAGCTGCCCGCGGGCGATCCCGCCCGGAGGGCCACGGGCAAGACGTCGACGCCGGAGCAGATCGAGAACGCCCGCCGCGCGTTCGGCCTCGATCGCCCGCTCTACGTGCAGTACGCACGCTTCGCGAAGGGGCTGATCCCGTGGCCGGGACTGTTCCTTTCCGAGGACGTGTACTACTCGTACGGCAACTTCGTCGCCGTGAAGGAGGAGATCGCCCGCCGGCTGCCGGTGACTGCCACGCTCGCCGTGGGCGCCGCGACGGTGTGGCTGCTGATCGGCATCCCGGTCGGGGTGCTGGCCGGCGTCAAACGGCGTTCCCCGGCGAGCCGGTTGGCCATGTTCCTCGCGATCGTCGGTGTGTCGATGCCCGTGTTCTGGCTCGGCCAGCTGCTGCTGTACGTCTTCTGGTTCCAGCTGGGATGGGCACCTTCCAGCGGTCTCGAGATCGGTGAGAGCGTGCCCGCCGCGATCCTCAGCGGTTCGTTCATCCTGCCGTGGATCACCGTCGCGATCGGGTACGCAGCGATCTACGCCCGGATGACGCGCTCCAACGTGATCGAGACGATGAGCGAGGACTACATCCGCACGGCGCGCGCCAAGGGCCTGCCCGAACGGACCGTGATCGGTCGACACGGCTTGCGAGGAGCCCTCACCCCGATCGTGACGATGCTCGGCCTGGACCTCGGCACGCTGCTCGGCGGGCTGTTCATCACCGAAGCATTGTTCGGTCTTCCGGGGATCGGATCGCTCGCCGTCGACTCGATCGCGCGACAGGACTTCCCGATGGTCATGGGCGTGACGGTGCTGGGCGCGCTGTTCATCGCGATCGCGAACCTGATCGTCGACGTGGCCTATGCGGCGCTGGACCCGCGCGTGCGATACACGTGAGCTACGCGGGTTGGTTCCGCATGCTCTCGGCGGCCATGTCGAAATACTCTTCGAGCGCACGGGCGATCTCGTCGGGAGGGTCGAGCGATGCGACCGCGGCCCGCATGTGCACGAGCCATCGATCGCGCTCCTCGCCCCCGATCGCGAAGGGAGCGTGGCGCATCCTGAGCCGGGGGTGACCCCGTTCCCGGCTGTAGGTCGTTGGCCCTCCCCAGTACTGGGCGAGGAACAGCGTGAGGCGACGGCGGGCCGGCGCCAGGTCGGCGGGTTCGGGGTAGAGCCGAAGCAGCACGGGATCGTCGGCCACGCCCTCGTAGAAGCGATCGACGAGCGCTTCGAAGAACGCCATGCCGCCGGCTGCCTCGTACAACGTGACCGAACGATCGCTCACGACACGAGTCTACGAACCGGTGGGATCCGACGGCCGGCGGGAGTGTCGAGCCGGCCTGGATCAGGCCCGGATCAGGCCTGGCGAGATCCGAGCGGACCGAGCAGCCCATCGAGGATCTCAGGCAGCGTCGGGGCTTCCTCCACGGGCGTGGGGTCCTCGTTCGGGGGGTCCGTCGGGGGGTCCGTCGGGGGGTCCGTCGGGTCGTCGGGCGGTGGCGGCGGAGGGTCAGGCGAGGGTGAAGGTGATGTCGGGGGTGGGGGGGTCGGTGGCGGGGATGAGCCTCCCCCGCCGCCTCCCGAGCCGCCGCCGCCGGAGCCGCCACTGCCTCCCGAGCCTCCTCCCGAGCTGCCGCCCGATCCGTTCCCGCCGGAGCTGCCTCCCTGACCTCCGCCGCCCTGGACGGCCTGGTTCTGGGGGCTCGGCGACGGAGACGGGCCCTTGTCCCCTCCCTTGCCCGCCGCCGCAACGCCGCCGACACCGGTCGACCGATCCGAGACCGCCGCGTGGTCGAGGTTGGGCTCGGGATCGGGCGGATCCTGTTCATCGGGCGGGATGATCGCGTCGCCACGCTCGTTGAGATCGACGCCGGCGGCGGTGTTCACGCCCTCACGGGCGGCGGGCCACAGCGCCACGCCGAGCACGGCGATCGTGACGACCGCTCCCACCGAGAGCCCGACCTTCAGGCTGTGGCGCAAGGCATGTCGCCTCCACGTCGATCGGGCGATGGCGTACACGACGAGACCGCCGACCGACACGAGCACGGCGAAGGTCACCGCGTCGGCGAGGATGTTGAGGTCTGTGGTCGACATGTGGCACCTCATGTCCGCTGCGGGGGGAAGCGCCGTGTTCTATTCGGTCGGATCGGCTTCCGCAGACCTACATGTGTTGTACCCCGTCCGAGGGATAACGGCAACGTCCTAACCCCGGAATCTCGGGGGAAGTTCGCCATCCTCCGAGCGCGCGGATGCGCTTCCGATGCGCGATTGACATCCGGTGCAACCCCGGCCTTTGAACCTCCCACCGTCACGAAAGGAGGCCCGAGATCGCCTGGCCGTGCTGGATCGTCGCACCGGAAAGCTGGATTCGCGGGGCATCTACTCCGGGCCGGTGGACGATCGTCAGATCAAGCTCGGCGACGACCCGGCCGGGTGCGCCAACCAGGTCGCCCGCTGGAACGCGCCGGCACATCCCTCGGTTGCGTGCCGCGCGCGACCTGAGCGGGAGATCAGCCCCCGCTACGGGATGAACTGCTCCTCGATCTGGACAACGGTGCCGTCGCGGACCGTGATCCAGTAGGGGAACAGCCGCAGCAGGCCGTCCTCGGTCGAGTGGTAGAGCTCCCCGAACCTGGTCAGGGAGACCACCATCGGGTCGTCGATATCGCCGTACGGATAGGTGGTCAGCGACACGGTCGTCGCCGGGTCGACCTCGAGCATTCGCCACCGCGGATCCTCGTTGCGGATGTAGAAGTCGTTCTCGATCGCGGTCGCGCCGGGCGGCAGGACGCCGTCCTCGATCGCGGCCTCGGCCGCCTCCTCCCCGGTGAACCACTGCTCGATGTCGATCACGAGCCTCGGCGGTTCCTGCGACGCACCGACCGCGACGAGGCGGCCGAAGTGCCGGCCGTCGGGAAGCGCCGGTCCCAACATCGACTCGAGCCGTGCCTGAGCTCGCCGGAGCTCGCGGCGGATCTCGAGCCGGCCGGCCGCAAGGTCGCTCAGCTCGGCCCGAAGGTCGGCGACTCGATCGGTCAGGCGATCGAGTCGGGCGAGGGCAGCATCACGCTCCATCGTGACGGCCGCGACGTCGCTCTCACGGGCGGCCAGCTGCCATGCGAACACCGCACCCCCGGCGAGGGCTGCGGACGCCACGATCGCGGCGACCCACACCCACCGGCGCTGCCGTGTGCCCGGCACCGTGCCGATCGGGGAACGGATCGGAGGCTGGGTCGGACGCTGCTCGGTTCTCATGGGAAGACCTCCTCTTCGATGCCAGCATCGTCTGCGTCGCAGGCATCCGGCAGAGCTGTTCGGCCCGTTGACCGAGGGCCGTCAGGGGAGGGCCGGAGGGTTCGAGGCGCGCCGACGAGGAGGTGGTCAGCGTGGCGCGGGCGGTGCATCGAACGGCGGGCCGGTCACCCGGCCCGCCGGTCAACGCAGCTCGATGGAGCGGTCGGTCAGGGTTGCTGCCAGGTCACCGTCCGGACGTGGATGTAGCAGCCGGACGGGACCATGATGCGCAGCGTGCGGATCGGGCCCATCCATCGATAGGAGGCACATCCCGCCGCGTCGCGAAGATCGGCCGAGACGGTTGCCGGTCCGATCACTCCGCCAACGTCCTTCAGGAAGCGATACCGGACGAACGCCGCGCCTGTGGCTCCCACGGCGGCCGTGCACTTGACATGCAGTTCGGTGCCGTTCTCCCTGAAGACCTCACACCCGCCTGGGTTTCGGAGACCGGAGTAGTCGGCTCCGTCGCGGGTGACGGGACCAGCGCCCAGAGCCGGCGTCGCGATCGCGGCGACGAGCGCCAACGCGAGCAATGTCCTCTTCATCGTCCCTCCTCTCGGTAGAGCCGTTCCTTACGGAACCGGATGAACCCGTTGTGCTCGGGCCAGAGGAAGGCGGTCGATCGCCGCGCGCAGACGA
>DASZOO010000151.1:0-3340 GCA_035550775.1 Actinomycetota bacterium | reverse complement strand
GCTCAGCGGCATCCAGTGGCCGTGTCCCGACGAGGAGCACCCAGGCACGCTCTACCTGCACTCGAGGCTGTGGGAGTTCGACGATCCCGAGGCGCAAGGCGCGAAAGCGCCGTTCTCGATCGTGATCGACGACCCGCCGGTGGATGAGCTCACCGAGGAGTTCCCGCTGCGGCTGACCACCGGCCGCCGGCTCGACTCCTACAACACCGGCGTGCAGACGGGGGCGTACACCTCGCCGTTGCGTCGGGGTGAGACGATCGACGTCTCGCCCGAGGACGCGGAGCGGCTCGGCCTAGCCGAGGACGAGTGCGTGGTCGTCTCGAGCCGCCGGGGCTCGGTCGAGGTGCCGGTGCACGTCGACGAGGCGCTTCGCCCCGGGCTCGTGTTCATGACGTTCCACTTCCCGGACCAGGTCGACACGAACGTGCTCACGATCGAGGCGACCGACCCGAAGTCGGGCACCGCCGAGTTCAAGGCCTCGGCGGTGCGCATCGACAGGCTGCCCGAGGACCGAGTGGCGGCCGAGGGCGCCGGTTCGGTCTCCGGCGGGGGCGGGGAGTAGCATCCCGATCGTGATCGCCACCCGCCCGTCCGCGCGTCTGACGGAGGCGCCGTGGACCTGAAGCTGATGCAGGCCGAGCCGTCGGCCGAGGAACGCTCGGCCGTCGACGCGCTGCTCGGACCGCCCGGGAGCGCGTGGGACGGCGCCGTCGAGCGCACCGCCCTCGATCACCGGGTGGCTCGAGGCGGTCGCGACGCGCGCGACGACCGGCACCTGCTGCTGCCGGCGCTCCACGCACTGCAGGGCGCCGTCGGTTGGATCAGCCCCGGCGGCATGAACTACGTCTGTGAGCGGCTCACGGTGCCGCCGGCCGAGGCCTACGGCGTCGCGACGTTCTACGCGATGTTCTCGACCGAGGAGCGCCCCCCGACGGTCCTGCACGTCTGCGACGACATCGCCTGCCGGCTCGCCGGGGGTGCCGAGCTCGCCGGACGCATGGCGTCGTCGCCGATGCCCACAGTCGCGAGTCCGTGCCTCGGGTTGTGCGAGCATGCCCCGGCGGCGTTGATGCAGACGGCCGGCGCCGAGGGCACCGACGTCGGCTTCGGTCCTGTGACCGACGAGATGGAGCAGGTCTTCCGCGAGGGCGGTCCGGTGTCGGTCGGGCTGCGTGGCACCAGCGTGCCGCAGCGCACCGATGGGCTCCGGCTCCTCCGCCGGATCGGGCACGCCGACCCCTCCTCGATCGACGACTACCGCGCGCACGGGGGCTACGAGGCGCTCCGCCTCGCGCTCGAGCACGGTCCCGAGTGGACCCTGCGTGAGGTGACCGACTCCAAGCTGATGGGTCGCGGCGGCGCCGCATTCCCCACGGGCGTGAAGTGGCAGGCGGTCGCGGAGCAGCCCGTGCACCCCCACTACTTCGTCTGCAACGCCGATGAGAGCGAGCCCGGCACGTTCAAGGACCGCGTCGTGATGGAGCGAGACCCGTTCGCCGTGGTCGAGGCGCTCACGATCGCGGGCATCACGACCGGCTGCGAGCAGGGCTACGTCTACATCCGTGGCGAGTACCCGCTGGCGACGCGGACGCTCACCCGAGCCATCGAGGAAGCCCGCCGGCACGGCTTCCTCGGCGACGACGTGATGGGTCACGGCGTCAGCTTCGACATCGAGCTGCGGCGGGGTGCCGGCGCCTACATCTGCGGTGAGGAGACCGCCCTATTCAACTCGATCGAGGGCAAGCGGGGCGAGCCCCGGAACAAGCCGCCGTTCCCGGTGCAGCGGGGCCTGTTCGGTCGGCCCACCGGCATCAACAACGTCGAGACGCTGATCAACGTGCTCGAGGTGCTCCGCATCGGCGGCGAGGCCTATGCACGGATCGGCACCGAGGGGTCGACCGGCCCCCGCCTGTTCTGCCTCTCGGGCGACGTCGAGCGTCCCGGCGTCTACGAACACGATCACGGCGTCACGCTCGGCGAGGTGATCGAGGCCGCCGGGGGCGTGCGGGACGGGAAGGCGCTCAAGGCGGTCCTGCTCGGAGGGGCCGCGGGCGGCTTCGTGGGTCCCGACGCCCTCGACGTTCGGCTCACGTTCGAGGATGCAAGGGCGGGCGGGTACACGCTCGGGTCCGGCGTCGTGATGCTCTTCGACGAAGGGGCCGACCTCATCGACACCTGCCTCCGCATCGCGCGCTTCTTCCGCGACGAGTCGTGCGGGCAGTGCGTGCCGTGCCGTGTGGGTACCGTCCGGCAGGAGGAGGCGCTGCACCGGCTCGTGCAGGGACGGACGCTCGGCTCTCGCGATGACGAGCTCGCGCTCCTGGACGACGTCGCCCGGGTGATGCGCGATGCCTCGATCTGCGGCCTCGGGCAGACCGCTGCGAACGCCGTGCAGTCCGCGATCGCGTCGCTCGACGTGTTCCCCGATGGCGAGGCCGGTGCGCTCGAGGGGAAGGCCGTGCCCACCCGCACCGAGGAACAGGAGTCGTAGATGGCTGTCGTGCCGCTCGATCCACCACGCCGGCTGGTGACGGTCACGGTCGACGGCGTCGAGTCGCGCGTGCCCGAGGGCTCCACGATCCTCGACGCGTGCCGGACCAACGGCGTCGACACGCCGACGCTCTGCTACGCCGACAACCTGACGCCGGTGAACGCATGCCGGGTCTGCGTGGTCGAGATCGAAGGCTCGCGCACCCTCGTGCCCGCCTGCAGTCGACAGGTCGAAGAGGGCATGACGGTGTCGACCGACACCGAGCGGGTGCGGCACTCGCGCACGCTCGTGATGGAGTTCCTCGCATCGAGCGTCGAGATGGACCTCACGAGCCCCGACGTGCACCGCTGGATGCGGGAGTACGAGGTGCGCCCCGAGCGGTTCGGTGCGGCGATGCCCGACCTGCCGGCGGGGGAGCGCGACGCGCGGGAGCCCGGCCACCACCACCCACCCGCAGATCCCACCGTCGCCGAGGGCGTCGCGCAGCCGGTGAAGATCGACAACGAGCTGTACGTCCGCGACTACTCGCGCTGCATCCTCTGCTACAAGTGCGTCGAGGCGTGCGGGGTCGACGCGCAGAACACGTTCGCGATCGCCGTCGCCGGACGGGGGTTCGATGCCCGCATCTCGACCGAGTACGCCGTGCCGCTCGACGAGTCGGCGTGCGTCTACTGCGGCAACTGCATCGGTGTCTGCCCGACCGGGGCACTGATGTTCACCAGCGAGCACGAGATGCGCGAGGCCGGCACCTGGGACGAGCAGGAACAGACGATCACGAACACGATCTGCCCGTACTGCGGCGTCGGATGCGAGCTCGAGCTGCACGTGCAGGACAACGAGATCGTGAAG
>DASZOO010000150.1:0-1840 GCA_035550775.1 Actinomycetota bacterium | reverse complement strand
CGGCACGATGATGACGAGCAGCAGCGTGTACTTGCGCGTGCCCGCGATCAGCGCCAGCAGGTACGCGACCGGGTACGCGAGCAGCACCGAGGTGACCGAGACCCCGAGCGACATGCGCACCGACTTCCAGAACAGGCTCAGATACGTGTCGCTCGTGAGGAAGAAGCGCCAGTGCTCGAGCGAGAGATAGTCATCGTTGCGGAGCAGTGTGAGGAGTCCCACGCTGTAGAGCCCCACCAGCACCACGGGCACCACGAAGAAGACGACCAGCCAGATCGTGGGGGTTGCGAGCAGGCCGCTCGTCGCCCGCCATCGCCCACCGCCTCGCCGGCGCGGCGCGGGGGCGACCTCGTCGGCGCGCGCGATCTTGGTCGCCATGGCTCGGACCGCGGGGCCGCCTAGCCCGCTGCTGCCTTGACCTCGTCCCAGGCTCGGTTGTACTCGGCCCGCTGCGGTTGATAGGCGTCGAAGATGCCGCTCGACAGCGAGCCGGTGAGATCGTCGAGACCGAAGACCTCCACGACGTCGGGGTCGATCTGGGAGAGGTCGACGCCGGTGTTCGCGTGGCCGTACCCCCAACTGCTCACGAGTCGCTGGCCGACGTCGACGCTCGCCCATGCATCGGCGTACTCGTGCGCATGGTGGTAGTTCTCGGTCTCCGACCGCAGGATCAACCCCTCAGCCCAGGTGAAGACGCCTTCCTTGGGCTTGACGTACTGGACGGGGTGGTCTTCCTTGAGCACGACGTACGTGTCGGGCCAGGAGTACGCGGCCCACACGTTGCCCTTCGCGACGTCGTCCCACATCTGTGTGTAGTCGACCCAGATCGAGTGCAGGTTCTTCGTGGCCTCGATGCAGTGCTCCTTCGCCGCCTGCAGATCCTCGGGGGTGGCGTCGAGGGGGTCGGACTCGAGCCCGAGGGTGACGTGGGCCATCGAGAGGATCCACGGTGTGTCGAACCACGAGATGTGCCCGGCCAGCGCGTCGTCGAAGAGGTAGCTGTACGAGTTGATCGACGGGTCGACCTCATCGGCGCGGATGATCACGCCCGAATAGCCCCAGTCGAGCACGATCTGGTACTGCTCGCCGTCCAGCTGGCCGGTCTCCTGCAGGGTGGGTTCGAGGTTCGGGAAGTTCGAGATCAGCGACGTGTCCCAGGGCTGGATCGCGCCCAGGTCGACGTAGTCCTGGATGTAGCCGACCTCGGGATGCGTGAGATCCCAGTAGAAGCCGCCGGCCGTCTTCGCGATCACGCCCTCGGTGTTGGTGAGGAAGCTGAAGGTGGGCTCGGGGTACCCGGCCTTGGCGTAGTCGCGCCAGAGCCACTTGGCGTCGTAGCCCGCCCACTCGTGGATCTTGAGCTCACCGGTCTCCTCGGAGATCGGCGGGATCGCGCTCGCAGCCGCGCTCGGTCCGCCCGAGCCGCCCGACTGCACGTCCTTGCGGCAGGCGGCCAGCACGCCCATGCCACCCACGGCCGCCATCGACCGGAGGAACCGGCGCCGCGTCTGCTCGTTCCGCATCACCGAATCGAACTGCCCCATCGTGCGCTCCTCCCGCAGACCGACGACCTCGTCGGTGCGGATGATGGGACTTCACGCCGCCCGATGCAACACAGGTGGGCGGAGGCGCAACGGCGCCGTCCGCGCTCCGGAGAGCTCGGGCGGCGCCGCCGATCGGCACGCGCTCAGGCGGCCTTGACCGGGATCGTCTTCACCTCCGGCAGGGGCTCCTCGGGCAGTTCCACCTTCGGAGCGGCGCCGGGGAGCACGACCTCGAGCACGCCGTCGGCGTAGGTCGCGGCGATCTCGTCCTCCTTCACCCCCTCGGGGATCGGGAG
>DASZOO010000149.1:0-9736 GCA_035550775.1 Actinomycetota bacterium | reverse complement strand
GAAGAGGTCGAGCGGCAGATCGACGAGGCCACCGAGTTCGCCAAGGCCGGCGCCGAGCCGGGAGAAGGCTCGCTGCTGACGGAGGTCTACGCCGACGGAGGTTCACGATGGCGGAACTGACCTACCGCGAGGCCGTCGCGTTCGGCATCGCTCAGGAGATGCGACGAGACCCCGCACTCGTGATGCTGGGCGAGGACATCGCGGCCGCCGGGGGTGTCTTCAAGACGACGGTCGGGCTCATCGACGAGTTCGGCCCCGACCGGGTCCGCGATACCCCCATCTCGGAGCAGGCGATCCTCGGCGCTGCGATGGGGGCCGCGATGACCGGCGTGCCGGTGATCGCGGAGATCATGTTCTCCGACTTCCTGGCGGTCTGCTGGGACATCGTCGCGAACGAGATCGCCAAGAGCCGGTACATGACGAACGGCCAGGTGAGCTTCCCTCTCGTGATCAGGACCGCCAACGGCGGAGGCGTGCGGTTCGGGGCCCAGCACTCCCAGAGCGTGGAGAACTGGGCGATGATGATCCCCGGCCTCAAGGTGGTCGCGCCGTCCACCCCGGTCGACACGATCGGGCTGATGGCGGCCGCGATCCGCGATCCCGATCCGGTCGTCTTCTTCGAGCACAAGGCGCTGATGGGGACGAAGGCGGAGATCCCCGAGGGCGAGATCGTCGACGAGCTCGGCACGGCGGCCGTGCGGAGGGAAGGACAGCACGCCACGATCGTCGCGCTCGCGGCCATGGTTCCGCGCGCCCTGGAGGCCGCGGATCGGTTGGCGCTCGACGGCATCTCGGTCGAGGTGATCGACGTCCGCTCGCTCGTGCCGCTCGACACGCGCACGCTGCTCGCATCTGTCGAGAAGACCGGTCGCCTGTTCACGGTCGAGGAGAACCCCCGGCTGTGCGGATGGGGCGCCGAGCTGGTCTCGATCGTCGCCGACGAGGGCTTCTGGTCCCTCGACGGTCCGAGCATCCGCATCACCACCCCCCACGTGCCCTTACCGGCGGCGGCCTCGCTCGAGGATCTCGCGCTGCCATCGACGGACCGGATCTACGAGACGGTGCACAAGAGCGTGGAATCGGGGGGTGGTGCGTGACATCGAGGCTCCTCCTCCGTGGCGGGTGCGTCCTGACGATGGGTGGGAAGGGGTCGAACCTCACCGAGGGCGACGTCCTGATCGACGGCGATGAGATCGTCGAGGTCGGCCGCGGGCTCCGGGCACGCGATGCCGAGATCCTCGACGCGACCGACACGATCACGATGCCCGGGTTCGTCGACTCCCACCGGCACCTGTGGACCTCGCTGTTCCGCAACCTCGGCGAGCCAGGGATCGACAACGCCACGTTCCGCGATCATCTCGGACCCGACGACGTCTACGCGGCGACCCTGATCGGCGTGCTCGGCGCGATCGAGGCCGGCATCACGACGATCGTCGACTGGTGGGATCTTCCCCTCGGCGACGCGGCGATCGCCGCCGCGCTCCGAGCGCACACTGATGCGGGCGCTCGGACCGTCTTCGTGTACGCCTCGCAAGAGCCTGCGACCCGCCCGCTCGTGGGTGGACTCGTCGAGTCGGCGGGACCTCGGACGACGATCGCGATCGGATCGGCCGTGGACGACATCGACGGGGTCGCCCACGATCATGCGCTCGCCGGCGAGATCGGGGTGCGGCGGTTCCTCCACGCGACGCCCGGGCGCGAGCGAACCGGCGACGTCGCGGAGCTCGCGCGCCGGGGGCACCTCGGTGACGAGGTCACGATCGTGCACCCGATCGACCTCGACGAAGCGGACATCGCCGCGATCGCGTCGTCGGGCGCCGCCGTGTCGCTGACCCCGTCGAGCGAGATGTCGACCGGCTACGGATCGCCGCCCATCCAGAAGCTCATCGACCGCGACGTCCGGCCGGGGCTGGGTGTCGACCGCGAGGGCCTCGCCCCCGGCGACATGTTCGCGCAGATGCGCCAGACGATCTCGTTGCAGCACGCCACCGTCTTCGATCGGAAGCTCGCAGGCAAGGGGGCGCTGCCGAAGCTTATGACCACGCGCGACGTGCTCCGCCACGCGACGATCGACGGAGCCCGCGCCTGCGGACTCGGGGCCTCCACCGGGTCGCTCGAGCCGGGCAAGCGAGCCGACATCGTGGTGCTCCGCACCGACAGGGCGAACGTCTGGCCGATCAACGACCCGATCGGCGCGGTCGTCTGGGGCATGGACACCTCGAACATCGACCGTGTGATCGTCTCGGGCCGCACCGTGCTGAAGCGCGGCGCCTTCGAGGCCGATGTGGCCGCCGCCGCTCGCCTGGCCACCCGGGCTCGCGAACGCGTCTCGGCGGCCGCGGGCCCCGCCTCCCCGGTCACGTCGGGAGCCGGGCCGTGAGCGCAACCGCGACCGCCCGCCGGGCCTCCCCCGCCCTCACGCAGTTCGTGGTCGCGTCACGGTACATGCCGGTCTACATGGCGATCGTGTTGTTGGTCGCCGTGGCCGCCATCTGGGCGCCGGCCACGCTTCACGCACCATCGCTTCGAGCGATCGCCCCCTTCGGGACCTTCCTGGCGATCGCGGCGCTCGGCCAGATGCTCGTCATCATGACGGGCGGCATCGACCTCAGTGTGCCGGGCATCTTCACGCTGGCCGCCGTGCTCACCGTCGGCGTCGGCGACGCGTCCGACGCTCGCATCTGGACCGCGATCGGCGTCGCGCTGGCCGCCGCGGCGCTCGTCGGGCTCGTGAACGGGATCTTGATCGGTGGGCTGGGGCTCAACGCGTTGATCGTCACGCTCGCCGTCGGCCAGATCGTGAACGGCATCGCGTTCCGCTACTACACGGGCGTCGCGATCCAGACGCCCGTTCCCGAGGGCCTGGCCTCGTGGACCTCGACCCGCTTCCTCGGCGTCACGAGGACCTTCTGGGTCGGGGTGGCCCTCACGGCCATCCTCATCGTGGTGTTCCGGTTCACGACGTTCGGCAGGAGGTTCCAAGCCGTGGGGGCGAACCCGATCGCGAGCTGGATCGCCGGACTTCGAGTGAACCTCAACCAGGTGGCGGCCTACGTGATCGCCGCGCTCTTCTACGGTGTCGCCGCGATCCTGCTCGCGGCCTTCCTCGAGACGCCCAGCATCAACCTCGGCGTGCCGTACCTGCTCGGCCCCATCGCGGCGGTGGTGATCGGCGGTGCGTCGCTCACGGGAGGCCTGGCGAGTCCGCTGTCGACGTGGGCGGGAGCGTTCTTCCTGGCGGGCCTCAACCAGATGATGCGGGTCATGGGGCTCTCGACGGCCCTGCAGTTCGTCGTCTTCGGGGTCGTGATCGTCGGAGGCATGTTGGTGTCGGGTGACCGGATCATCCGCGGCGTGGAGCAGGTGCTCCGGGAGCGCAAGCGGCGCGGCGACGGCCCACGGGCGACGAGCACGTCCGGGGACGCAACGACGGAAAGGAGCACGGCGTGAGGAAGGAGGCACGGATGATGCAGGGGGAGCGGCCCGAGTGGAGCTCGGGCGAACGAGACAGAGGGAGGAGGCGTATGCAACGCATCAGATTCGTCGGTGCGGTCGTCGCGTTCACGTTGATCGTCGCGGCGTGCGGTGACGACGGCGGCGAAACGGACCAGGGGGGCACCGACGGGAGCGCGGCGCCCGCGGCCGAGAGCGAGTACTCCGAGTACGGCGAGAGCACCGACGCCGATCCGGCGCTGGTGGAGAAGGCACTCGGCCCGGTCGAGGACGTGCCCGACATCGTGCTGGCGTCGATCGCGCGTGCCGACCAAGACCTCGACCAGGCCACGATCGACACGGCGCTCGAATGCTGGAACAACGTCGAGTGCGAGACGGGCAGCGGGGGCGAGCTGATCATGGGCGTCGCCGACGGTGGTCGCGGCAACGTCTGGCGTCAGGTCACGCACATGGAGGCGATCCTGCAGGCGCTCACGTATCCGGAGATCGGGACGATCGTCTCCCGCGACGCCCAATGGGATGAGGATCCCGCCGTGGCGGAGGCCGACATCAGGTTCCTGATCCAGCGGGGCGTGGACTTCATCATCGGATACCCGGACCAGGGAACGAACATCGCCGGCGCGATCCTCGAGGCAGAGGCCGCCGGTATCCCGTACATCCCCTATTCAGCCGGATGGGTGGGACTCCCCGGCGACGAGGGTGCGCTGATCCCCGGTGAGGACTACACGGCGATCGTGGGCGAGGACCTGTGCGCCCTCGGCGAGAGCTTCGCGGACATCCTCAACACCGAGGTCGGCCAGGGTCAGATCGGGATCATGGGTGGAACGCCGGGCAACGCCTTGTCGGCCGGGTGGCAGCGATGCCTGAAGCCGGCCCTCGCCAACGGCGTCGAGCCCGTCGGGCCGGCAGCGGACACCTACTGGGTGAACGACTTCGCGCTGCAGACCGTGCTCGGATGGCTCTCGAAGACCCCCGACATCAGGGGGTACGTCTACGAGTACGCCGACGGCATGTACACCGCGCTCGACGCATACGAGCAGCTCGACATCCCGGTGGAGGACACCACCGTGGTCGTGCGCACCGACGAGCAAACGCTGTTCTGCGACTGGGCCCAGCGGAACGAGCCGAGCTACAAGATCTTCTTCTCGGCCGGGGGGAACTTCCAGTCCCGGGTCGCCGTCACCGCGGCGATGCTGAAGCTGCAGGGCGCGGAGATCCCCGCCGAGATCGTGGTCCCGCACGTGATGCGAGAGGTCACGGCGGACGATTGCGATCCCGACCGGGTGACGCCGACGGTCTCGGGCACCAGCCTGGTGCCCGACGAGATGCTCGCGGAGATGTACCCCGAGGGATGAGCCTCAGCGGTGCCGATGCAGGGTCGACGACCCCGGAGCTCGTGCTCGAGCTCCGGGGCGTCTCCCGTCAGTTCGGCGCGGTCCGAGCGCTGAGCGACGTCAGCTTCGACTGCCGAGCCGGCGAGGTGCACGCGATCGTCGGCGAGAACGGCTCAGGGAAGTCGACCCTTCTCGGCATCGCGAGCGGGTTCGTCGACCCCGATCGCGGAACGGTCACGATCGGAGGGCGGCGCCTCGGCCGCGACTCGCCCGCGGAAGCGCGATCGCTGGGCCTCGCCATGGCCTACCAGGATGCCTCGCTGATCCTGGCCCAGCCGGTGAAGAACAATCTGTACCTGGCGGCGACGCCCGACCGACGCCCCCCGTTCTGGCAGAGGAAGCGATGGGCGCGGAAGGTACTCGCGGAGTTCGACCTGGACATCGAGCTCTTCCCCGACGCGCCGGCCGGCACGCTGACGCTCGCTGACCGTCAGCTCTTCGAGGTCGCGAAGGCGCTCGTCACCGACCCGAAGGTGCTCCTCCTCGACGAGCCCACCACCGCCCTCGGCCCGCACGAGGTCGAAGCGCTGCACCGGACCCTCACGGCATGTAGCGACCGCGGGGTCGGCGTGGTCTACGTGAGTCACCGTCTCCCCGAGGTCCTCGAGATCGCCGACCGCATCACGGTGCTCCGCGACGGGAGGTCCCAGGGGACCTTCGACGCGAAGAGCACTTCCGAAGGGGAGCTCGTCGACCTGATCGTGGGCCGATCGTTCGAGGCTGCGTTCCCTCCACCGGCGGCGCCGGTCGGAGGCGACCGCCGGGAGATGCTCGTCGTCGACGGCCTGCAGGGGCAGTCGTTCGGTCCGGTGAGCTTCACGCTCGAGCGGGGCGAGATCGTCGGCGTCGCCGGCGCCGAGGGCAACGGCCAGCTCGAGCTCTTCAGCTGCCTCGCCGGGCGACAGCCACCGCGAGCGGGCAAGGTCGTCTGCGACGACCGGGAGCTGATGCTGATCTCCACCCACGAGGCTGTGCGCGCGGGGATCATGACGCTGCCCGGAGACCGAACGCACGAGGCGCTGATGCCCGTGCTCGGGGTGCGGGTGAACGCGACGATCCAGTCGCTCCGTCGCTTCGGCCTGTTGGGCTTCCTCCGTCGCCGGAAGGAGCGCGCGGCGGTCGAGGCCCTGCGCGATCGGCTCGAGATCCGGACCCCGTCGATCGAGCAACCCGTAGGGTTCCTCTCGGGCGGGAACCAGCAGAAGGTGGCGGTCTCACGCACGTTCCTGCGTGAACCGAGCGTGATCCTGGCCTACGAGCCGACCCAAGGCGTCGACGTCGGTTCGCGCTTCGACATCTATGCGGCGCTGCGATCGCGCAGCGACGCCGGCACCGCGATCCTCGTGAAGTCGAGCGACCCGATCGAGCTCAGCGGCCTGTGCGATCGGGTGCTCGTGGTGTCGCGTGGCACGATCGTCGAGGAGATCCCCGGCGACGAGCTCGACGAGCTCCGCATCGTGGAGGCCATCGTCCGCGGCCCGGGCATGTCGCGGGCGGGGCGGTCACCGCTGGGCGTGGCGATGCCGAAGTCTCCCTCATCGCAGGGCGGCGGATGAGCACACGCGTCGACACCGCCAGGATCGCCGTGCGCAAGGTCATGCGCGACGCGCGCGACAAGAACAAGTGGCGGAAGATCGTTCGCTTCCGGCTCTGGATGCCGGTGGTGTTGCAGCTCCTCCTGATCGTCGCCGTCGCCTGGTACACGACGACGCGGTTCGACGGTTTCATCAACGCATCGAACGTCACGAACATCCTGATCCTCGCGGCGCCGCTCGCGATGGCCGCGATGGGGCAGACCCACGCCCTCCTGGTCGGGTACCTCGATCTCTCCGTCGGTGCGATGGTGACATTCGGCGTGGTCGTGGCGTCGTTCCTGATCGGCCCCGATGCGACCCCTTCGCAGATCGCGATCGGCGTCGTGGCCGTCTTCCTGTGCGCGATCGGGCTCGGCCTCGTGAACGGCGCCCTCGTCGTGGGGGTGAAGATCCCGTCGATCATCGCGACGCTCGCCACGTTGAGCATCCTCAACGGCATCTCGCTCACCCTCCGCGAGACACCCGGGGGCATCATCAACCGAGACTTCACGCAAGCGCTCCGGTCCGACGTCGGTCCCGTGCCGGTGATCTTCATCGTCTGTGTCGTCGTCGCCGGCGCGCTCGATCTCTGGCTCCATGCGACCGGACGGGGTCTGCAGTTGCGGTCGACGGGCTTCGACGATGTCTCGGCGAAGCGGAACGGCGTTCGCACCAAGTGGCTACGTGTGCGCGCGCTCCTGCTGTCGGCGGCGTTCGCGGCGGCCGCGGCGTTCTTCGTGATGGCCCGGTCGGGCATCGGGAACGCGCAGATCGGCGAGAGCTACGCACTGAACAGCATCACCGCCGCCGTGCTCGGGGGAGCGGCGCTGTCCGGCGGGCGGGCGACCTTCCTGGGGGCCTTGGTTGCCTCGGTGCTGCTCGCCTTGATCATCAGCGCCCTGCCCTTCCTCGGTCTGGGAGCCGAGCACGGCCTGATGATCATCGGCGTGCTGGTGCTCCTGGGTATCGTGTTGTTCCAGGTCGGTGACATCAAGGAGCTCGCGAAGCGGAACTACAAGCGGGCGCGACGCCTTGCGATCGGGAGCCGCCCGCCGAAGGCCGCCGAGATCCCAGAGCTGTACGGTTCGGCCCCCGACTTCTCGGTGCCGCCGACGGGGAGGAAGCTGATCCGGGGCGGGAACGTGCTCAGCCTCGACCCATCGGTCGGGGACTTCGAGACCGCGGACCTGCTGATCGATGCCGACCGGATCGTCGAGATCCGGCCCGGCCTGGAGGCTGCCGACGCCGAGGTGATCGACGCGACCGGCATGATCGTGATGCCGGGGTTCGTCGACAGCCACCGCCACATCTGGGAAGGCCTGCTTCGCAACATCGGAACCGACGTGCCGCTCGAGGGCCGATCCAGCTACATCTCGTTCGTCCTGCACAAGCTGGCGCCCGCGTTCCGGCCCGAGGACGCTTACGTCGGCGATCTGCTCTCGGCGGTGGGCGCGATCGACGCCGGCGTCACCACCCTGCTCGACTGGTCGCATATCCAGGGCTCCCCCGCCCACACCGACGCGGTGATCCAGGCCCTGGAGGACTCCGGGATACGAGGCGTGTTCGCCTACGGCTTCCCCTGGTGGGGGAAGTGGGAAGAGCGCCAGCCGAGCTGGTTCGTGAGGGCCGCGAACGAGCACTTCTCCACGAACGACCAGCGACTGTCGCTCGCCCTCGCTGCCCCGGGCCCCGAGTTCACCGACTTCGAGGTCTCGCGAGACCACTGGAAGCTGGCCCGCGAGGCCGGAGCGCGCATCACGACGCATGTTGGCGTCGGAAGCTACGGCCAGGACGCGAAGGTCCAGGAGATGGGCGAGGCAGGCCTGCTGGGACCCGACACGACCTACATCCACTGCACGACTCTGAACGACACCGAGATCCAGATGATCGTCGACACGGGCGGCACGGTCTCGCTCGCGTCGCCGGTCGAGATGATGATGGGCCACGGCATGCCGCCGATCCAGAAGTTCCTCGATCGGGGTCTTCGCCCCAGCCTGAGCGTCGACGTCGAGACGAACGTTCCCGGCGACATGTTCAATCAGATGCGCTCGGTGCTCGCCCTGCAGCGGGCCATCTCGACCGCTGAGGGCAAGTCTCCGATGACGACGAGGGAGGTCCTCGCCTGTGCCACGATCGAGGGGGCCCGTGCGAACGGGCTCGACTCGAAGGTCGGGTCGTTGACGCCCGGGAAGCAGGCCGACGTCATCATGCTGCGCACCGATCGCATGAACGTCACGCCGCTCAACGATCCGACGACCGCGGTGGTGACGGGCATGGACACCGGGAACGTCGACACGGTCCTGATCGCGGGTCACGTGATGAAGCGCGGCGGCGAGCTGCTCCACGTCGACTGGCAGGCGCTGAAGGCCATGGCGGCGGAGTCGAGGGACCACGTGATCGCGAAGTCCGGATTCAGGGTCCCGAGCATCTGAGGATCGAGTCCGCGACGTCGGCGCAGGGCCCTTGGAACGGTCCCTGCCCCGCGATGCTCCGCACCGTCCGTCCAATAACCTGTGAACCGAGGCACCCCCGGGGCGCGCCGACGCGATCCCTCGAAGTCCGGACCTGCCCGCTCCGGGACCGATGGAGAAGGGAGCGATCTGATGGAGTCGAGGGCGGATCTCGACGCGATCCCCAAGCCGATCGGCATCGGCGCCGAGATGGAGGCGTTGCGCACGTTCTGCCCGGATGCCGTGACGTGGACCGGCACCATCCATGAGGGGGGGATGGGGCCGGGCACCCCTCGGATGACGGGGGCCGGGAGGGGCAAGGCGCGTCCGATCCAAGGTGGCCGCTGGCTGGCCGGTGACTACCAGCAAGACCAGTTCCTCGAAGACGGGACCTTCGTCCTGACGTGGGAGTTGCACTGGGTGATGGGCTGGTCGCCGCAGCACGGTGCGTACCGCGCCATCATGACCGACAACTACGGCAACGCGGACGTCTACGAGGGGCGCATCGAGGGGGCTCGCTTGATCTTCGAGTCGCCGGCCGGAGCCGCCGTTCGGCTGCGGTTCACGTGGGTGGCGCCCGAGGACGGCGTCATCGTCTGGAGGAACGAGATGGACGCGGGGGACGGCTCGTGGTTCCTGATCGAGGAGTACCCGATGGTGGTCAGCTGACGCAGGACCACCCGTCGCGGCCCCGGCCCGCTCTACGAGACGGAGCGGATACGTTGGAGGCGTTCCGGGATGCCGTGCTCGACACGCTCCCATCGTTCCTCGAGGCGCACGAGGTAGGAGGCGAAGGCGCACGGGATGCCCGTCGCCGTGAGCGGGTCGGCCCCGTCCATCAGATGGAAGTGCAGGTGCGGCGCCG
>DASZOO010000148.1:0-2653 GCA_035550775.1 Actinomycetota bacterium | reverse complement strand
GGTACACCAGCAGGTCGTGGGCGGCGAGCATGATCTCGTGATGCTCCCACTCGGCCGCGCGGTAGTAGCAGGCGATCAACCCCATGCGGTGCAAGCGCTGGAAGTCGCCGAACACGAAGGCGTAGCGAGCCTTCGTCTCGTCCGCGGCCCCGTCGGTGAGGCCGAGGTGCCAGCACGCATACTCCTCCCACCCGTGGGACTTCAGGAACGCGTTCTGCTCGGCCGCTCGCGGCTGCACGTCCGCCCACCGGCTCCGCAGGCGGTAGCGCCTCGCGTCGATCAGCTCCCGCGCCTTCGCGACCCCCGCGTCATTGACGAGGTATCTGGCCATGGCAAGAGTGTTCCCGGTGCTGGGCGATCTCACGCCCCTCGGGGCCTCCCGGCGCCCTGAGGTTCGACGCAGGGAACAGAGCCGGGCCGCCGTGAGAACATCGACGATGGCTCGGATCCTGGTCGGGACGCGTGACGGACTCCACACGGTGACCGACCGCGGCCGGGGCGAGCCCGTCCATCTCGCCGATCGTTCCGTGACCGCCGTCGCCCGCGACGGGCCTCAGCTCTGGGCGATCGTCGATCGATCCGAGGTCTGGTACGCGCCAACCGAAGGATGGAGCAGAGTGGCCACGCTCGAAGGCCACGAGGCGACGTGTATCGCGATGACCGACGCGCTCCACGTGGGCTCGTCGGAGGCGCGGTTGTTCAGACTCGTCGGAAGCGCACTCGAACCCGTCGGCGCGTTCGACGATGCGGAGGGCCGCTCGGCGTGGTACACGCCCTGGGGCGGACCGCCCGCCACCCGGTCGATCTCCGAGTGGGGCGACGACGTCTACGTGAACGTGCACGTCGGCGGCATCCTCCACACCGGCGACCACGGCCGAACCTGGAACCCGACGATCGACATAGACGCCGACGTCCACCAGGTCGCGACCGCGGACGGGCTCGTGTTGGCCGCGTGCGCCGGCGGGCTCGCGACGAGCGTGAACATTGGCACGACGTGGACGATGCGCAGCGAGGGTCTCGAGGCCCCCTACTCGCGTGCGGTGGTCGTCTGCGGTGACGCCGTGCTCGTCACCGCCTCGAACGGTCCGCGCGGAGGTCGAGCGGGCGTGTACCGGGGAGACCTCCGGGCCGGTGCCTTCGAACGCTGCACGGCCGGCCTCCCCGGATGGTTCGACGACAACATCGACACCTCCTGCCTCGACGCGCTCAACGACGGATCGTTCGCGGCGTTCGGCACCTCCGACGGGCGCCTGTTCGGCTCGGACGACGCCGGGTCGACCTGGCACGAACTCGCCTCCGACCTCGGCGCGATCCAGCACGTCCTCGTGCTTCCACGGTGATCGCCGGACCGAGGCGCACGGAGGTCGTTTCACCGTGCGGCTTCAGTCCTCCGGAAGGGCGCCGATTCAACGGGAGAGACGGCCTCGTTGACCGGGCGAGCGCCAGTCCGAGCGGCGCCACACCCGGGGAGGTGCCGAGAGATGGGCAAGGACTCGAAGAAGAAGCTCGAAGCCAGGCTGACCGAGGTGCAGGCCGACCTTCGCGATCTCGAATCCAGCCGAGCGGCCCTGACGGAGGAGCTGCGGTCGGAGCGCGCGCATCACGCCGAGGAGACGACCACGCTGCGACGCGAGCACGAACGGCTCGTGGACGAGATCAGGCGCTCGTCGCAGGAGGAGCTGACCCGAGTCGGCAACGAACTCGCCGTGGCTCGCGCGGCGCTCGAGAGGGCGACCGAGGAGAACGCTCGCCTCGTGGCAGACGTGGGTGATCGAGACGAGCATTCGCGAACGCTGCTCCAGGACCTCGGCGACGTCGTGGAGGCGGCGCTCGGGCAGCTGTCCGGTGCGCTGACGCGGATACGTGAGGCAGCTCCGCCCGCCGCGAGCGTGTCCACCCTGGAGGACGAGGGCGTGACCGAGGCCGCTCTCGCCTCCGTGCCACCGGACGCTCAGGGATCCGAGACCGATGACGCGACGCCGGTGGCCGAGGAAGCTCCCGAGTCCGACGCGACCATCGAGGCTGCTGAGCCTGAGCCTCCCGGCGAGGACGACGACACGGCCTCCTACGAAGACGACTGGTACCGCTTCCTCAAGCACACACAGGCCGACGGCGACCAGGGCGCATCGCCTCCAGCCTGACCTTTCACGGGGTGACGGAGCCGCACCCTCTCGGAACTCCGCACCGGTCCTGACGCCGAGCGGGAGGATCGCTTCTACGGTCGTGCCAACGCCCGCGGTCGACCTGACCTCGATCGAGCCATCGAGTGCCTCTGTCGCGTCCCCTTGCAACTGTCCGGCGATCGACCGGGTACATCGCGAACGCGAGCACGAAGCCGGTGTCTCCGAGCGGATCGTCGCCGGCATCCACCACGCGGACTCGGTTGGTCCACCCGGCTCGCGGGGAGATGCCGGAAACGGGTACGGTTCGAGTACCCGCCGCACCTGTGGAGTCGCCGTGAGCATGAGCGACGATCCGATCGCCTTCGCGCGGGATGCGCTGGAGCGTCACGCCTGGAAGGACGCCTACGAGACACTGATCGATGCCGACCGTGCCGGACCGCTGCCGGGAGCGGCGCTCGAGATGCTGGCCCGGGCGAACTACTGGACGGGCCGGCCCGATGCGACCATCGAGGCCCTGGAGCGAGCCTACG
>DASZOO010000147.1:0-20594 GCA_035550775.1 Actinomycetota bacterium | reverse complement strand
TTCGTGGGCGACCGGCGAGCCGAACAGCGCGAGCACCCCGTCGCCGACGAACTGGTTCACCACCCCGCCGTGCGCGTCGATCTCACGTTGCACGAGCGGGTGGAACGCTCGGAGGGTGCCCCTGACGTCCTCGGGGTCGGCGCCGTCGGAGCGGGCGGTGAACCCCACGAGGTCGCAGAAGAGCACGGTGACGAGCCGTCGCTCGTCGTCTCGAGCGTCGAGCGACTCGGGCAGCGGTGAGCCGCAGTTCCAGCAGAAGCGAGCCCGGCTCGGGCTCTGCTCGCCGCAGACGGAGCAGAACCGTGAGCGGGCGGGGGCGACCGGGCTGTCCGACGGCTCCTCGCGCATCGACGGCGAGCGTAAACGAGGGGATCCGGAGGGGAACGATTGACGCGCGGTTCGGTCCTGCGGTAGGAATGCGTCCGACCCCCGACAGCCGGAACCGGCAGAGGACCTAGACCATGCGTCGCTTCTTCACCGTGCTCACGCTCAGCGCCCTCATGCTCGCGACGGCGGCGACGGCCGCCCACGCTCAGCTCCCCGGAGAGACCCCCGCCGACACCTTCCAGGTCGACGGTCCCCGCGTCCGCTCGGTCGTGGTGGTGGGCAACAACGTCTGGATCGGCGGCGTCTTCTCGCACGTGGAGACCGGCAACGGCTCGAACGTCGCCAACGTCCAGAACCTCGCCGTGCTCAGCGCCTCGAGCGGGCAGGTGCCCGGCGGTGTGAACCCGCTCAGCCTCGGCGGCGTCTCGGGATCGCAGGTCTGGAAGCTGGTGGCCGTCGGGAACACGGTTTACGCGTCGGGCAAGTTCAAGCTCTCGTCCGGCGGGAAGACCTATGCCAACCTGCTCGCGTTCAATGGATCGACCGGCGCCCTCATCGGAGGGTTCCGGCCCACGGGCGTGAAGGTGTCGCAGGCGGTCGAAGCCGGCGGGGGCAGGGTGTACGCCGGCGGCAAGACGCTCGTGGCCTACGACGCGGGCACCGGAGCCAAGCTGGGCGGGTTCGCGACCTCCAGCGTTCAGACCGATCCGTCGCTGCGCGGCCACAACACGCCGCCGCAGCATCGTGAGCTGCTGCTGGCGGGGGGCTTCCTCTACTCGGCCTGCCAGTGCGACTCGCTCACGCAGGGCGGGTCCACCCGTCAGACGAAGGCGCTCGTGCGGTTCAACCCGGTCACCGGCGCGCACGACCAGTCGTTCAGCCCGCAGGGGGCGGGCTCGGCCGCGTTCGGTATCAGCGTCGCGACCGACGGCACCGACCTCTACCTCGGCGCGGGCGGGTCGGACTTCCTCGCACGGTACTCGCCGAGCGGCAGCCAGGACTGGAAGCGGGACACCTCCGGATCGGCCCAGGCGGTCAGGGTCAGCGGCGGCGACCTGATCGTGGGCGGGCACTTCGTCGAGATCGCCGACCAGGCCGGCGACTCGTGCGGGTTCAAGTCCTCCAACCCGGGCACGCTCGACCCGAACAACCAGTGCGCCACCAGGAACCGGCTGGCCTCGTACACGCTCGGCGGGTCGCTCCAGTCGTGGAACCCCTCGGTCACCGGCAAGTACAACGGCGTGTGGGGCATCGCCCTCGACGGGGGGAGCGTGCACATCGGCGGAGAGTTCACCAAGGTGCACGGCGTTGCCCAGACGTACTACGCTCGCCTGAGCTGAACCCCCGGAAGTCCGCCAAGAACGGTGGGGACTCGTTGACCTAGGTCTCCTGCAGGTGTATGAAAGGGCGACCCCCGGAACCCCCCGGCCGAAAGGACCGCTCCCATGCGCCGATGCATCGTCGCGCTGACGCTCGCCCTCCTCGCGATCGCGACGCTCGCCCCGACCGCCCTGGCACAACTGCCGGGGGAGGAACCGGCCGACACGTATCAGGTGAACGATCCCCGGGTCCGCTCCGTGGTGGTGGTGGGCGACAACGTCTGGATCGGTGGGCAGTTCTCGCAGGTGCAGACCGGCAACGGCTCGAACGCCGCCGCCGTGCAGAACCTCGCCGTGCTCAGCGCCTCGACCGGGCTGGTGCCCGGAGGCGTGAACCCGCTCAGCCTCGGCGGCGTCTCGGGGTCGCAGGTCTGGAAGCTCGCGGCGGTCGGGAACACGGTCTACGCGTCGGGCAAGTTCAAGCTCTCGGCCGGCGGGACGACCTACGCCAACCTGCTCGCGTTCGACGGAACGACCGGCGCCCTCATCGGCGGGTTCCGTCCCACGAGCGTGAAGGTGTCGCAGGCCGTGACGGCCGGTGGGGGCCGGGTGTACGCCGGCGGGAAGACGCTCGTGGCCTACGACGCCGGCACCGGGGCCAAGCTGGGCGGCTTCGCGACCTCCAGCCTCGCCACCGATCCGTCCCTGCGGGGGCACAACACGCCGGCCCAGCATCGCGAGCTGCTGCTGGCGGGGGGCTTCCTCTACTCCGCGTGCCAATGTGACTCGCTCACGCAGGGCGGCGCGACGCATCAGACCAAGGCGTTGGTCCGCTTCGACCCGGTCACCGGCGCGCACGACGAGTCCTTCACCCCCGAGGGCGCGGGCGTCGCGGCCACCGGCATCGGCCTCGCGACCGACGGCACCGACCTCTACCTCGGGGCCGGTGGATCCGACTTCGTCGCCCGATACGCGGCCGATGGCCAGCAGGACTGGAAGCGGGACACGTCCGGCTCGACCCAGTCGGTCGTGGTCAGCGGCGGCGACCTGATCATCGGCGGGCACTTCGTCGAGATCGCCGACCAGGCCGGCGACTCGTGCGGGTTCAAGTCCTCGAACCCGGGAACGCTCGATCCCAACGACGAGTGCGCGACGAGGGAGCGGCTGGCGTCCTACACGCTCGGTGGGTCGCTCCAGTCGTGGAACCCCTCGGTCACCGGCAAGTACAACGGCGTGTGGGGGATCGCCCTCGACGGCGCGAGCGTGCACATCGGCGGGGAGTTCAGGAAGGTGCACGGGGTGGCGCAGACGAACTACGCCCGGCTGGGTGGGGGCGGATCACCCCCGCCTCCGTCGGGCCAGACCGTCCTGGCCGAGCTCGTGTCGCCCTCGCCGCTGCCGGTGCAGCCGAACCGTGAGGTGTCGTTCACGCTGCGCTGTCCCGACGGGGTCGATCCGTGCAACGGCACCGTTCGGCTCATCGCGGGTGGCAGCAAGCAGACCGGGCCCGACGACATCGCGCTGGCTCCCCAGGGCGAGGCGACGTACACGGGGGTGCTCAACGACACCGCCTGGAACAAGCTGATGTCGAAGGCGAACCACCAGATCTCCGGCTCGCTGAAGCTCACGGCCACCGGCGGGTCGGGCACGCTGACCGGCACCATCGACGTGCAGCTGCGGCTCGTGTAGGAGGCGTCACCCGGGGGTTCGTCCGCATCGAGCGCTCGGCGGCATCGCGGTAGGGTTCGACCATGGCCGGCCCTGGTCGAGCTCGTCGGGTCGTGGTGGTGTGCTCCGTGGCCACGGTGGCGTTCGTCGGTGGCCTCGTCGCGTCCGACGACGAAGGAACCGTCGACGCCGCGTCCTCCATCGCTCCCACCGCCGCGCCATCGAGTCCGGCACCGCACCTCGACGAGAACGGGCGGATCGACCTGAGCCCGGAGGTGGAGCCCTACCACTACCGGCCGGCTCCGCCGCGGGTGCCCACACCCGTGGACGGTTCCTACATGCGGGTCTTCACCCTCGAGGACACGGGTGGCCGGGAACTCGGGGTGCCGACCCATTGCCAGCGCTGTGTGCCGTACAGCATCGACGCCGGCGTGCAGACGCTCCTGCTGCACGAGGGGCGCTTCTACCTGGAGCATCAGATCGACGAGTTCCGCGCGCTCGGTCACTACGTGGTGCGGGGCGGCCGCATCGTCTTCTTCAACGACGTCAACTGCTCCGGCACGCGCGGCACGTACACGTGGGAGCTCGAGCGGGCGCAGCTGTCCTTCGACGTGCTCGACGATCCCTGCCCGTTCGTCGACGAGCGCTCCGACGACCTCACGCTGCGAGCATGGACGCGCATCGACGTGTGCCACTCCGGCATCGAGCACTGGTACCCGGCCCGGGTGGGCTGCGCATCGTGAGCGTCTCTCCGAACGGAGCGAGACCCGCGTCCACCCGTCTCGACGGTGCCACCCGGCTCGCGCTGCTCGCCATGGGGGTCTCGGTCCTCGTCATCGCGAACGACTTCACCGCGTTGAGCGTCGCGCTGCCGGCGATCGAGGAGGACCTCGGCTCGGACCTCACGACCGTCCAGTGGGTGATCAACGGATACGCGCTCGTGTTCGGCATCCTGATCGTGCCGGGCGGGCGCCTCGCCGACATGTTCGGGCGCAGGCGCATGTTCGTCGTGGGAGCGGCCACGTTCGCCGCCTTCTCGCTGCTCGGAGGCCTGGCGCCGAGCATCGTCCTGTTGATCGCGTGCCGGGCGTTGATGGGGGTGGGGGGCGCGCTGATGTGGCCGGCGATCCTCGGCATGACGTTCGCGATCCTGCCGAGCGCGAAGGCCGGTCTCGCCGGCGGCCTGATCCTCGGCGCCGCCGGGTTCGGCAACGCGGTCGGCCCCCTGATCGGCGGAACGCTCACCGACACGGCCGGGTGGCGGTGGATCTTCTTCCTCAACGTGCCGATCGCGGCGCTCGCCGTTGCCATCACGGCCCGCACCGTGCACATCACGCAGGAACGGAGCGACGACCGGCGCATCGACGTCGCCGGCATCGTCGTGCTCACGATCGGCCTGCTGTCCCTGCTCGTCGCGCTCGACGAGGGGTCGACCGCGGGATGGACGGACCCGCTGATCCTGGGCCTGTTCGCCGTCGGTGCGATCGCGCTCGGGGTGTTCGTCGTCGTCGAGCGACGCGAGGGCGACCGTGCGCTGGTTCCCCCCGACGTGATGTCGAACCGGGCGTTCGCGTCGGCCGGGCTCACCGTGCTGCTGATGTCGGCGATCTTCTTCGCGGCCCTGCTCTACCTGCCGCAGTTCCTGTCGAAGGAGCTCGGGTACTCGGCGCTGCGGTCGGGCGCGGGGCTCCTGCCGGTGATGGGCACGTTCGCGATCGTCTCGTTCGCGGCCGGTCCGTTGTACGGACGGTTCGGGGCCAAGCCGATCGTCTCGACCGGGGCCGCGTGCCTGACCGTGGGCATGGTGCTGCTCTCGCGCCTCGACGCATCCACCACCTATGTCGCCCTGGTTCCCGGCATGCTCGTGCTGGGGGTGGGCATCGGGCTCTTCTACTCCTCGATCACCACCGTGGGCGTCACGGCGCTCGATGCCGCGCGAGCGAGCCTGGCCGGCGGCATCATCTACATGTTCCAGATCGCAGGAGGTGCGGTCGGCCTCGGCTTGAACACCGCCCTCGTCTCGTCGGCCGATTCCCTGCCCCAGGGGATCCGTCTCGCGTTCACGGTCGACGCGATCCTGGCGCTGGTCGGCTCGGTGATCTCGCTGGTCTTCGTGGGAGGCCGCGTCGACCGCGAGCGTCTGCGGCACCTGCAGTGGCATCACCGCGCGCACGCCTGACCCGGTAGCGTGGCCGCGATCGTCGTCCGCGAATCGACCGATCGAGGAGGTGCAGATGCGAGCGATCCGCGTCCATGAGCCCGGCGACCCCGACGTGATGGCGCCGGAAGACGTCGAGCGCCCGGTGCCCGGGGCGGGGCAGGCGCTGGTCGGCATCGACGCCGCCGGGGTGAACATGATCGACGTGCAACAGCGGTCCGGCAACTACGCGGTGCCGATGCCGTTCACGCCCGGGACGGAGGGCGCGGGCGAGGTGCTGGAGGTCGGTCCGGACGCCGGCGAGATGCGACCGGGGGACCGCGTCGCGTTCGCGATGGTCCCCGGGTCCTACGCGGAGGCGGCCCTGGTGCCGGCGGACCGTCTCGTGCCGCTGCCACCGGCGATCGGGTCGGAGACGGCCGCCGCCGTGCTCCTGCAGGGTATGACCGCTCACTTCCTCGTCGAGTCGATCGCGCCGCTCCAGGCGGGCGACGTCGTCGTGGTACACGCCGCCGCCGGGGGGGTCGGGCTGCTGCTCACCCAGCTCGCGGCGGCGCGAGGGCTGATCGTCGTCGGGACCACCTCCACGCGGCAGAAGGCCGAGCTCGTGTCGGGGGCCGGCGCCACCGACGTCGTGATCAGGGGAACCCGCGAGCTCCCGGAGGTCGTGCGATCCCACGGCGACGGGCGCGGAGCGCGGATCGTGTTCGACTCGATCGCCAGGGACACGTTCGAGGACAGCCTGGCCTCGCTCGCCCGACGCGGCACCCTCGTCGTCTTCGGCCAGTCGAGCGGCCCGGTCCCGCCGTTCGACATCCGCCGTCTGCAGGGCCCGGGGTCGGTGTTCCTGACCCGGCCGGGCCTGGGCGACTACACGGCGACCCGCGACGAGCTCCTCTGGCGCGCCGGCGAGGTGTTCGCGATGGTCGCCGCCGGCGACCTCGAGGTGCGCGTGCAGGAGCGGTTCCCGCTGGAGCGCGCGCCGGATGCGCACCGGGCCCTCGCGAGCGGCACGACGAGCGGGAAGCTGCTGCTCGTGACCGGCCGCTGACGATCGCCGGTCAGGCGGGCGCGGTGCCGGTCACCGTGACCTCGTCGCCGCCGGTGACCCGAAGCGGCCGGCGGGCGAGCGTCCGGCCGCCCAGCCTGGCGCCGGAGGCCGACGGCTTCACCGTGATCGAGCGCAGGCCGGTCGCGACGACGACCTGCACCGTGCCCGGCTCCGCGTACCGCTTCGGTTCGAGGCCCCCGTAGTAGAAGGCGAGGATGCGCTCGGCCGACCACCCTCGACGCGCCTTCCCGTAGGCGCCCCACTGCACCATGCCGACGCCGTGCCCCCAGCCTCGCCCCTCGACCACGAGCGCATGACGGCTCGACGACAGGTCGAACCATCCGGAAGGGATCGTCACGGGCAGCCCGTCGCCCGGGTACCGGTGGGGAAGCAGGCAGGGAGCCCACGTGTTCACGGCGTCGCGGAGCGAGCCGGCGTCGATCGAACGGCTCTGGCCGCCGCCCGCGAGTCGGACCGTCGATCCCGCGACCGACACCGACGTGATCGGGGCGCCCCGTGGCCAGGAACCGCCGGCGCGGAGCACGGTCGTGAGATCGCGCGCCGGCAGCTCGACCCGCCACCGCGACGTCGGCGAGGCGCCGTCGTCGCGCTCGACCACCCCGCGCAGGTAGGGCAGGGGGGAGCCGCCGAAGACCTCCTCGTTGCTATAGGTGCGTCCGTTGGAGGTCGAGAAGTAGACGGTGTCGGCCGGGCGATCGCCGGAGAGCAGCACCTGCCCACGGGTCTCGCGCACGGCCCGGTACCAGCGATGCAACCCCGGCGGGCGGGGCCGCGGGATGCCCCCGTACACCTGGCAGTCGGCCGTCCCGCAGATCGACGTGCCGAGCTCTCGCCCCTGCTCGCCGCTCCACCCCGTTCGGGAGAGCACGTAGGTGCGGGCCGCGATCGCCTGCGCTTCCAGCGCCGCCGTCGGCCAGGTGGGCGGCACCTCCGCGATGCCCTCGAGGTAAGCCTGGAACTCCAGCGTCACCACGACGGTCAGCGTGCCGCCGTCGTCGGCGCGGATCGACAGGGTGCCCGGATACCGGCCGTCGAGCGTGGGCCGCTCGGCGTCCACGCAGCGCGAGGCCTGCCACGGGTAGAGGCCAACGACCCGGAAGGACCCTCGATGCGGGGGCCTGATCGACACGCGCCGGCCGGTCACGCGCACGGTCTCGTGCTCGGGCGCCTCGGTCGAGGCGGGCGTCTGCGTCGGGGAAGCCGACGTGGTGGGCGTGGTGGCCCGCGGCGATGGCTCGTCGTCGGGTGGAGAGGGCGAGGACGTGCACGCCACCAGCACCGTCGCCGTGACGATCGTCGCGTGCAGGGTCCGAGTGGGGGAACGCCGCCGCATGCCCGACCACCTTACGGCGACGGTGGCGTAGGCTCCCGACGGGAGCGGCCGGAGAGGGGGACGCCATGGCCGACCGAGATGCCGGGGCGATCGCCGAGCAGCTGTGGGAGCGCCTCGGCGCGGGTGATTGGGACGCCGCCAGGCGGCTGTTGCACGACGACTTCGTGCAGGAGTGGCCGCAGTCGGGGGAGCGGATCGAGGGCGCCGACGACGCGCTGGCGATCGATCGGAACTTCCCGGGTGGGTTGCCGTCGATGCGGTTCCGGCGAACGAGCGGCGCCGACGATCTCGCGGTGCTGGAGGTCGAGCTGGAGTACGCGGACGGAAGCCGGTATCAGGCGGTCGCCATCGTGCAGATCCGCGACGGGAAGGTCGTCAAGGAGACCGACTACTTCGCCCAGCCCTTCGACCCGCCTCAATGGCGCGCCCAGTGGGTCCGTCGGATGCCGCGGTGAGCTCGGCCCGACCGTCGGTCGCGAGCAGGGGCCCGATGACCCCGGCGGGCAAGCGCTGGACGATGGTCGCCGTCGTCCTCGGCTCCTCCGTGGTGTTCCTCGACACCTCGGTGGTGAACCTGGCCCTGCCTCGCATCGGCGAGGAGCTGTCGTCGGACCTATTCGGCACGCTCGAGGCGCAGTCCTACGTCGCCTACGGCTACTTCGTGACGCTCAGCGCCCTGCTGATCCTGGCCGGCGGGCTGACCGACTTCCACGGGCGCCGGAAGATGTTCTCGCTCGGGCTGCTCGGCTTCGCGGCGACCTCGCTGCTGTGCGGCATCGCGCCCACGATCGAGATCCTGATCGCCGCCCGGGTGCTGCAGGGGGCGGCCGGCGCGTTCGTGGTGCCGGGGTCGCTCTCGATCATCACCGCCAGCTTCGAGGGCGAGGAACGGGGCCGGGCGTTCGGCGTGTGGGCGGGGGCCTCGGCCGCGACCTCGATCCTCGGTCCGTTCGTCGGCGGACTGCTGGTCAACACGGTCTCTTGGCGCATGGCGTTCCTGATCAACCTCCCGCTGCTGGCGATCGCGTACGTCGCGACCGTTCGGTTCGTGCCGGAGTCGCGTGACCCCGATGCGAGCGGGCACTTCGACTGGCTCGGCTCGATCGTGATCGTGCTCGCCGTGGGCGGCCTCGCGTTCGGCACGATCCGAGGGCAGCAGCAGGGCTGGGGGGAGCCGGTGGCCGTGGCCAGCCTCGTCGTCGGGGCCCTCGCCGCGATCGCGTTCCCGTTCCTGATGGTGAAGCGCCGCGATCCGCTGGTGCCACCTCGCCTGTTCAGGTCGAGGAACTTCACGGTCACGAACCTGTCGACGCTCGTGATCTACGGCGCGCTCTACGTCTCGCTGACGTTCCAGGGCATCTTCCTGATCGGCACGCTCGGCTACAACGAGCAGGCCGCCGGTATCGCCGGCATCCCGTCGTCGTTGCTGCTGGTGCTGTTCTCGACGCGCTTCGGCAAGCTCGCCGCACGGCACGGCCCACGGCTCTACATGGCGCTCGGCCCCGCGATCATGGCGCTCGGGCTGCTCTGGTACGTGCGGATCCCGCCTGACAGCCAGGCGTGGGTGCTCGGCGGCGGCCGGGGATCGTCGATCGTGCCCCCCGCCGACTACTTCATCGACCTGCTCCCGGCGCTGCTCGTGTTCGGCACCGGCCTGACGATCATGGTCGCGCCGCTGACCACCGCCCTGATGACGTCGGTGCCCGAGAGCAACGCCGGCGTGGCTTCGGCCATCAACAACGCGATCTCGCGCGTGGGCTCGCCGCTCGTGACGGCCGTGATCTTCGTGGCGGTCGCCTCGAGCTTCTACGCCTCCATCGCCCGGCAGGTGCCCGGCACCGACGTGGACTCGAGGGAGTTCCAGGCCCAGATCGCTCCTCTGAACGAACCCTCGGGCGATGTCTCGCCCCAGATCCGGACCGCCGCCCGTGCGGCCTCGACCGACGCGTTCCACCTCGCGATGCTCGTCGCGGTGGCGCTGCTGCTCGCCGGCGCGGCGATCAACGCGGTGGGCATCCGCAACCCCGGCGCGCAGGGTCGCCACCAAGGTCCCGGGGGCGAGCGGCCTCCGTCCGACGCCGCCAGCGCCGGCGGGCCGGTCCGCGCTTCGGTGGCGCCGGGCGAGGTCGAGCCTCCCCCGCCCGAGCCCACGGGTCCGGCGCGGGAGGCGTGAAGGACGCTCAGCGGCCGGTGAGCGAGAAGTGCATGTAGTCCTTCAACGTCACCCAATCGCCCCCCCACTCCCAGCCGATCCTGGCGAACGAGCGCACCACCACGTCACCGGGGTGGATCATGCCGGGCTCGCGGCGCGACCGGTCCGTGTAGGGCTTCGCGGCGCGGCGGAGCACGGAGCCGTCGGAGCGCACGTAGGGGTTCTCGAGCGGGTTGATGTCGATCGCCCATCCGTAGGAATGGTGCGAGAGCGAGCCCGGGTTCCCCGTCGCGGGCCGGCAGTTGAACGACGAGGAACGGTCGTGCGTGCTGAACCAGTCCAGGCGGGTCGGCGGCCGGTAGCGGGGCGGCAGCGCGATGCGATGGATCGGGAAGCGGGCCTCGAACAGCCGCCGGAAGACCCACAGCACGTCGCGCGCGACCGACTCGTGCAGGATCAGCGGCCCCGAGCGCACCGTGCCCCGGAGGCTCCAGTGGCTCACCCGCACGTGGCGAAGGTCGTCGATCCCCACCGGGCATCCGGGGTGCCAGTTCCTGCCGATCAGGCGTTCCCGCAGGAAGGGGCCGATCCGGAACACCCCTCCCTCGAACCGTGGGTTCGGGTTCGACGAGGAGGCGACCTCGGCGGGCGGGTCCGCGGGCCGGTCCTGCATCGATGTTCCGGCGGCGCCTGCGATCGCCGCGGGCACGGTCGCACCGGCGCCCAGCGTGGCCGCGCCGACGGTCACCGCGACGGCCGCCACGGCCGCGATGCCGACGACCCACCCAGGCGTGACGCCGATACCGCGCCTCATGCGCACCTCCATGGGCCGGCACTCCGCTCGGCCGGCAGACGCTCGATGCCTCGATCGTACGGCCTCCATGTCGATGCCGGGACCCGAGCCCTAGGCCGATCGCCGCGGAGAGCGGCTGAAGGGCTCTCGTCACGGGAGCCCGTGTCCGTCACGATGGTGGCCGAGCCACTATCGTGAAGAACCGAACCGACCGATCCCCCCGGAGGTCCCCCGTTGAAGATCCAGATCCTCTGCACCCTCGGCCCCGCATCGATGCGTCCGGAGATCATCCGTGAGCTCGACGCCCGCCACGTCGATCTGTTCCGCATCAACCTCTCCCACACGCCGCTCGAACGCGTGGAACCCGCGATCGAGCTGGTGCAGGGTTGCTCGTCCACGCCGATCTGCCTCGACACCGAGGGTGCCCAGGTGCGATGCGGCGAGGTGGAAGACGACATCGTGCTCGAGGAGGGCGCCGAGATCGAGCTCCTCGCCGAGCGCGTGATGGGATCGGCCTCGAGGGTGACGCTGTGGCCGGACTCGCTCTTCGACGCGCTGTCGGCGGGCACGGCGTTGGAGATCGACTTCGACGGGGCCGCCCTGCGGGTGACCGACGTCGCCGAGGGCAGGGCGCGGGCCGTGGTCACGAGCGGCGGGCGCATGCGCTCCAACAAGGGCGTCACGGTCGATCCGCCACCCGAGCTCCCCGCGCTCTCGCACAAGGACGTGGCGGCGATCGAGCTGGGCGCTCGGCACGGCATCGCGGACTACGCCCTCTCGTTCGCGGCGAACGCCGACGACGTCGCGCGCATCCGATCGCTGGCGCCGCACGGGGCGAACATCATCGCCAAGATCGAGAGCCGCGTCGGCGTGAGGAACATGAGCGAGATCATCGACGCGGCCGACGCCGTGCTGATCGACCGCGGCGACCTCTCCCGCGAGGTCCCCTTCGAGCTCGTCCCTTACTACCAGAAGGCGATCATCCGGCACGCGAACCGTTGGAACCGGCCGGTCTACGTCGCGACGAACCTGCTCGAGTCGATGGTCACCGGCCGGGTGCCGACGATCGCGGAGTCGAACGACATCGCGAACACGCTCCTCGACGGCGTGCACGGCCTCGTGCTGGCCGCCGAGACCGCGGTCGGCATCGACCCGGTCGGCTCGATCGACATGGTGCTCCGGGGCATCCACGCGTTCGAGCGCTCCACCCAGATCCGGCTGCTCGAGGACGGCGAGATGGAGCTACCGGCGCGATAACGCTCGAGCGGCCGGTTCGACCTACCCGGCCGGCCGACGACGATCTGGACGCAGATGGTCCTGCTCCGACTCGTTCCACGCCTCCTCCACGTTCTCGACGTTGAACCCGTACTCGAACACCAACGTGCCCCCGTAGGCCGCGCCGAACAGCACGAGCGCGGCGGCCAGGACCGACAGCACGAGCCACGCCGGCTGCGTCTGGGCCTCCTCGAAGTTCGGGATGCGCAGCAGCAGGTCGACGAGGGTGATCACCGTGACCGCCACCATCACGGTCGCATGCCAGTTGATCGTGCGCCACACCTGCGTGTGCTTCGCGCGGCCGATCGGGCCGGACCGGCGATCGCGAGGGATGCCTTTCCACCAGTCGAGGAACCCGGTCAGCGCGGCGCCCAGGCCCACGACGAACCCGGCCACCATCACGAACGTGGCCGCGGCGAAGAAGTCCTGCGCCTTCGCGTCGTCGGCGGGGGAGAAGAAGGAGATCAGATCGAAGACGGCGGCCAATGCGTAGCAGACGACGGGGAAGTCGGTGAGCGGCGGATGGAACGGCTTGCCGGTGAACCCCCGCAGCCCTTGGAAGCGGCGTCCCCTCAGGCTCCAGGTCGGACGGATCGAGTAGATCTTCGGCATGTGGCTCCTCCTCTCCCGGAGGAGTCAAGCGCATGCGGAGGCTCCGTGCACGAGTCGCGGCGAGCGACGGCCGATCAGTAGCCGGGACGCCCGCCTGCGTCGGTCACGGCCCTGCCGGAGGCGTCCACGACGAACCAGACGTCGCCGATGCCCTGGCCCATCGTGTCGCCGGCCGCCTGATCCGACGCGAAGTAGTACAGCGGGTGCCCGTCGTAGGTCACCTGCATCTCGCCGTCCTCACGCTCGGTGGTGCCGAGCAGCGACTCGTCGGCGCCGTCGCCGGCGGTGGGGGCCTCGTCGATCAGCGGAGGCCAGGTCGTGGCGCAATCGTCGTAGCACGTGCTGGAGCCGTCGGTGTCCGATTCGAACAGGTAGAGGGTCTTACCGTCGGCGTCGACCAGGATCGAGCCGAGGTCCGAGTCGCCCAGGCTCACCGTGCCCGCACCCACGGCGTCGCTCGCCTCTGCGGATGGGGATGGCTGTGCGGCCGCGGACCCCTGCCCCGCGTCGCCGCCCTCGTCGCCGCACGCGGCGACGAGCAGAGCCATGCCGAGTCCGATGGCGACCATCCGCATCGCACCGATCCGCATCGTGTCCGTCTCCTTCCGTCTCGATCCGTCGTGACGCCGACGGGGATACGGCCCTGGCGGCCGCCGCGTTCAACCGATCTCCGATCGAACCGCGGGCACCGACGATCCGTACCCTGAGACAGCCCATGGGTTCCGCACGGTCCGATCTCGACGAGAGCGGCATCAGAGCCGCGTACTCGGCGCATGCCGGCGAGATGCTCGGGTTCGCCGTGCGGTCGCTGAACGATCGCGGGCTCGCCGAGGAGGCGGTGCAGGAGACGTTCGTGCGAGCCTGGCGGTTCGGCGACCGGTTCGACCCGCAACTCGGCAGCCTCCGTGGATGGCTCTTCGCGATCCTCCGCCACGTCGTGATCGACCTTGCGAGGGCACGGGCGATCTGGCCGGAGCCCGCCTCGGACGACGCGATCCAGGGGGCCGCGGAGCGGTCCCTGTCTCCCGAGGACCGGCTCGAGCAGGCGCTGTTGGCCTGGCAGATCGAGGAGGGTCTTCGTCGTATCGGCGAGGATCACCGGCGGGTCGTGCTCGAGACCTACTTCCGGCGCCGCCCGTACGCGGAGGTCGCCGCCGAACTCGGCATCCCCGAGGGCACGGTCAAGAGCAGGGTCTACTACGCGCTGCGAGCGCTGCGGCTCGCGTTGGAGGAGATGGGGTGGGATGACCGCTCGTCCTGACGATCACGTGCGGCCGTTGCTCGGCGCGTTCGTGCTCGGCCATCTCGATCCCGATCAGGAGGCCGCGGTGCGCGCCCATCTCGACGGGTGCGCCGTGTGCCGCGAGGAGGCCCGGGAGCTCGCGCCGGTCGCGGCCCTGTTGCCGCTGGCCGATCCGGAACGGCTCGGAGCGCCGCCCGAACCCTCTCGGGAGATGCTCGATCAGGTGCTCTCGCGCATCGAGTGGGAACGCGGCAGCCGCCGACGCGCCCGTCGCCGCTCGGTGATCGGGCGCGTCGGAGCCGCGGCCGCCGTGCTCGCCCTGATCGTGGTCGTGGGCCAGATGGCGCTGGAGCCCTCGGAGCCTCCCCAGGGCGAGGTGGTCGCCTTGACGGCGGCCCGGCCGGGTGTGCTCGGCGAGGCGGTGATCCACGAGGATCCGCGGAGCACGTGGGTCGAGATCACGACGTCGGGACTGTCCACCGGTGAGACGTACGCCGTGTGGTTCGAGGAAGCGGGCACGGGAGAGCGGTCGCCCCTGGGCACGTTCGTCGGTGTCGAGGGCGACCTCTACATCAGCCTGTATTCGCCGCTGCCTCGCGACATGGTCGCCTCGATCGGCGTCAGCGGTCGTGACGGCTCCACGGTGATGGAGGGCCGGGTCCCGCTTCCCGTCCCCTCCTGATCGCGGCCGTCGAGTTGCGCCCGTCCGGCCGCACCGCGCAGGATGTCCGGGTTCCGAACAGGGGAGGTCTGGACGTGCGCACCAAGGTGATCGCGCTGCTCGCCGCAGCGACGCTGGTAGCCGGGGGCTTCGTGGCGGGGCTCGCCGGGGCTCGCCGTGGCGGAGGCGACGCCACGGGGTTGCCCGGGTTCACGCGCGTCGTGAGCCTCAGCCACGTGAACTCGCCGCGCCGGACGCCGCTGTTCCCGGGGGATCCCGCCTTCACCCTGCGGACCGTGGCGACCGTGCCGGCGGACGGCTTCTACATGCAGGTCGCGCGCGAGGGCGAGCACACCGGCACCCACTACAGCGCCCCGTGCCACTTCCGCGAGGGCAAGGCCTGTGCCGACGATCTCAACGCCGCCGACTACGTGCTGCCCGCCGTCGTGATCGACGTGCGGGACGAGGTCGCCGCCGACGCGAACCACGTCGTGACGAAGGCGGACCTGCAGCAGTGGGAGACGGATCACGGGGAGATGCCGCAGGGCGCCGCGGTGCTGTTGTGGACGGGCTGCGACGAGTTCTGGGGTCCGGAGCTCGCACGCAACGAGCCCACGTACTACAACTGCGGTCAGCCGGGCTCGAAGTTCAGCCAGCCCGGGTTCACGCAGTGGGCCGTGCGCTGGCTGATCGAGACCGGCGTGCTCGGCCGGCGTGGTGCGCTCGGCTCGGACACGTTCGGCCCCGACCCCTCGAGCGACGCGTCGTTCGTGGAGTCGTGGCTGACGCTGAATCGCCATCGCTTCACGCTGGAGAACCTCACGCACCTCGGGCAGCTGCCGACGTCCGGGGGATGGATCGTGATCGGCGGCCCGAGGAACCGTCACGGCTCGGGCGCCGCGAGCACCATCTTCGGCCTCGTGCCGGCCGAGACGTGACCCTGGTTCGCCGGGCCCGAACGATCTCCGGCCTCGTCGCATGCCTGCTCGTCGTGTCCTGCGTGGTCGGCTCGGCGACGTCGTCGCGGGCGGCGGCGTCCCCGCGGGTGCAGGTCGGCGAGTGCTTCCGGCCCACGCCGCCGCGCAGGTTCCAGCGGCAGGTGCGCAGGGCGATCCGGATCTCGCGGGATCTGCCCGCACGCTGGGCCGGCTCACCGGAGATCGCGAAGATCGCCTGTTGGCAGGGAACCGGATTCGCGCCGGAGTTCCGCGAGCGCGGCCGTTCCTACTACGTCTGGCGTGGCGTCTTCGCGATGACCGTGCAGGAGATGCAGACGGTTCACGGGACCTGGATGACGGCCGATCGCTCCGCCTTCCGACTGTCGAAGGCCTGCTTCACGTCGGGGTGGGGGGCGTGTCCCCACCGCGCCGAGTACTCCGCGTGGACGCAGCAGATCATCGCGGGGCTGCGCTGGATCTGGTTGCACTACGGCAGCCCCTCGGCGGCGTGGGCCCACATCAAGCGAACCGGGAGGTTCAACTCGTACCCGCGGCCCGGCACGGCGGACCGACCGACGCGCGACCCGTTCCGCCACTGCCCCGTCCGCGGGCGGGCCTACTTCCGGGACAGCTTCGGCGAACGGCGCACCGTCGGCGGGTACCACCCCCACTGGGGCAACGACGTCGTCGCGCCCGCCGGCACCCCGGTCCCCGCGACCTTCGACGGGTTCGCCGTCGCCCACCGGGACGGCTGGTTCGCGGGTCTCTACGTGACCGTCGTGGGTCGCCGCGGCTACACGAGGAACGTGCACCTGAGCAGGACCGGCAAGCTCGGATGGGTGAGGGCGGGAGACGTCGTCGGCTACGTCGGCGCCACGGGGGATGCGAGGGGTCCCCACAACCACTTCGAGTGGCACCCGTGGGCGGCGCCGTATCCCCGCCATCGATCGCCGTTCGGGTTCAGCCTCGTGATGGACGCGATCGACCCCTACCCGTTCCTGTTGAAGGCATGTGGCGCTCGACGGTCGACGCCGCCGTCCGGGGTCCGTTCCGGACCGCTCGAGCCGTGACCCGGGGCGGTTCGGGTTCAGACCCCGACGGCCTGGCAGGCCGGGTGACCGCACTCGCACGGGTGCCCGCCGGCATGCGTGGCATCGCCGGCGTGCTCGCGACAGTGGTCGCTGCAGAACCGCTCGTCGTCGGCGACCTGGCACCGACACCCTTCGTGTCCGCAGTTCATGTGGTCCTCCTTCCGAGATCCGTGAGGCTGCCCTTCCCGCCGGGCCGGCGATCGAAACGAGGCCGGGACCGATGGCGAGCCTTCGGGCACGGCCGGCCACCTGGGGATTCGCACGGCGACGGAGCCGCCGCTACCGTGAACCGCGATGAGTGGCGGCCCGGCGACGATCCGAGCGAAGCGGAGCGCGTTGCCGGTCGTGCTCTGCGCAGCCGTCCTGGCGACGCTGCTGCCACCGCAGGTCGAGGCGAGGTCCGAGGGCCCGGCCGAGCGACGTACCCGCCGGCCGTCCGTGGTGGTGATCGTCGCCGACGACATGCGGTGGGACGAAGCCGGGGTGAAGACGGCGCTGCGTGAGCGATTCCCCCCCGGATACCTGCCCACGATCCGCGGCGCGCTCGTCGACAAGGGCTTCACCGCCAGGAACGCGTTCGTCGTGAACTCCCTGTGTTGCCCCAGCCGCGCGTCGATCCTCACGGGGAACTACTCGCACACGACCCGCGTCTGGAACAACCAGAACCAGCTCGGGCGCGGCGGATTCGTCTCGTTCAAGCGGCACGAGGATTCCACGATGGCGACCTGGTTCCACCGTGCCGGCTACCGCACGGCGTTCGTGGGCAAGTACATGAACGGGTACAACGCCACCTCGCACGTGCCACGCGGGTGGGACCGGTGGGTGGCCTTCGACGCCAGCACCGTCGGCTACTACGACTATCGGCTCACGGTCAACGGCTCGATCCGGAGCTACGGCTCGAGCCCCTCGCACTACTCGACCGACGTGCTCGCCGATCACGCCACCGGGTTCATCTCGTCGACCCCCGCGACCAAGCCCCTGTTCTTGATGTTCGCTCCGTACACGCCGCACGCTCCCTTCACGCCGGCGCCCCGCCACGCGTCCCTGTTCGGGTCCTACGTCCCGAAGATGCCGCCGAACTTCGGGGAGCGGAACCTGTCCGACAAGCCGTCGTGGCTCCGTTCCCGACCTGCCGGCGCCGCGCGATGGGCGCTCAAGAAGCGTGACCAGATGCGCATGCTGATGGCGCTCGACGAGGCCGTCGCGGGCATCCTCGATTCCTTGCGCGCCGAAGGCCGGCTGCGAGATGCGATCATCGTGTTCATGAGCGACAACGGGCTCTCGGGCGGGTCGCATCGGTGGGTCACGAAGAAGAGCGCGTGGGACGAGGCGATCCGGATCCCGCTGATCGTCCGGGGCCCCGGCATCCCGCACGGCATCAGGGGCAAACAGCTCATGCTGAACATCGACGTGGCCGAGACGCTGGGCAAGCTCGCGGGGGTCCGGATGCCTCGCACCGACGGACGATCGCTGGTCCGCCAGCTCAGGGGCGCCTCACAGCCGGTGCGGAAGCTGTTCGCGATCGAGCGGCTCGTCGACACGGGGCGGCCGCCGTCGTACTGCGCCGTGCGGTCCCGCCGCTACAAGTACATCCGCTACGCGAACGGCGAGCAGGAGCTGTACGACCTCCGGAAGGACCCGTGGGAGATGTCGAGCCGCCATCGCTCGAAGGCCCATGCCTCGATCGAGGCGCGCCTGCGCCGGCGCGCGAAGGCGATCTGTTCGCCCCCTCCACCCGGCTATCGCTTCTGAAGTCCGAGCTCGAGGCTCAGGGGGTGGGCTCCGGCATCACGGGCATCGCCGGCATCGCCGACGCGGGTGGGGCAGGCGTCGAACGGCGCGCGGCGACCCACAGCACGCCGAGGCCGAAGATCGCGGCGACGATCCAGGCGAGCCCGCCGATCACCGGGATCAGGGCCACGAGGCGAAGGATGCCCCAGCCGGCCAGGAACGCCAGGAACCTCGACTTCGGAGGCGAGACCAACCGGCGGCCCAGCACGTGGGCGCCGGCGACGTACCCGATCGTGTACAGCAGCGCCAGCGCGAGCAGCAGGAACAACCCCAGCGGGAGGGCGATGACGATCGCCACGAACAGGACGGCGAGGATGGGGAGCAGGAAGAACGCGGCCGCGCCGAGCCCGATCGACGCGCCCGTCTGCGACCGGGCGGCGTCGGGGATGGCGCGGTCGAGCCCCGGGGCGAGCGCCAGCAGGCCGAGCCCGAGCAGCAACGTCGAGATCGAGTAGCCGATCCACCACGCGAACCGGCTCGCGAAGCCGAAGGTGGCCCAGTCGAACTCGGTGCTCACTCGGCGCTGCTCGCCTCGGACCGTCGCCCCGTCCTCGACCGTGGGGGACTCGACCGAGATGAGGTTGCCCTCGATCGTCGCCCCGGAGCGCACGACCACCGAACCGTTGAACACGACGACGTCCCGGTCCACCGTGCCGGAGATCTCCGCGTCGCCGTTGAACACGACGACGCTCTGGGTGACGCTGCCGTCGATCGTCGCGGGGCCGTCGAAGATCACCGCGCTGTCGACCGTCTCGCCCTCGGCGACCACCAGGCTTCCGGTCAGCACGACCAGATCGTCTCGGGACGATGTCCCGGCGTCCTGGGCGCCCGCGGGACCCGCGGCCACGACGAGCGCAGCGACCATGCCGCCGATCACGAGCGCCAGACGGCGGAGCCGATGTGGGTTGTCGTTGTGTCGCAAGCGTGGACGCACGGAAGCCTCCGATCGTCGCCGGAACCCGAGCCTATGGCGGTCGGCGGGTCGTCGCAAATCCGCAGCCGGCCCGGACCTGTGAGAGCCTGCCCCGCATGACCGTCCCGCAGATCGAAGGGAGCGTCGCGTCGGGGTTCGAACCGGTCGAGGAAGCCTTCGGTCGCGTGTTCGACGAGCTGGGGGAGATTGGTGCCGCCGTGGCCGGCTATCACGGCGGGAAGCAGGTCGTCGACCTCTGGGGCGGGGACGCGGCCGACGGAGAGCCGTGGCGGCGGGACACGATCGTGCACGTGTACTCCGTCACGAAGCCGTTCGCCGCCGTGTGCCTGCTTCGGCTGGTCGATGCGGGCGCCGTGGAGCTCGATGCGCCGGTCGCCCGCTACTGGCCCGAGTTCGCCGCGGCCGGCAAGTCCAACGTGCTCGTGCGGTGGTTGCTCACGCACCAGGCAGGGCTGCTCGGCATCAGCGAACCGCTGCCGACCGAGGCGGCCTGCGACTGGGATCGCATCGTGCACGCCCTCGAGCGGGAGGAACCGTGGTGGCCGCCCGGCACGCGGCACGGCGAGCACGCGTGGTTCTTCGGCCACCTCGTCGGCGAGCTCGTGCGGCGGGTCGACGGACGGAGCCTGGGGACGTTCCTGCGCGACGAGGTCGCCGGGCCGTTGGGCATCGACTTCGCCGTCGGGCTGCGACCCGACGAGGTCGCGCGGTGCGCCACGGTGCGAGCGATCGAGCCCGGCTGGGCCGAACGCACGCTCTGGGACACGGCTTCTATCCGCGGCCGGGCGCTCGGCAACCCTCCCGGTCTGCTCGACCTCGGTCTCATCAACAGCCGTCGATGGCGGCAGGCCGAGTTCCCCGCGATCAACGGGCACGGCACCGCTCGATCGCTCGCCCGGCTGCACGCGGCGCTGGCCGAGGGGGGCACCCTCGACGGTGTCGTCCTGCTGAGCGAGGAGCAGACCCGCGCGATGACCTCCGTGCAGTGCTCGGGACCCGACGTGTTGCTGGACGTCGAGGTGTCGTGGGGGCTGGGCGTCGGCATCGATGAGCATGGCTTCGGCATGGGTGGGCTCGGAGGGGCGTGGGGCGGCGGGAACCGGGAACGGCGGACGGGGTTCGGGTACGTCACCGCCGCGATGGGCGAGTTCGACCGCGTGGAACTGGTGGCCGATGCCTTCGATGCCTGCGTCGATCGGATCGACCCCGCCTGAGGGTCACCGCGCC
>DASZOO010000146.1:0-2205 GCA_035550775.1 Actinomycetota bacterium | reverse complement strand
CGGCTCATCAGGTAGAAGAGTTGGTCCTCGCCGACCTTCGAGACCGTGGCCTCGTGGCCGAGCGCGGCCGTCTCCTCCTCGACCTCGATGTAGGGGTAGGTGTCGCTGCGGCTCTCCTCGTCGAGGATCAACGCGTCGCAGCGCACGTTCGACTTCGCGTGGTGGGCGTCGGGCTCCACGCGGATCAGACCGCGGTAGCCGGTGCGACCCCCGTCCTTCGAGACCGACTTCGACGTGATCACGCTCGTCGTGTGCGGCGCGACGTGGATAGCCTTGCCGCCGGCGTCGGTGTGCATGCCCTTGCCGGCGTAGGCCACGGAGAGCACCTCGCCCCGCGCGCCCTCGCCCATCAGGTAGATCGAGGGGTACTTCATCGTGACCTTCGAGCCGATGTTGCCGTCGACCCATTCCATGACGGCGTCCTCGTGGGCCACCGCGCGCTTGGTCACCAGGTTGTACACGTTCGTCGACCAGTTCTGGATCGTCGTGTACCGGACCCGCGCGCCCTTCTTCACGATGATCTCGACGACCGCGGAGTGCAGCGAGTCGCTCGTGTAGATCGGGGCGGAGCAGCCCTCGACGTAGTGCACGTACGAGCCCTCGTCGGCGATGATCAGCGTGCGCTCGAACTGGCCCATGTTCTCCGCGTTGATGCGGAAGTAGGCCTGCAGCGGGATGTCGACGTGCACGCCCGGCGGCACGTAGATGAACGAGCCCCCCGACCACACCGCGGAGTTCAGCGACGCGAACTTGTTGTCATTGGGCGGGATCACGGTGCCGAAGTACTCCCGCACGAGGTCGGGGTAGTCGCGCACCGCGCTGTCCATGTCGGTGAACAGCACGCCGAGCTGATCGAGCTCGTCCTTGATCTTGTGGTAGACGACCTCGCTCTCGTACTGCGCGCTGACGCCACCCAGGTACTTCTGCTCGGCCTCGGGGATGCCGAGCTTGTCCCAGGTGCCGCGGATGTCCTCGGGTAGCTCGTCCCAGTTCGCCGCCTGCTTCTCCGTCGAGCGGATGAAGTAGTAGATGTCCTGGAAGTCGATGTCGGACAGATCGGCCCCCCACCACGGCATGGGGCGCATCTCGAAGTAGCGCAGCGACTTCAGGCGGAACTTCCGCATCCAGTCGGGCTCGCTCTTGAGCGCGGAGATCTCCTCGACCACGCGCTCGTCCAGGCCCTTCTTCGGCTCGAAGACGGCGTGTGACGGGTCCTTCCAGTCGAAGCGGTAGCCCTTGGCGAGCTCCTGCAGGTGCTCTTCCTGGGTGACGGCCATCGGTGGGCTGCTCCTTGCGCGTCTCTCTGGATCACCGCGCGGTCCGCGGTGCGGCCAACACCTCCGATGCTACCCGCCACGGACGCCGAAAGTCCATCGCGCAGGTGGGATTTGCGCGGGGTCGTGACCGGGGCGTACCCTGCGGACCGAGGGAAGGGGGTCAGATGGACAGCACGGCAAGCGGAACGAGGACCTGGGCGAAGGTCCTGGCCGGCGTGATCGCGATCGGCGCCGTCGCGGTGGCGGCCACGACGGGGGATTCGTGGGCCGTCCGGTCGATCCTGGTGCTGGTCGCGGGAGACGTCGCGGTCAGGCTCTGGCGCTGGTGACGCGTCGTCGCGCGGACGTCTGGGCGCTGGCAGGGGGCGTCGGTCTGTTCGTGCTCTGCGCGATCCCGGCGTCGAGCGGCCGGGTCGGTGGCGTCGAGCGTGCCGTGTTCGAGGCGATCAACGGACTGCCCGACGAGCTGGAGCCGGTGATGGTCGCGGTCCAGTTCCTGGGGGTGCTCGCCGTCGGTCCGGCCGTGGCGCTCGTGGCCCTCGCCGCCCGACGGCCGCGCCTCGCGATCGCCGCGCTGCTGGTCACGGCCGGCAAGCTGCTCGCCGAGCGGGTCGTCTGGCAGCTCGTGCACCGTGAGCGTCCGGGGGTGACCGAGCCCGAAGCGATCGTTCGTGCCGGGACCCCGACGAGCGGTGTCTCGTTCGTCAGCGGTCACGTCCTCCTCGTGACCGGCCTCGCCTGGGTCGCGATCCCCTACCTGCGGGGCCGTTGGCGCGCGCTGCCGTGGCTGGTCGTCGCTCTGGTCGCGTTCGCGCGCGTGTACCTCGGCGCGCACAACCCGCTCGACGTGGCGGGAGGGTTCGGCCTGGGCTTGGCGATCGGCGGCGCGGTGAACCTGGCGTTGGGCGTTCCGGAGGCGGGAGCCGGC
>DASZOO010000145.1:0-9193 GCA_035550775.1 Actinomycetota bacterium | reverse complement strand
CGGGTGAGCTGCTTGTCGCCGGCGACGTCGACGGCCAGCGCCGACGTGAGCGAGGTCATCGTGGCGCGGATGCGCTGCTGGTACTTGCCCTGGCCGAGCTGCACGAGCGACTGGTCGTTCAGGCGGATGTACGGCACGTCGCGACTCGCCGCCTCGTCGAGGATGGCCTGGGTCGACGGCCCGAACGCCCGTCGCTCCGCGAGCAGGATCAGGCGCTCGAGCTCCGTATCGAACTCGAATCCTCGCTCGGGTCGCACGAGATGGTTCACGAGCCGCACGGCCAGGCGCCCCGCGGCCAGTCCCACCTGCTCCTCCCAGTAGCCGAACGTCACGTTGTACTGACCGGCCGTGCCGGTGCCGCGAGTCTTCCCGCGGTAGACCTGCGAGCCGGACTCTCGCTGGAGCTCGATGGCGATGTGCTCGGCGACGTGGCCGGCCCAGGTGCCTTCCTCGAGCCGCTCGCGGAACCCGCCGGCGTGCCCGCGGGAGCACGAGTGCTCACCGACGCCCGGCAACAGTTCGAGCAGGCTCTCGTTGAATCCCGGGATCGTGTTCGACGGCCAGTGCTCGAGCGACCCCAGGTCCACGACGAGGCGGATCGCCGGCTCGTAGGAGTAGTAGTTGGGACCGCGGAGGACCTGCATCTGCAGGATCTGCAGATCCGGACCGGGCTTGGCAGCCTTCCCAGAGCCCTTCGGCGCCGGCTTCTGCTCCTTCTTCCCCTTCTTCGGCGCGAAGGTGGACCGCTTCGGCGATCTCGCGGGCTTGCGGGTGGTGGTCACTCCGATGCCTCGCGCTCACCGGAGGCGTCGGTCTCGTCGCGGAACAGGGCCCGCGCCCGCAGATCGAACCAGTGGCCTGCCGGGATCGAGTGCAGCAGGGCGCCCGAGACCATCATCGGCCGCCGACCGCGCAGGCGGTACGCGTCGGTCTCCATGTGGGAGCCGTCGACCACCGTGACCGCCCCACGGCCGATCACCTCCATCGCATGGTTCGAGTGCACGATCGCGCACGTGTCCTCGTCGAGGCCCAGCCCGATCAACGACGGGGACTGCGCGATCGCGGAGAGCAGCCGCCCGAGCCGCGTCCGCTGCTCGAAGTGCTGGTCCACGATCATGCCCTCGACGAGCGCCAGCCCGGCGGCGGTCTGCACGTGCCCGTGCCGCGGTGTGGCGCCCGGCTGACCGAACGCCATCATGTGAGAGGCGAGGGCGCTCGCGCCTGCCGACGTGCCGGCGACCACCACTCCGCGATCCTGCGCGAGGTGCAACGCGTGGTGCAGCCGGGTGCCCGCGACGACCGACGTGAGGCGCAGCTGGTTGCCCCCGGTGAGGAAGACGCCTGTGGCATCGACGAGGCGGGCTGCCGCCTCGGGGGAGTCGGCCTCGCCGCGCTCTCGCGGATGCAGCCCTTCCACGCTCGCGACTCCGAGCTCGAGGAAGAGGCCCTCGTAGAGCTGCAGCGCTTGCTCCCCGATCTCCGACGCGGTCGCGACCACGGCGACGCGAGCCTCGGCCCCGCCCGCGAACTTCACGAACCGCTTCAGGATCTGTCGGCCCCGGAGCTTGTCCTCGGCCCCCCCGATCAGCATCGTCGGACCCGCCCCTCCGAGAGCGGGAGCGAGGTTCGCGCGTCGACGGATGTCGGACATCGCGGCCAAGTCTAGCCCTGCCCCTGTCCGCTACCGCCGAACTCGTCGCTCAGACCGAGCGCGCGTTGCGGGAGCCTCACCCGGGCTTGAAGTCGGGGAGCCCGTCATCGGGCGTCGAGACGACCACCGACTCCCCGCCCGTCAGGTCGGCGAGCCTCGAGGCCACGCGGTTGAACCCGTCCCGATCCCACGCGCCGACCGAATCGAGCACGTGCCCGTCGTTCCCGACCAGGAACAAGGTGGGCACCGACTCCACGGCGTATGCGTCGGAGATCGGGTAGGGCGGCGCATCCTCGAGGGACCGGATGCCCAACTCGTACTCGTGGGTGAAGCGCGTCAGGTCGAGCTCGGGATCCTGCCCGATGCCGACCACACGTCCGGGGAACGCCCGCTCGAACCGTCCCGTCGGCGATGCGGCCATCTGGCACGTGGGGCACGTCACCTTGTAGAAGAAGAGCCCGACCGGACCGTCGCCGAACGCCACCCCGGGAACCTCCGGTGCGACGTCTCCGATCTGCAGGGGACTCACATCACCACCTTACGGTTCGAGGCATGCCCGTGGAGGCCGCCGGGTCGTTCGGCACCACGCTCGACAGCCCAAGGTCCCGCCCCCGTCACGCCGCGTCGTGCATCATCGAAGCGAGAGCCGACTCGCCGGAGCCTCCATGGCCCGGTTCCGGTCCTGAGGAGGTGCACATGCACAGACGCACCTTCATCGCGGGCGCTGCGCTCGCCGCGGTCGGCGCGTGTTCGAGCGGCGGAGGACTCGTCGAGCCGACCGGCCCGGCGGCACCCTCGCCCCTTCCCTCCCCCCGACCGACGGGGGCAGAGCTGGACGAGGTGCTCGGTCACCGGCGATCGGTGCGTGCCTTCACCCGTGATCCCGTGGACGAGGCGTCCATCGCGCACCTGCTCTGGGCGGCCCAGGGTGTCACCGCGCCATGGGGCGGCCGGACCGCACCGTCGGCCGGCGCCCTGTACCCGATCGAGGTCTCGGTCGCGACGTCCGACGGTGTACGTCGTTTCCTGCCCGATGAAGGCGGGACCGTGCTCCTCACGCCCGAGGACCGACGTCCACGCCTCGCAGCGGCCACCGGAGGGCAGCAGGCCGCCGACCTCGCGCCGGCCCTGTTCGTCCTCACCGCCGTCCTCGCCCGTGCCAGCGGGAAGTACGGAGACCGAGCGGAGCGGTACGTGCAGTTGGAGGCGGGACACGTCTGCCAGAACGTGCTGCTCGAGGCGACCGCGATGGGGCTCGGCGCCGTGCCGCTCGGTGCGTTCTCCGACGACGCGGTGCGAGATGCGATCGGCGTCGGCGACGACGAGCTGCCCCTCTACATCGTGCCGGTCGGGCATCCGTCGACCGAGGACCCGAGCCGATAGACCTCCTCTCCTTCTTGCAGGTCGGCGGCGGTCGGCCCTCGCTCGAGGGTGTGAGCCGGTTCACAGCGCCTCCGTGAGGTCGTTCACCGACCGGCTCCTCATCGATGCCTACGGTCGTCCCGAGAGCTGCGAACGACGCAGCCACCGACCGGAAGGAGGAGTCATGGACGCGTCCAAGACTCAGCACGTCGGCCACGAGCAGTCGATCTGGTGGTGGGTGTTGGTGGGCACGATCGGACTCGCGCTCGTCGGAGCGATCCTGGTCGCGCTGGAGACCACCGGCAGCGACACCGTGCGCGCCCCGGTCACGGTCGACGCGCCGGCGCAGGTGCGGGCGCCCGTGGGCGACTACCCGTTGCACGGACGAGGACAGGCCATCGGGAACCCCGCCTCCATCGGGCTCGGCGCGGTCCGCACGGGCGAGGTGCTCGGCGTGGGGTTCGCGACCGCCGTTCGTGAAGGCGGCGACTACGCGGGAACGGCACCGATCGGAACCCCCGACAGCTTCACCGACGTGCGCGAGAGCGGCGCCTACTACGGAGCAGGAACGGCGACCCCTCAAGACGGCCGCTGCCCCGTGAAGGCTGGTTGCTGACCCTCCCGCACCGCGACGGCGGATCGGTGCTCACGTCCCGATCCGCCGTCGTCGCACGTCCGGGCCCTTCAGCCCTCGTCGACCGGCTCCGATGTGAGCCGATCCACACCCGGACGGTGGCCTCCCTCACCGACCGGGAAGTGATCGTTGCCTACGGTCGTCACGAGAGCTGCGAACCACGCAGCCACCGACCGGAAGGAGGAGTCATGGATGCGTCCAGGACTCACGAGGTGGCCCACGGACAGTCGCCCTGGTCGTGGGTGTTGATCGGCACCGTCGGCATGATCGTCGCCGCGGCGATCCTGCTCGCACTGCAGGGCGAGACCGGCGACGTCTCCGTGCAGGGGCCAGCCCAGGCACAGGCGCAGGCCGAGCCGCGCACGAAGGACGACGTGCTGCGCGGCCGTGGGCTCGTCGACGTGAGGGCCGGCACGGTGGAGCACCTCGGACCGGCGACGGCCGTCCGCGAGGGTGGCGCCTACGCCGGCGCGATCCCCCTGGGGACCCCCGACAGCTTCGCCGGCGTCCGCGAGTATCCGACGCCCGTGCAGGCGTTCTCGGGCGAGCGCCTCGATACCTTCACCGAGGTGCGCGAGGGCGGCGGCTACCAGGGAAGCGTTCCGCTGGCGGAGGATCCGACGCCCGGAACGGCCCCCGGCCGATAGGGCGGAAGTCGCGCTCCCAAGCCCCGGCGACGGTGGATCGGAACAGCCGATCCACCGTCGTCGCATGTTCAGGCCGTGCAGGCCTAGCCCTCGGCCAGACGGCGAAGCGCCTCGGGGTCGAGCAGCACGTAGCTCCGGCCCTCCCGACGCACGAACCCCCGGCGGTCGAACGACGCCAGCGTCTTGGAGACGCTCTCCCGGGTGACCCCGCACATGCTCGCCAGGTCGGCCTGGGTGATCGAAGGCACGACGGGTGGACCGCCCGCCTCCGACGTCGTCGCGAGTTGCAGCAGGCGCTTGGCGAGCCGACCCTTCAGATCGAGCCAGACGAGGTCGTCGGCCATGGACTCCTTCGAGAGCACCTGTCTCGCCATCGCCTGGAGGAGGCCGACCGCCATCGAGGGCTGGGCCGCGACGAGGGACATGAACTCCTCTCGCCCGAGCGTCCAGATCCGAGCGTCCTCCAGGCACAGCACCGACGCGGTGCGCTCGAGACCCGCCAGCACCCCGAGCTCGCCGAACAGGCGCACGGGTTCCAGCAGGGTCTGCAGCTGCGGACGCGCCTCCGGCGAGACCGTCGACACCTCGAGCCTCCCCTCGAGCAGCATGAAGACCTCGTCGGACGGGTCGCCCTGCATGGTCACGTACGAGCGCGATCGATACGTGCGGATGCGCCCGCTGCTCACCAACCCTCGGATGGACTCCTCGGGCAGGCCGGCGAACAGTCGATGCTGCCGCATCGCGCGCATCGCTCGCTCGTCGTCGCCCCCTGCCACCGACCCATCGTGCCCGCTTCCGTCCGGGACGTCGAGGGCCCCGACCGCCGCGCGACATGGGCGGCGGGTCACTACGATGGCCGGGACGGACCGAGCGAGGAGCCGAGACACGATGACCACCGTGAAGGCGGCGCTGCTGCAGACCGACTGGGCCGGCACCCAGGAGGCGATGATCGACAAGCACGAGGAGGCCGCGCGCGAGGCAGCCGGCCTCGGGGCACAGGTGATGTGCTTCCAGGAGCTGTTCTACGGACCCTACTTCTGCCAGGTGCAGGACGCCGAGTACTACAGCTACACCGAGCCGATCCCAGACGGTCCGACGACCCAGCGGTTCCAGAGCGTGGCGAAGGAACTCGGCATGGTGCTGGTGCTCCCGATGTACGAGATCGTGCAGCCGGGCCTGTATCACAACACGGCCGCCGTGATCGACGCCGACGGTTCCTACCTCGGGAAGTACCGCAAGCAGCACATCCCGCAGGTCCAGGGATTCTGGGAGAAGTTCTACTTCGCGCCCGGAACGGGCGGGTATCCGGTCTTCCAGACGGCCGTCGGCAAGGTCGGGGTCTACATCTGCTACGACCGGCACTTCCCCGAAGGCTGGCGCATCCTCGGACTGAACGGTGCCGAGATCGTCTTCAACCCGAGCGCGACGCATCGCGGGCTGAGCGAGTACCTCTGGCGGCTGGAACAGCCCGCGGCGGCGGTCGCCAACATGTACTTCGTGGGAGCGATCAACCGCGTCGGCATCGAGCCGCTCGGCGACAATGACTTCTACGGACAGAGCTACTTCGTCGACCCAGAGGGCCAGTTCGTCGGCGACGTCGGCGATGCCTTCAAGCCCGAGCTGATCGTGCGCGACCTCGACCTCGGGAAGATCCGCGAGGTGCGAGACCGGTGGGCGTTCTACCGCGATCGCCGGCCCGACGCGTACGACGAGATCGTGGCCCGCTGAGGGGAAACGAGATGACGCACACGCTGATCCTGAACGGGAAGCTGGTCTCTCCCACCGGCGTGGAGGCGGCCGACGTCCTGATCGACGGGGGGACGATCGCCGCGGTCGGCGCGCCCGGGTTCTTCACGGAGGCCGCGCCCACCGCCGAGAAGGTGATCGACGCGACCGGCAAGTACGTGATCCCCGGTGGCATCGACGTGCACACCCACATGGAGCTGCCGTTCGGCGGCACCTACGCCTCGGACACGTTCGAGACCGGGACCGTCGCCGCGGCCTGGGGTGGCACCACCACGATCGTCGACTTCGCCGTGCAACGCGCCGGCGAGAGCGTGCAGGAAGGCCTCGCGGAGTGGCTGCGAAAGGCCGACGGCCGGTGCGCGATCGACTACGGCTTCCACCAGATCATCGGTGGGGTCGACGACGAGTCGCTGAAGGCGATGCGGTACCTGACCGAGCACGAAGGCGTCACGAGCTTCAAGCTGTTCATGGCCTACCCCGGCGTCTTCTACAGCGACGACGGTCAGATCCTCCGAGCGATGCAGGCCGCGAACGACTGCGGCGCGACGATCATGATGCACGCCGAGAACGGCATCGCGATCGACGTGCTGGTCGCTCAAGCGCTCGCTCGCGGCGAGACCGACCCTCGCTACCACGCAGACACGCGGCCCTCCGATCTCGAGGCGGAGGCGACGCACCGTGCGATCGTGCTCGCCAAGGTGGCCGGCAACGTGCCGCTCTACGTCGTGCACATGACCGCCGGCGACGCCCTGGAGGAGATCGCGGCCGCTCGGCACGCCGGCCGCAACGTGTTCGCCGAGACCTGCCCGCAGTACCTGTGGCTCACCGTCGAAGAGACCTTGCAACGGCCGGGGTTCGAAGGCGCGAAGTGGGTCTGCTCCCCACCGCTGCGTTCCCCGAACGACGAGCACCGTCACCAGGCGAATCTCTGGCGTGGGCTCCGCACGAACGAGCTCGCGATCGTTTCGACCGATCACTGCCCGTTCTGCTTCAAAGACCAGAAGGAGCTCGGCGTCGGCGACTTCACCAAGATCCCGAACGGCATGGGCAGCGTCGAGCACCGCATGGAGCTCCTCTACCAGGGGGTCGTGACCGGGGAGCTCACCCTGGAGCGCTGGGTCGAGACGTGCTGTACGACCCCGGCCCGCATGTTCGGCATGTACCCGCGCAAGGGCGTCCTCGCCCCCGGCGCCGACGCCGACGTCGTGGTCTGGGACCCGACCGCCCGAACGACGATCGGCATCGACGACAAGCACCACATGAACGTGGACTACTCGGCGTACGAAGGGTTCGTGGTCGAGGGCAAGGTCGACACGGTGCTCTCACGCGGCACGGTCGTGATCGAGGACGACGCCTTCGTCGGCCGGGTCGGACACGGCCGGTTCATCGAGCGAGAGCTGTCGCAGTACCTCGTGTGACGGAAGGGACGGACATGGACATCGGCGTGGTGCTGCAGACGACGCCGCCGAGCGCGAGGGTCGTCGACCTCGCCACCAAGGCCGAGACGTACGGGTTCAGCAACGTCTGGACGTTCGACAGCCACCTGCTGTGGCAGGAACCGTTCCCGATCTACACGCAGATCCTGGCGAACACCCGCAACGTCACGGTCGGCCCGATGGTCACGAACCCGCTCACCCGCGATTGGACGGTCACCGCGAGCCTGTTCGCGACGCTGAACGAGATGTTCGGCAACCGCACCGTGATCGGCATCGGCCGCGGGGACTCCGCGGTGCGGGTGATCAACGGGAAGCCTTCGACCCTGGCCGCGCTCGGCGAGGCGGTCCACACGATCCGTGAGCTCGCGAACGGCCGGGAAACCGAGTATCGAGGTTCGACGATCCGGTTCCCGTGGGCGGCGAAGAGCCGCGTCGAGGTGTGGGTGGCGGGCTACGGGCCGAAGGCGCTCGAGCTCGTCGGCGAGGTCGCCGACGGGTTCATCCTGCAGCTCGCGGACCCCGACATCACCGCGTGGACGATCGGCGCGGTGCGCCGGGCCGCGACGGCGACGGGGCGCGACGCGAGCGAGATCACGATCTGCGTCGCGGCTCCCGCCTACGTGTCGGACGATCTCGAGCACGCCCGCGAACAGTGCCGATGGTTCGGGGGCATGGTCGGGAACCACGTCGCCGACATCGTGGCTCGGTACGGCGAGTCCTCGGAGGTGCCGGCCGCGCTCACCGACTACATCGCCGGGCGTGAGGGCTACGACTACAACGAACACGGCCAGGCCGGGAACCCGCACACCGCATTCGTGCCCGACGAGATCGTCGACCGGTTCTGCCTGCTCGGTCCCGTGGAAGAGCACGTTCGCCGGTTGCAGGAGCTCGAGGGGCTGGGCGTGGATCAGTTCGCGGTCTACCTGCAACACGACGCCAAGGACGAGACGCTGCAGGCCTACGGAGAGAAGGTCATGCCGACGATCGCGGACCATGTGCGCGCGAGGTCCTGAGCGGTCGGAGGAACGATGAGCCCGCGCGAGGTCTGGTTGCTCCGCCACGCCAAGTCGAGCTGGGACGATCCCTCGCTGGCGGACGTGGATCGGCCGCTCGCCCCTCGAGGGACGCGCGACGCGGCCCGGATCGCCTCGTACCTGGCGTCGGTCGACACGCCCCGGCTCGTCCTGTGCTCGGCCGGACTCCGGGCACGCCAGACGTTCGCCGCCGTCCTCCCGTCGCTCGGCTTCCCGCTCGTGGTCGCCATCGAGTCCGAGCTCTACACGTTCGACGCCGACGCCGTGATCGAACGTCTCCGTCGATCGGACGACACCGAGCGCTCGGTCCTGGTCGTCGGGCACAACCCCGCCCTGCAGGAGGCTGCCACACGGCTCAGCGCCGACGGGGAGCTCCGCCGGCGGCTCGAGGCCAAGTTCCCGACGGCGGCCCTCGCGACGATCGAGCTACCCGAAGGACCATGGACGTCGCTGGAAGAAGGGACCGGTACGCTCACGAGGTTGGTCGTGCCGAAGGAGCTCGCGTCGCAGGTCCGGGATCAGCCGACGGATCCGGACCATCGCTGATCGCAACCGGAGGAGGGAGACCGATGGCGGAGACCGTGACGATCGAGGGGCAGTCGTACCTGAAAAGGAACCCGCTCGGGGTGCTGGGGCTCAGCTTCATCACGCTGGGGATCTACTTCCTGTACTGGTACTACAAG
>DASZOO010000144.1:0-4030 GCA_035550775.1 Actinomycetota bacterium | reverse complement strand
GATGCGCTGACGATCGAGGTCGAGCGTTCGCAGCCGGTAGAGCGCGAACATCGAGACGCCGTGGGCCAGCAGGAACGCGGCGACGCCGAGGATGTGCAGGACGACCCAGTAGTGGTACATCGCGCGGGAGCATACCCAGCGAGGGGTCTTCAGGCGCGGTCGAGCGGGCGCGTGAGGCAGGTGGGCCCCCCGTCGCCCTTGCGGGAGATCTCGTTCCCGCCGAAGGTCCGGACGGTCACGCCGGCCCCTTCCATCCGGCGACGGGTCTCGGGGTTGCCCTCGAGCGCCAACGCCACGCGTGGGCCGAGCGCCAGCACGTTCGCACCCTGCGAGTCGAACTCCTCGTCCGGCACCTCGACGACCCCGATGCCGCGCTCGCGGAGGATCTCGACGAGGCGCACCGGCAGCATGGGAGGGAACGCGACCACGAGATCGCGATCGAGCGGCGAGATGAACGACATCAGGTGCAGGCACGCCTCGGGACCCCGGAAGTGCGGCAGATCGACCTGGATCACGTCGACATCGGGCTCGAGGAGCCCACGGAGCTGCTCGATGCCCGCGTCGTTCGTGCGGTACCCGCGCCCGACGAGCAGCGTGCGTTCGTCGAGCCAGAACATGTCGCCACCCTCGGCCGTGGCCGGAGCCGTGAGGGCGCCCACCACGGGGAACCCGACAGTCGCGAGGTCGATCGCGACCGCCTCCGGCTCCCCGCGTCTGCCCGGCTTCCCGGGCCGGAGCAGGACCAGCCCACGGTCGGTCGGCAGCGTCGGGTCGTAGGCATAGATGGCGTCGGGATCGCCGGGGACCGGCGTGCGGCCGACGAGGACCTCGGCGCCAGCGGCAGCGAGCGCCTCGCGGAACGCGGCGTGCTCGTCCGCGGCCTCGCCGGCGTCGGGCGCCGACCGCCACGCGTAGTCGCGCCACGCGGTCATCGAGCTCGGGTCCGGTGGCCTCACGTACACCCGGCGCAACGAGCCGGTTGCGTTCTGGATCGTCACGGGCGTCGGGGCGCCGCGGCCGCCGGATCGGTGGGCGTCGACGCCCGAAGCAGCATCGTGGTCACTGAGACCCCGGTCGTTCCACCCGGGCTAGCCGACCGCACCCTGGCTCGCGGCATCCACCTGGGTGTGTCCACCGGCATCGCCGGTGCCGCCTTCAGCGGGCCCGGCGCTAGCGGGTCCGCTGCTGACGTCTCCGTGGGCCGCGGGGTCGTCGCTGTCGGCGCCTGCACCGGTGTCGGGGGTCGCTCCGCCGGAGTCGTCGCCGGAGTCGTTGCCGCCGCCGTCGTTGCCGTCGGTGCCGCCGTTGCCACCGCGGCCGCTACCGCCCCCTCCACCCTGGGCGCCGGAGTCCCCGCCACCGTGGTCGTCCCCGCCGCCGCCGATGTTCCCGCCGCCGTCGGGCGGACCACCGTTGCCACCCGGAGCAGGATCGGGGTCGACGCTCGGGGGCGGCGGGGGAGCGGAGCCGCCGTCGTCAACGACCGGCGTGACGGCCAGATCGGGTCCTCCCTCGTTGCCCGTGTTCTCGGGGCCACCCTGGTTGCCGTTCGGCTGACCGCCGTCGGTCTCTTGGCCCGGGTCTGGGGCGTCGGTCGGCCCGGGGGTCGGCGAGCTCGTGATCGGGGCGGCTGCGCGATTGCTCAGGTCGCCGACCGGGACGCGTGTTCCGCCGAGGGCCAGTGCCAGCACGAGCGCGCTGGCCACCGCAGCACCGCCGAGCGCGAGATTGCCCAGGCGGCGGTTGAGCGCGCTCTGCGCTCCGCCCGTGCGCCGGCGACCCGCGAGCGAGGTCACGCCGGGGGCACCGTCGGACGCGGCGGCGGGCGAAGCGCCCGCGAGGATCGCACCGGCGGCGGCAGCGGCTCCGACGCCGCCGGCGACGCCGGATCGCTCGTCGTCGGCGGGCTCTGCCTCCGGCACGTTCAGGATGAGCTCGCCGTGGTCGATCGTCGGGGTGAGCGGCAGGATCACGACCGGCGCCGGCTCACGGTCCTCGATGATCGGCTCGCCGGCCCTCACGCCTCCGAGCAGCATCGCGCGCAACACCTCGGGGTCGTTGGCGGCGTTCTCCAGCAGCTCCGAGCCGCGACCGGAGCCGGTGGCGCTCGGCTGGCCGGTGAGCCGCTCGACGGTCGGGCCGAGATCTTGGAGCACGCGCGACGGTTCGACGCGCGCTGCCCCGCCGATCGGCATGACCGCGCCGGGCCACACGAGCACCACCCGCGTGTTCGGCGACATCTCGTTGATCATGCCGACGGCCGTGGCGCCGATGCCGTCGTCGAGCACGACCACATCGGGACGGTGGGTCGCCATCAGGCGTGCGAGCTCGGCCGTCGTGGACGCCTCGGCCACGACGTCGTACCCCTCCCCGTCCAGCACGAAGCGGAGCAGGCCCCTCCTCGTGGACGGGCCCTCCCCAACGACGATGCGGACGCCTCGTGCGCTCATGCGTTCGCTGTCCCCTGTTCGGCCCCCATCTGCGCGGGAGCGTACCGCATGGTCTCACGGGAACCCCGCTGCCATACGGCGGAAAACTGACTGGTCCGACTGAGCTAGTCCATTTGCCGGGCCTGTCGATCCTATCCGTACACTCGGCGCCAGGGGCTCCAACCTTTACCCCGGAAGGGATCGACGATGGGCGACGTCTCGGTTCGATGGACCGGGAACGATCTCGAGTTCGAGGGTCGGACCACCTACGGCGCATCGATCTTGACCGGCGGAGACGCCGATGGTTCGGGCTCCAAGGCCTCCGATCTGCTGCCGCTCTCGCTCGCCGCGTGCACCGTCTACGAGGTCGTGGTCATCCTGCGCAAGCAACGTCAGGACCTCCGCGGCCTCGAGGTTCGCGTCACGAGCGTGCAGGACCCCGATCCACCGTGGACGTTCCGTTCGATCCACCTGCACTTCGTGCTGACGGGAACGGTCGACGAGCGAAAGGCGGCGCGAGCGATCGAGTTGTCGGAGACCAAGTACTGCTCGGTGGCCGCGACGATCCGTTCCGTCGTCAGGCTGTCGCGCTCGCACGAGGTGGTACCCGCCTGAGCGGACGGTCGGTCAGAGCGCGCCCGTGACCTCGACGGTCGCCGAGGCGGCCGGGAACCCGGGGCATCGGAACGAGACCTTGGCGGAGCCACGGAACCCCATCACGGTCCAGGTCGTGTCGACCACGCCGACGTCGATCGCCTCGAGATCGAGCTCGATCGGCGCCGGAGCCTCGCCACTCCTCCCGCACCGAGCCGGAAGGCCGTCGATCGTTCCCCGCCATCTCGACCCGATGGGCTCGATCGCCCCTTCGAGGCCGGACCAGGTCGATGGGCAGGCCCCGCCGGCGTCGCTGCAGGTCGACTCGAACGACCAGCGGTCAGAGCTTCGCTTGCCCGGGAGAGGATTCTCGATGCCGAACGCCGCCCCGATGGAGCGCGCCGAGCGCACCGTCAGCTTCACGAGGTAGACGCCGTGGAGTCGTGCGGCTTCATCCGGCGGCGTCGGCACGATCGCCTCCACCGGCGAGGTCGGCGGGGAGACGCCGTCGTCGCTCAAGGCGACGACCTGGTAGCTGTAGGTCCCACCGATCGAGACGGTCTCGTCGACGAACGACAGATCGTCCTCGCCGACGTCGGAAGCGAGCGTGGTGCCGTCTCGCACGATGCGGTAACCGGTCGCGGTCGCCCCGCTCTCCGGTGGGGCCCACTCGAGGAAGACCTGCGGTCGCACCGAGGTGCACGGGTCATCGCAACTGGTCGGCGACGCTCGGAGCGCCACCGGCACCGTGGGCGGCCCTGACGACCGTGTGAACCAGAGGACCGCCCCGACGAGCACCGCGATCGCGGCGACGACGAGCCCGATCTGCAGGCGGCGATCCGGGGGCTCGATCTGCGTGACGTCGGGGTAGGGCGCGTCCGCCTCCGGCGCGTCCGCCTCCGGCGCGTCCGCCTCCGGCGCGTCCGCCTCCGGCGCGTCCGCCTCCGGCGCGTCCGCCTCCGGCGCGTCCGCCTCCGGCGCGTCCGCCTCCGGCGCGTCCGCCTCCG
>DASZOO010000143.1:0-3388 GCA_035550775.1 Actinomycetota bacterium | reverse complement strand
GCTGCGATCGAACCCCGCCCGGCCGCGAATGCCGCAACGGCCCCTCCGCCGCCGGCCGACGGCAAGGACTACACGCCCGAGGAGCTGATCCAGGCGCTCGAGGCCTCGTTCCACGACTTCGGCGACGGCGACATCGTCGAGGGCGACGTGGTGAAGATCGATCGGGACGAGGTGCTGCTCGACATCGGCTACAAGAGCGAGGGCGTGATCCCGAGCAAGGAGCTCTCGATCCGCCACGACGTCGACCCGAACGAGGTCGTGAAGGTGGGCGACCACATCGAGGCCCTCGTCCTGCAGAAGGAGGACAAGGAAGGCCGCCTGATCCTGTCGAAGAAGCGAGCCCAGTACGAGCGCGCATGGGGCCGCATCGAAGAGGTCATGAACTCGGGCCAGACGATCAAGGGCCCGGTGATCGAGGTCGTGAAGGGCGGGCTGATCCTCGACATCGGCCTGCGCGGGTTCCTGCCGGCGTCGCTCGTCGACCTGCGGCGGGTCCGCGACCTGCACCCGTTCGTGGGCACCGAGCTCGAGGCGAAGATCATCGAGCTCGACCGCAACAGGAACAACGTCGTCCTGTCGCGGCGCGCGTTCCTCGAGGAGTCGCAGAGCGAGGGCCGCAAGAAGTTCCTGGAGGGCCTGCAGAAGGGCGAGCGGCGCAAGGGCACGGTCAGCTCGATCGTGAACTTCGGCGCGTTCGTGGACCTCGGAGGCGTCGACGGTCTCGTGCACGTCAGCGAGCTGAGCTGGAAGCACGTCGACCATCCGCAGGAGGTCGTCACGGTGGGCCAGGAGGTCGAGGTCGAGGTGCTCGACGTCGATCTCGAGCGCGAGCGGGTCTCCCTGTCCCTGAAGGCCACCCAGGAGGATCCCTGGAAGGAGTTCGAGCGCACGTCGCAGGCCGGCGCGATCATCACCGGACAGGTCACGAAGCTCGTGCCGTTCGGGGCGTTCGTGCGTGTCGCCCAAGGCATCGAGGGACTCGTGCACATCTCCGAGATCTCGCACGAGCACGTCGACACGCCCGAGTCGGTGCTCTCGGTCGGCGACGAGGTGCAGGTCAAGGTGATCGATGTCGACGTGAACCGCCGGCGCGTGAGTCTGTCGATGCGACAGGTCTCGGCGCCGCCCGCACGTGAGCCCGAGATCCGCGCGGAACCGGAGGCTCGCCGCGAGCCGACCCCCGAGATGGTCTCGACGATCCAGATCCCCGACGACATCCTCGCGGCGGTGGCCGAGGCCGACGCTGCGCGGGAGACCGAGCCGGCGCCCCGAGCCGCCCAGCCGGAGCCGGTGCCCGCCGAGCCCCCACCCGTCGCGCAGGCGCAACCCGAGGAAGCCGTTGAGGTGGCGCCGGCCGAGGCCGCGGTGCCCGAAGCGGTCGAGGAAGCCCAGGTCGAGGAAGCCCAGGTCGAGGAGGCCGCCGACGTCGCCGTGGCTGAGACGGCGGCCGACGACGCGATCGTCGCCGAGGCCGAGGACGATGTCGCCACGGCCGAAGCCGGTGCCGGCGCGACGGAGGAGGCCGCCGAGGCCGCCGAGGAAGCCGCCGCCGAGGAGGTCTCGCTGGAGGCGATCCTCGAGGACCTCAAGCGCCGCGAGGGTCGCTCCGGGTAGGGCGTCGGCCGGCGGCGGGTGCGACGTGCTCCTGGTCGGTCTCACCGGAGGCATCGGCTCCGGGAAGTCCACGGTCGCGAGCATGCTCGCGAAGCGTGGAGCGGTCGTGATCGACGCCGACGAGATCGCTCGCGAGGTGATCGCGAGCGGCACCCCCGGCTTCCGGGCGGTGGTCGAACGGTTCGGCGACGAGGTGATCGCGCACGACGGGTCGATCGATCGCGCCGCGCTGGCCGAGATCGTGTTCGCCGATGCCACGGCTCGAGCCGACCTGGAATCGATCGTGCACCCCGAGGTGCGGCGACGCATCGCGGAGACCGTGGCGGCTCACGCCGGCTCCGACGACGTGGTCGTGGTCGACTCGCCGTTGCTGATCGAGACGGGGGAGCACGAGAACTTCCCCGTCGTGGTCGTGGTCACGGCCTCGGCCGTCGAGCGCCTGGCTCGCCTCACGGCTCGGGGCATGGCCGAGCACGACGCTCGAGCACGCATGGCCGCCCAGGTGCCGCAGGAGGAGAAGGCCGGGGTGGCCGACGTCCTGCTCGACAACGACGGCACGCTGGCGGGCCTCGAGGGACAGGTCGATCGCCTCTGGGCGGACCTGAGCGAACGGGCCCTATCATCGCTGACGTGAGGGTGCGGGCGGTCCGGTTCGACGTCCTGGAGACGGCGTGACGACCCGGTCGTGGGACCGTGAGAGTGCCGATGCCAGCCTGCCGATGCTCCGCGAGCTCCTGCCGAGGGTCCGGGAGGCACGGCGGGCGCTGATCGAGTCCGCCGATCGCATCACGACGGCCGTCGCGGCCGACGGTGGCGGCGTCGCGGGCACCGACTGGTTCGCCGCCCAGGAACTGCTGCGGGCGGACCTCACGACCCTGGCCGACGAGGGGATCCTGCTGCGTGACGCGGAGACGGGGCTCGTCGACTTCCCCGCAGAGCTGGACGGCCGGCGGGTGTTCCTCTGTTGGAGGCTCGGCGAGGACCGGGTGGCGTGGTTCCACGAGGAACAGGCCGGGTACGCGAACCGGAAACCCTTGTGAGCGAGACCCGCCGCCCGGTGGTCCTCGTGATGGGCGCGGATGCGGCTGATGAGCCGCCGGGCATCGATGCCGCCGACGAGGTGGTCGAACTCCGGTACGCGCCCGATCTCGAGTCGTTCGCGACCGGCATCGGCGAGGCCGACGCGCTCTTCGTGTGGGTGCACGAACCGGCCTGGTTGCCCGCGGTGTGGGAGTCGGCGGGAGGCCTGCGATGGATCCAGTCGGTGTCGGCAGGGGTCGACACGCTGTTGTTCTCCGCACTGATCGAGAGCGACGTGGTCGTGACGAACGCCCGCGGCGTGTTCGAGGAGCCGATCGCGGAGTGGGCGATCGGCGCGATGCTCGCGTTCACGACCGGCACGCTGCGGTCGATCGCCGACCAGCGACGGCGCGTGTGGACCACGGGCCGAACCGTCGGCCGGCTCGCGGGCGCGCGGCTCGTGATCGTCGGGCCAGGACCGATCGGCCGGGCGACGGCCGCGCGTGCCCGTTCCCTCGGCATGTCGGTCGCGATGGTGGGACGGCGGGCCCGGAGCGACGAGACGTTCGGTGACATCCTCGGAGCCGACGGGTTGCGGGGCGCCCTGTCCGAGGCAGACCACGTGCTCGACGCGCTGCCGCTCACCGACGAAACCCGTGGGCTGTTCGGTGCCGAGGCGTTCGCGGCGATGCCCGCGAGGGCATGCTTCTACAACGTCGGTCGCGGCGCGACGGTCGACGAGATCGCGCTGGTG
>DASZOO010000142.1:0-3085 GCA_035550775.1 Actinomycetota bacterium | reverse complement strand
GCGTCGGAGATGCGGCTCGCCGTCAGGATCGGCCACATCCACAGGAACAGGCCCACCGCCCCCGCGAAGTACGCCCACACGAAGGGGAGGTACGGCCTACGTCGAGAGACCGCCGGTTCCCCGGTGTCGGGGTCGGACGCGACCACGCCGGTCTCGTGGTCGCGGATCACGAGGTGCGCCGCCGCGAGGTCGCGCATCGTGGTGACGGCGGCCAAGGCCATGAACGGCGTGAAGGGCAAGGCATAGAAGAGGAACTGCGGCCTGGCGACGAGGAACCACGGCAGGTACAGGCCGGCGAACGCGACCACGATGAAGCCGCAGGTCCAGTCGCGCTTGCGCCACCACGACCATGCGCAATAGGGGATCGTCCACATCGTGCCCCAGAACAGCACCGGGTTGCCGAGCGCGAGGATCTGGCGGATGTCGGGCCCGAGGTCCTCGACGAAGTAGTTCACGGGCCGGAGCATCGGGATCCACGTCCACGCCCGCGAGTAGTAGGCGTGCGTCGGCGTGTAGCGGTCGGTCGAGGCATCGAGCGCCGTCGCCCGCAGGTCGCGATGGTAGGTCCACATGTCGCGATGCTGGTCGACGAACTCCGCCAGGCTCGGCTGGAAGTGCACGAACCAGGGGATCCACGTGAGCACGTACACCGCGATCGGCACGAACGCGAACGCGACGACGATGCCGAGGCTCTCGATGCCCAGCGAGCGCAGGAACGCCGAGCCACGGGTCCTTCCCTCACGGCGGCGCCGGGTCGTCTCCCACAGGTAGGACAGGAACACCGCGACCGGGAGCGCCATCGCTCCCGACCACTTGACGGCGGCGGCCGCTCCGAACGCCGCCCCGGCCGCGAGGCGCCACCATCGCCAGAACGGCGACGGCACGCGGAAGCGGGTCTCCTCGTCGGTGCCGGCCGCATCCGTGCGGCGGTCGATCCATCGCCGGTCGAGCACGAGGAACAGGAACCCCAGTGCGACCCAGAAGGCCACGTGGATGTCGAGCAGCGCGGTGCGCGAGTGCACGACGTTGAGGCCGTCGACCGCGATCAGCAGCCCCGCCGCGAAGGTCCACAGCGGTCGGCCGAACAGGACCTGGGCCATCAGTGCCGTGCAGACGACGACCCCGACACCGGCGAGCACCGACGTGAACCGCCACCCGAACGCGTCCATGCTGAACGCGCCGATGCCCAGTCCGATCGTGAGCTTGCCCAGCGGGGGATGGACCCACGACCCCATGTCCCATTCGTGCTCGATCCAGTACCGCTCGTCGTCGGAGTCGACCCGGCAAACGGACCGGGACGCCACGGTCACCTGGATGCAGCCGGCCTTCGCGTAGTAGACCTCGTCGAAGACCATCTCGCGGGGGTCGTCGACCGCCGCGAACCGGATCACCGCCGCGATCGCGGCGACGGAGAGCACGGCCACCGCCGGGCGGTTCAGACGTCGCAGCATGGCCGGCATCGGCAAAGCGTACCGGCGCCTGGAGGCCGGAAACCGCTACCGATCACGCACCCGGACGACGAACTGGCAACCCTGGAACGCGTCGGTGATCGAGGCGGACTTGTTGTCCACGAGGCCGGCATCGAGGCCGTGGCGCTGCACGATGTCGAACGAAAGGTCCGTCGCGATCTTCGCAGCCCGCTTCGGCCAGGCGACCCAGAGCCGCCCGGCGGGATCGAGCGCGCGCTGCAGCGCGCCGAAGCGGCGTTCGAGCTCCCGGCGCTCGGTGGTGAACAGCACCGCGACGTCGACGTCCTTCCTGGCCCGAGCGAGGAAGGCCACCCCCGAAGGAAGCGGGGCCTGGGCCGTGAGCAAGCGATCGAACCCGGCCGGGGCACCGGCCAGCACGACCCGCGACCCCTGTCGGATGCCGAGCTTCTTCCACAGGGGGATGTGCGAATAGTCCGTGTGACCCTCCGCCATGGCTGCCTCGTCGTGTGACCTTCCGCCCGTGGGCGCCGGCGGCACATCGTGTCACCCTGGACCGCATGGGCGGAACCCTCTGGCTCGTGGCCACCCCGATCGGCAACCTCGCCGATCTCTCGCCGCGCGCCCGCGAGGTGCTCGGCCAGGTCGACCTCGTGGCCTGCGAGGACACCAGACGCACCGGGCGCCTGCTCGCGGGCCTGAAGATCAAGGTCCCGCTCGTCTCCTACTTCGAGGGGAACGAGCGGGAACGCGTCGGGGAGCTGCTGGCCCGCCTGCGCAACGGGGACGACGTCGCGCTCGTGACCGACGGCGGCACCCCGGCCGTGTCCGACCCCGGCTTCCCGCTCGTCCGCGCCTGCATCGAGGAGGGCGTGGAGGTCCAGGTCGTGCCCGGCCCCTCCGCGGCGATCGCCGCCCTCGTCGTGTCCGGCCTGCCGACCGACCGCTTCGTCTTCGAGGGGTTCCTGCCGAAGCGCCCCGGGGAACGGGTGCGCAGGCTCGAGGCCCTCCGCCACGAGCCCAGGACGGTCGTCGTGTTCGAGTCGCCGCTGCGCGTGCAGACGCTGCTGCGAGACGTGCTCGTGGCGATCGGCGACCGCGACGTCGCGGTGGTCCGGGAGCTCACGAAGCTGCACGAGCACGTCGAGCGGGGCCGGGTGAGCCAGGTGCTCTCGCGGCTCGGCGACACGCCGCTGAAGGGCGAGGTCGTCGTCGTGATCGGCGGGGAGCGGAACGGCCCGGCGCCCGACATGGCGGCCTGCGCGGAGGAGGCTCGGGTGCTCGTCGCCGGCGGCATGCGCAAGCGCGACGCCGCTCACGCGGTGGCCGACCGGCACAAGGTGAGCGCGAACGAGCTGTATCGTGCGTTGCTCGATGACGGACGATAGCCACCCCCCCGAGCCGACGACGCGCCGCCGCCTGCGCCTGGATCTGCGCGAGACGGTCGCGGAGCCCTCACCCCTGCCCGCGACGGCGACGGTCCGCCCCCTCACGCCCGACGACGCCGAGGCCCTGGCCGTCCTGATGGACGACGCGTACCGCGGGACGATCGACGCGGAACCGGATCAGGGGCTCGACGACGCGCGGGACGAGGTCGCTGCCACGTTCGCCGGCGGGTACGGAGAGCTCATGCCCGGGGTCTCCCTCCTCGCGTTCGA
>DASZOO010000141.1:0-8516 GCA_035550775.1 Actinomycetota bacterium | reverse complement strand
CGGGGCCACGATCGCCCCGCTGAAGCCGAGCGCCATGCCGACACCGGACGCCCACCCCGCTCGCTCCACGTCTTCCTCGGCGATCGCGACCTGGTAGACGGCGTTCCCGCCCTGGGTCGCCGTGCCGAGCACGATCACGAGACCGACGAGGACCCATGCGGGCATCACGTCACCGAACGTCGCGAGCGCGAGGAGCGAGGCGATCGAGACCGACCCGATCAGCGCCATCGTGGCCAGCCGCGAGCCGATCCGGTCGCTGACCCATCCCCATCCCACCCGGGCGACCGTTCCGCTGAGGTGCAGCACCGTCAGCAGCCCCGCCGCCGCGGCCGCGGTCATCGAACGGCGGTCGACGAGGAACAGGGTCAGGTACGTCGCCACGACATGCTGGGCAGCGACCATACCCGCGGTCGCCGCTCCGAGCGTGAGCACCCTCCGCCGGAGCCTCGGGGAGATGGCTCGTCGCCGATCGGTCGCGGCCGGCTCGCCGTCGGATGCCGGCGATGCCACGAGCCGCCGCACCGCCGCCGCGGCCGCCGCCCCCACCACGCCGATCACGGCCGCCGCGATGAACAGCGTGCCGCTGAATCCGACGCGTTGCACCCCGAACGGCAACGCCGCGGCGGCGAGGGCACCGCCGATGGTGACCCCGGTCTGCTTCACTCCCATCAGCCGTCCACGCAGGCGGGGCGGGGTCAAGGCGATCACCCCCTTGTTGGTGGCGGGCGAGATCAGGGAGTATCCGACGCCGACCACGAGCAGCGATACGGCCAGCATCGCGACGGCGCGGGCGGACCCCAGACCGACCGTGCCCACGGCGACGATCGTGGTCGATGCGAGCAGCGCCGCAGGCACGCGGACCGAGTCGGCCACACGCCCAGCCGGTATCGAACACATCGCGACCGCGACGAAGATCGTGGCGCTGGCGAGACCGACCTGGGAACGCTGCAGGCCGAACTCGGTGCGCAGGAAGGGGGCGACCGCGCCGACCCCGAGCGGCACCACCGCCACCAACAGCTGGGAGACGAACAACGCACCGACCGAGAGGGCGAGCGTCCGGCGAGAACGGGACGGTTGCGCCATGCTCTCCGGGGGACCCGACCTCATCACGCTCCCGAGTTTGCGCCTGCCTTGACGAAACCCGCCGAACCGGTCAGGCTCACATCCTCCAGACATTATATACAGTGTCCAAAGAGTGCTGCGCACCGAGGTCGCCGCGGCCTCGGACGACTGTCCATCCACGGACGGAAGGGGGAAGCGATCAGATGAGGGGGAAGAACGGCTTCAAGGCCCTGACCCTCGTGCTCGCGATGACGCTCGTCGCCGTGGCGTGCTCCGACGACGGCGGTGGCGGTGGTGGTGGCGACGGCGGGAACGGCGGCGGCGCCAGCGACGAGGGCGTCATCCGGTTCACGTTCGCGCCCGACCCCGTGTGGGACTACCTGAAGGACTCCGGCATCCGCGAGGAGATGGAGGCCGAATCGGGCATCCGCATCATCGAGCAGGCGAGCTGGGACGAGTTCGGCCTGTACGCCGGAGGACACGCCGACATCGTCTCGATCGCGTCGTTCGAGGTGCCGCTGCTCGAAGAGGAGACGGGCCGGCCGGCGACGGTCTTCGGCAAGTACAACATCGACCGCAGCATCTTGGTGGTGCCGGCCGATTCCGACGCCCAGACGCTCGAGGACCTCAAGGGCAAGAAGATCGCCGTCTGGGACGCGGTGTCCTCGACCGTGGTGTGGGGTGTGCTCGCGAACGAGCTCTACGGTCTCGACTTCCGCACCGGCGGCGGCGACTTCGAGCTCGTGCTCACCGACCTGACGAACACGGGGGCGCTGGCAGCCAACGGTGAGGTCGACGGCGCGCTCGTGCTGCCCGACTTCAACGTGCCGCCGCTGCTCAACGAAGAGGTCCGGGTGCTCTACGACGGCCGCACGGCCGCCGACATCTATGCCGAGGACGTCGTGAGCTCGCCCGACCACGAGGGGCCCATGATCAACATCTTCATGGCCCCGACCGACTGGTACGACGAGCATCCCGACGAGGTCGCGTTCTTCCTGGAGCTGTGGGATCGCGGCATCCAGGAATGGCAGGCAAACCAGGACACCATCATCGAGAGCTACCCACAGCATTTCGCGGTGGAGACGCCCGAGGAGATCGCGTTCATCAAGGACTACATGAACCAGCACGACTGGTTCGTGGAGTCGATCTACCTCGACGACGCGTGGGTGGAGACCGAATCGCAGATCTTCCAGTTGCTCAACGACGCGGGATTGTCCGAGAGCGGGGAATCGCCACGGTTCGACGTGGTACCGGCCCCGAGCTGATCCCGGCGAGGCTGATCGCGACGCACCGGCCGCGCGGCGAGCGATAGGAGCGAGGGGTGGCGACGAGCACGGCCGCACATGGCCCTCGTGGCACCGCCCAGCTGTCGCTCGCCGCGCGTCGGCGCGTGCGCGGGGTCGCCGGCCTGGTGCTCGGGGTCGGAGGCTTCCTCCTCCTGTGGACGGTGCTGTCGCGCTTCGTCCTCGGCGAGTTCACGCTGCCCCCGCCGCTCGAGGTCGGGCAGACGATGTGGGACATCCTGCGCTCGGGGGCCTTCATCGAGAACTTCGTGCCGACGATCTTGCGCCTGGGCTACGGCTTCGGCCTCGCCCTGCTGATCGGTTTCCCCGTCGGCTACCTGATGGGCACGAGCCGGTGGTGGCGCTCGTTCTTCCACGACATGGTCTTGGTCGCCGGTAGCATCCCCGGCATCACCTACGCCGTGCTGGCCGTGGTGCTCTTCGGGATCTCGGTGCTCGGCCCGGTGATCAGCGTGGCGCTCGTGTCGATGCCCTACGTGGCCATCAACGTGGCGGAAGGACTCGACTCCGTGGACCGGCGGCTCGTGCAGATGAGCGACGCGTTCGGCCGTGAGCGTTCCTCGGTCGTGCGTCACGTGCTCGTGCCGACGGTCGCCCCGTTCGCGTTCGCCGGCGTGCGGCTCTCGTTCGCGCTCGCCTGGAAGGTCGAGCAGCTGACCGAGGTCTTCGGCGCGTCGAAGGGTGTCGGGTTCCAGATCCGTCGGGAGTTCGAGGACTTCTCCATCTCCGGCACGCTCGCCTGGGTGCTGCTGTTCATCCTGTTCATGATCCTGGTGGAACGGTTCCTGCTGGTGAGGGTGGAGCGGTACCTGTTCCGATGGCGCATCGAGGATCAGCCGTGAGCATCGCCATCGACGCCGCCGGCACCAGGAAGGGGCCGGGCGGCTCGGTCGTGGGCTGGCTGCGGTCCGATGCGTTCGCGCGGCTCGCCAGCTACCTGTTCCTGCTGCTGTTGTGGCAGCTCGCGTCGATGTACGAGGATCGCTTCCCCGCTCCGATCGAGGTGTTCGGATTCCTGTGGATCGAGGTCACGGGCGGGTCCCACGGAGGCATCGTGCGTGGGGAGTTCCTCGAGCACTTCTGGGCCACGCTCCCCCGCTTCGCGCTCGGCATCGCGATCGCGGTCGTCCTCGGCGTCGCGACCGGGGTGGCGATCGGGGGGTCGAAGCTGGTCGAGGCCCTGTTCAAGGACACCCTGCTCGTGCTGCTAGCCCTGCCCGCGATCATCTGGGCCTTCCTGACCCAGATGTGGTTCGGCCTCGGTGACGACGCCGTGGTCATCACCACGTTCCTGTCGGCGTTCCCGTTCATGGCGGTGAACGTGGTGCAGGGGATCCAGGCGATCCCACGGGAGCTGCGCCGCATGTCCGGCGCGTTCCACGTGTCGACGTACCGGCGCCTGCGGCACATGCAGGTGCCGGCGGTCACCGGTTACTTCTACGCCGGTCTCCGCTTCTCCGTGATCATCGGCTGGAACGCCGTGCTGCTCGGCGAGTGGTTCTCCTCGAGCGAGGGGGTCGGCTGGCGCAGCCGATACTGGTACGACGCGAACCGCTACAAGGGGTTCGTGGCATGGGTGATCCTGTTCATCGGGTTCATCGTGTTGCTCGACCGCCTGGTGCTGGTGCGCCTGCAGCGGCGTGCGTTCCGCTGGCGCGACGCGCAGCTCTCGGCCATCGAGCGCGAGGCGGAAGAGATCGACATCGGCGTCAAGGGCGCATGAGCGCACCCCCGGAAGGAGCGAACGCGTGGCCACGTTGACGATCGACCACCTGGTGAAGACCTTCCCCGCGATCGAACGGGGCACGGCGCCGACGACGGCGATCGACGACCTGAGCTTCGACGTCGAGGGCCACGTGTTCGTGTCGGTCGTCGGCCCGTCGGGGTGCGGGAAGAGCACGCTGCTCAACATCCTGTCGGGCATCGAGACGGCGAGCTCCGGCTCGGCCAGGGTGTCGGAGGGCGAGCGTCCGGCGCGGCTCGGGTACGTCTTCCAGGACCCTCGCCTGTTGCCGTGGCGAACGGTGATGCAGAACATGCTCTACGTGATCGACGAGACGGGCCAGGTCGCGCGGGAGCGCGCCCTGAGCTACCTCGGGTTGGTCGGCCTCGAAGACGCCGGCGGGCAGTTCCCGGCCCAGCTCTCCGGTGGCATGCAGCAACGGGTGGGCATCGCCCGCGCGTTCGCCGTGGAGCCCGACCTGCTCCTCATGGACGAGCCCTTCAGCCACCTCGACGCGATCACGGCCCGCTCGTTGCGCGAACAGCTCCAGGACATCTGGACGAAGACCAAGAAGACGGTGCTGTTCGTCACCCACGACGTGGCGGAGGCCGTGCAGCTGTCGGATCGGATCATCGTGCTGGCGCCCGGCGGTCGGCTGTACGCCGACGTCACGGTCGACCTTCCCCGCCCGCGGAAGGCCTCCGACCCCCGGGTCGCGACGATGCAGGCCGAGCTGCTCGGACGCTTCGAGACGATGCAGGCGGAGGTCGCGGCGGCCAAGGCGTCGATCGCGAGCTGAGGAGGAGCTCGATGGCCCTGGAACGCACCCAGACACCCACTCGCGGCGAGCAGGTCCTGGCGGCCATCGACACGCCCCGCGAGCTGCTCGTCGGCGGGGAGTGGATCGCGGCCATCTCGGGGGAACGCCTCACCGTGACCGACCCGTCGACAGGGCACCCGGTCACCGACGTGGCCGCAGCGGGCGACGAGGACATCGACGCCGCGGTCGCGGCGGCCCAGGTCGCGTTCGACGACGGCGCCTGGAGCCGCATGACCCCCGCGGCGCGAGCCGGCGCCATCGGCGCATTCGCCGACGCGATCGACGAGCGCATCGGCGACCTGTACCAGCTGGAGACGCTCTGCAACGGCCGTCCCATCGGCGAGACGAAGGCTCAGCTCGGGCGCTTGCCCGAGTGGTACCGATACAACGCCGCGCTGCTCATGGCCGACCGGACCGACGTGATCCAGATGCCCGGCCCGTACCACACCTACACAACCCGGTTCCCGATCGGGGTCGTCGGCATCCTGAGCTCGTTCAACCACCCGATGATGATCGGATCGAAGAGCCTCGCGCCCGCGCTCGCGACCGGCAACAGCGTGGTGCTGAAGCCGTCGGAGCTCACGCCGTTGACGAGCTTGCTGCTCGGCCGCATCGCGCTCGAGTCCGGTGTGCCGGCGGGCGTGCTGAACGTCGCGCCCGGCATCGGCGCCGTCGCGGGTGCGCGCCTCGCGGCCCATCCGCAGGTCGGCAAGGTCACCTTCACCGGCGGCACGGCCGCCGGGCGCGAGGTCGCCCGGGCGGCGTCCGGGCACTTCGCGAAGGTCACGGTCGAGCTCGGGGGGAAGACCCCCGTCATGGTGTTCGACGACGTCGACATCGAGGACGCGGCGAAAGGGGTCGCGTTCGGGGCGTTCGTGGCCGCCGGGCAGACCTGCATCTGCGGCAGCCGCCTGCTCGTGCAGCGCTCGATCCACGACGCGTTCGTGGACGCCCTCGTCGAGATCGCCCGGACGATCCGCATCGGCGATCCGTTCGACGAATCGACCCAGCTCGGTCCCCTCATCTCCGGCGCCGCCCGCGACCGCGTGCTCGGATACGTCGAGCTCGGCGCGGACGAAGGCGGCGAGGTTCGCACCGGCGGCGGAACCCCCGAGATCGAAGGCCTGGAAGGCGGCTTCTTCGTCGAGCCCACGGTGATCACGGGTCTCACGAACACGTCGCGCTGCGCCCGCGAGGAGATCTTCGGGCCCGTCGCCGTCGTCGTGCCGTTCGAGGACGAGGACGATGCGGTCCGTCAGGCGAACGACTCGCCCTACGGTCTCGGGTCGTCGATCTGGACCCGCGACGTCGGCCGCGCTCTGCGGGTGGCCGAGCGTTCCTCGCACGGGATCGTGTGGGTGAACGACCACCATCGACTCGATCCGGCGGCCCCGTGGGGTGGCGTCCGCGACAGCGGCACCGGCCGAGAGGGCGGATGGGAGTCGTTCCACGACTTCACGAACATCCGCACGATCACCGTGCGGACCGCGCCCGACGCCGTCGACTGGTACGGGGGCGACAATCAGCGACTCAACTGACGACCGTCAGTCCCGAGCTGCGAGATCGGGGAAGTTGCCGTCCTTCGGCTCTCGAAGGCCGAAGGCCACGGAAGCATCGCCCGGCACGAACGTGCCCGTCACCTGCGCCCGCTCCCCCACCTCCCGCGTCCTATCGAGCGTGGCGCGGCCGAGCGCGAGCTGATCCGGCTCCCATCGCCGGAGCGCTCGGTCCAGGTCGCCCTCGGCATTCGACAGTTCCTCCGCTAGCCTCCGTGCGTCGACGGCAGCCTTCGCGGTCCCCACCGCGATATGCGGACGCAGAGCGAAGGCCGCATCGCCGATGATGCAGACGCGACCGGCCACCATCGCCGGGGACTCGATGTCGACGATCACCTGCACGAAGGGTTCGGGGGTCGATCGCACCAGGTCGAGGAACGGTGGCGGCAACGCTTCGGCCGCCGAGCGCAGCTCGAGGACGTGCTCGTCACTGGCGGCCCCGGGCGGCAGCGAGAGATCGTGGCGCGCCCCATCCCGATCGGTGAGGAGCGAGTCCAGCGGCTCGCCCGCAGGCACGTTGCGATACCACACCCAGTTCATCGAGCGGGCGCCGCCGCTCCCCTCCTCGACGGGGATCTCGTAGGAGAGCACATGCGTGCGGTCGCCCACGTGGTAGGCGAGGACCCCTCCCAGCGGGGCGAGCACCGAGGCGGGGATGCGGTCGATCGGCAGCGTGCCCCGCCAACCGACGTAGCCGGCGTAGCGGGGGCGCGCATCGGGGAACAGCAGGGGTCGAACCGTCGAGCGAATGCCGTCGGCCCCGACGACGAGACCGAACCGCTCGACTCCTCCGTCCCTGAACGAGACGTCGACGCCCCCGTCGACCCCCTCGAGCCCTGTCACCTCGTGCCCGAGGTGGTAGCGCTCGGGCTCCAGGTATCCGACCAGCGCCGCGTAGAGGGTCGCGTAGGACGTGAACCGGTACGCGATCGGCTCTTCGAGCACCACGTCGCCCCGGACGGACAGGTACCGAAGCGTGCGGGCGAACGAGCTCACCCGGCCGAGGTCGATCAGCCCGTGGTGCTCGAGGTACCACGTGGTCTCCGGGTGCAGCACGATGCCAGCGCCACGGCCCTCGAGGGGGGTCGGCGACCGCTCGTACACCTGCACGTCGCAGTCGGCATCCCGCAGCTGCAGCGCGGCGATCAGGCCGCCGAGCGACCCGCCGACGACGGCCACCCTCGGCCCGATCGGGGGCCTCGGCACGGCTATCGCTTCAGCTCGACGGTGACGAATCGCAGGGTCGACTCGCCGACGTTCTCGAGGTCGTGCACGAGCGAGTCTTCCGGTGAATGCACGAGGTACCTCGTTTCACCGAGCGCGTAGTCGCGGACGACGAACGTGCCGTCGGCGAACCGCTGCAGCCCGCGACCGGGTTCCACGACGGTCCAGAAGTACGTGTGGTCGTGCACGTGGAACGGCCCCCGTTCGCCGGGCTCGAGCTTGACCTCGAAGACCCGCACGTGATCGTTCTCGAACCACAACGACGTGCCCAGCTCGTGGTTGTCGGAGGCGGCAGCGAGCTCGTCGGCGTACTCCGCGGGATCGAACACGCCGCCTTCGAGCTCAGGCTCGGGCGCCGCTCGATGCACCGTGTCCGGGTCGGTCATCTCACCCTCCTCGGTCGCTTCGCTCATCGGCAGGACCGTACGACGATACGAAGCTCACACGGGTGCCGCGGCGACGAAATCGATCTCGATCAACCACTCCGGGTTGGCGAGACCGCTCACGTACAGGAGGGTCGACGCCGGCCGGTTGTCGCCGAGGGCCGCCTCCCGAACGGCGCGCGCCGCGGGGTAGTCCTCACGGTTCACCAGCATCATGGTGAGCTTCACGAGGTGATCGATCTCCATGTCGGCCGCACGGAGCACGTCACCGATGTTCCGCCATACCAGGGTCGCCTGCTCCTCGATGCCGTCCCCGATGCGCCCGTCGGTGTCGACGCCCGCCTGCCCGGCGCCGAACAGGAACCGCACCGGCTCGTCGAGCTCGACGCCGTGCGAGTAGCTCGCGAACGGGCCCGCGACGCTCGGCGGATCGTGCCGCTTCAT
>DASZOO010000140.1:0-2704 GCA_035550775.1 Actinomycetota bacterium | reverse complement strand
TCCTGGCGCTCGCCGCGGCGCCGCTGCGGGCCGGGATGCCCGATCCGCTGCATCGGCTCGGACGGGCGGTGTGGGCCGACGTGCTGACGGGGCGGGTGCGCGTGCACGGCCTGCTTCGACACCCCCGGCGGCTCGCGCGGTTCACCTCGCTGCTCTCGGTGTCCGAGCCCACGAGGTCGCACTCCGACGGCTGAGCCCGGCAGCCCCACCACGGCCCCGAGCGATCCCGGGGCGGCACGCGCCACGGACGAGCGCGAACGCGCCGGAGGGTAGGCTCTCGCGCATGCAGGTCGACGAGCTCGTCCGCGGTGTGCTGGGGGGCGACCGGCGCGCCATCGCCCGGGCGATCAGCGCCGTCGAGGACGGAGACGCGGACCTCGAGGGGCTCTCCGAGGGCATCTTCGCCAGCACGGGTCGGGCGGCCACCGTCGGCCTCACGGGCGCTCCCGGCGTGGGCAAGTCCACGCTCGCCGCCGAGTTCGTCCGGACATGCCGCGCGCACGATCTTCGAGCGGCTGTGCTCGCCGTCGATCCGACGTCGCCCTACACGGGTGGGGCGCTGCTCGGAGACCGTGTGCGGATGCAGGAGCACGCCACCGATCCGAGCGTGTTCATCCGCTCCATGGCGACCAGGGGGCATCTCGGAGGGATGGCGCTCGCGGCGCCGGAGGCCGTGCGCATCCTGGACGCGGCCGGCTACGACCGCGTGGTGGTGGAGACCGTCGGGGTGGGGCAGGCCGAGGTCGACGTGGCGGCGGCCACCGACACCGCGGTCGTCGTCCTCGCGCCCGGCTTGGGCGATGCGGTGCAGATGGCCAAGGCGGGCATCTTGGAGGTCGCCGACGTCTTCGTCGTGAACAAGGCCGATCGAGACGGCGCTCACGAAGTGGTGCGGGAACTGCGTCAGATGCTGCATCTCGGCGCGGCCCGCGACTGGGATCCGCCGGTGCTCACGGCGACGGCGATCGATCACGAAGGCACGGAGAGCCTGTGGGAAGCGATCGAGTCGCATCGGGCACACTTGGGTGCGACCGGAGCGCTCGGCGCGAAGCGCCGAGCGCGTCTCCTCCGCGAGGTCGAGGCTCTCGCCGCGGAGCGGTTCCGACTGCGTGTGGCCTCGCTGCTCGAAGCCGACGAGGAGCTCGAGGAGAACCTGGTTGCGCGGAGGATCGACCCCTACGAGGCGGCGGTTATGCTGGTTCGGAAGGCCGCCGGGTAGCTCCCTCGCAGGGGTGTCCAGGCCGGCCTCGAGCCTCGCCGAGAACGCCCCGTCCACACGGAGGCCCATGCACGACTCGAACGCGGCGCCGCATCCTCGCCAGGACCGATCGCATACGTCGCTGTCGGGGGAACCGATCCCGGCGCTCGTCGGCCCGCCCCCCGACCCCGTGCCTCCCGATGAGGGCGGCCTGCCCGGATCCCCGCCGTTCACGCGCGGCGTCTACCCCTCGATGTATCGAGGGCGCCTCTGGACGATGCGGCAGTTCGCAGGCTTCGGCACCCCCGCCGAGACGAACACTCGGTATCGGTTCCTGCTCGATCACGGGCAGGGCGGGCTCTCGGTGGCCTTCGACATGCCGACCCTGATGGGACTCGATTCCGACGACCCTCGCAGCCAGGGCGAGGTGGGCCGTTGCGGCGTCGCCGCCGACTCCCTCGACGACTTCGAGACGCTGTTCGACGGCATCCCGCTCGGTGACATCACGACCTCCATGACGATCTCGGGTCCGGCACCGATCGCCTTCGCGTTCTTCCTCGCGACGGCGGAGCGGCAGGGAGTGGCATGGGAGGGGCTCGACGGGACGCTCCAGACCGACATCCTCAAGGAGTACATCGCCCAGAAGGAGTGGATCTTCCCGCCGCGACCTCACCTGCGGCTGATCGGCGATCTCATGGAGTTCTGCGCCGAGCGCGTGCCGCAGTTCCATCCGATCAGCGTCAGCGGCTACCACATCCGTGAAGCGGGGGCGACCGCAGCGCAGGAGCTCGCGTTCACGCTCGCCGACGGATTCGCCTACGTCGAGCTGGGACTGCAACGGGGACTCGACCCCGCCGTGTTCGTGCCGGGCCTGTCCTTCTTCTTCAACAGCCACATCGACCTGCTCGAGGAGCTCGCGAAGTTCCGCGCTGCCCGCCGGATCTGGGAGCGATGGCTGCGCGAACGCTACGGCGTCGGCGACGATGCTGCCCGGCGGCTCCGGTTCCACACGCAGACCGCCGGCGTCTCCAACACCGCGCAACAGCCCATGAACAATCTGGTCCGCACCGCCCTGGAGGCCCTGACGGCGGTGCTCGGCGGCACCCAGTCCCTCCACACGAACGCGCTCGACGAGGTGCTCGCGCTGCCGACCGAGCATGCCGCGAGGCTGGCGCTGCGGACCCAGCAGGTGATCGCGTTCGAGAGCGGCGTGGCCGACGTCGCCGACCCGCTCGGAGGGTCCTACGTGGTGGAGCGCGCGACCGACGAGATCGAGGCCCGAGCCGAGGAGCTGTTCGCCCTCATCGACGGCTTCGGAGGCGGTTCGATGCTCGAGGGCGTCCTGGCCGGCATCGAGCGCGGGTGGTTCCAGCAGCTGATCGCCGAGGCCGCGTTCGAGGAGCAGCGTCGGCTCGAGACCGGCGACCTCGTGAAGGTCGGGGTCAATGCGTTCGTGGACCCGTCCGCCCCGTCGGTCGACACGCTCGTGATCGGCCCCGAGGCCGA
>DASZOO010000139.1:0-3516 GCA_035550775.1 Actinomycetota bacterium | reverse complement strand
TAGACGTCGCCGAGCGTCGGCAGTGTCATGAACGTCGGGCCCTCTGAATTCGGCTTGCGCAGCTCCCCGCCGATCCGGATGTATTCGTCGGCCATGCCGTGGTGGCGGGGATAGGCGCCGGTCCCGATCGTGGCGTGACTGGGTGGGGTATTGGCCGGCGCCGAGTTGAGCTGGACGTCGGTGAACCACGCGCCGTCGCCGGAGAGCCGCCGCAGGAAGGGCCACGAGTCGGGCCATCGATCGAGCAGGCCGACGCCTGCCGAATCCCACACCATCGTCACGAGCAGTCTGGGCGGGTCGCGGTCCTCGGTCGGGAGCAGCGCGTCGTCGAGGGCTCGGCCGTCCGGGGCAGTGAACCCGTCGAACTCCAGCAACGACGCGGCGGTGGGCGCGATGTCGGTGAGCGTCGCCGGTTCCTCGTACACGCCGGTCCGAACGCGTCGGGGCCCGTAGATCAGCAGGGGAACCTGCTGGGTGACGTCGAACGGCGGAGCGTGCGTGAGGCCGGAGGCGATGAAGTCGGGCTCCGGCGTGATCATCTGCAGGTCGCCGCTTCGCTTCGGATGCGTGCCGTTGACGGTGCGGACCAAGATGTCTCTCGGTACCACGTGACAGACCTTCGCAGCGAGACGATCGGGCGCGATCGCTTCGGGGTCGGACGTGCGCGCGACCGGCGTGCGGTCGCCCTCCGTGGCCGAGGCAGCGGTGTTCGTGCCGCTCGAGGTCGGCCTCGCGAGCGCGACGGCGCCGATCGCCAGCAGGACGATCGCGGTGATCACCATCGAGCGTTTGGTTCGCAGGGCTGCCGGGGGCATCGAGGGACCAGGGTATCGCGACCTTCGGAGTCCGCCTGGGATGTCGGGCGTCGTGCGTATACTGCCGCTGGCCGTGCTAGGCGGGGAGCTAGCGGTGCCCTGTACCCGCGATCCGCTTCAGCGGGGCTGAATCCCCGCCCGAGGCCCGGAAGGTCCGGGGCAGCCCTCGGAACGGAGCGTTGAAGGTCGGGTCCTGCGTGACATCGGCCCGCGAACCCGGTCAGGTCCGGAAGGAAGCAGCCGTAAGCGGAAGCCGGTGGGTGCCGTAGGGGTGCCTGGCTGGAGCTGCCGTACCAGGTAGCGACCGAGTCATCCGCGGTCGACGGCGGGTGCACGGCCACTGACTTCCTCGCCCGCGTTGGGCGAGGCGACGGCATCGGGTGGAGGCACGTGGCGGACGAGCAGCAGCACCAGGCCTTGTACCGGCGGTATCGGCCGCAGACGCCGGCGGAGGTGCTCGGACAGGACCACGTGGTCCGAGCGCTCACAGGCGCGATCCGCGAGGACCGGCTCCATCACGCGTTCCTGTTCTGCGGACCGCGCGGCACCGGCAAGACCTCGACGGCTCGCATCCTGGCCAAGATGGTCAACTGCGAGCGGGGGCCGACGGCCGAGCCGTGCGGCACGTGCGACCAGTGCGTCGCGGTGCGCGAGGGCACCCATCTCGACGTGGTGGAGATCGACGCGGCGAGCCACGGCGGGGTCGAGGATGCCCGGGAGCTGCGGGAGAAGGCCCCCACGGCGCCGGTGCAGGGCCGCGAGAAGGTCTACATCATCGACGAGGCCCAGCGGTTGTCGCGTGAGGCGTTCGACGCACTCCTGAAGGTCTTCGAAGAGCCGCCGAGCGGCGTGCGCTTCGTGCTCGCCACCACCGAGCCGCACAAGATGCCCGCCACGATCGTGGGTCGCTGCCAGCGGTTCGACTTCCGCCGTCTCACGATGGAGGACCTCGCTGCACACCTCATGAAGGTCGCCGAATCCGAAGGCCAGTCCCTCGATCCGACCGCGGCGCATTCGATCGCCCGCCAGTCGGAAGGGTCCGCTCGTGATGCCCTGTCGCTGCTCGATCAGGCGGGGGTGCTCGGAGGGTCCACGATCGACGACGACGTCGTGCGGACCCTGCTGGGTGCGCCGCGCGGCGAGGTGCAGCACGAGCTGGCCGACGCGGTCGCCATCGGCGACGCCAAAGGCGTCTTCGAGATCGTCGGCCGCCTCGTGCAGGACGGCCAGGACCTGCGGAACGTGACCGCCGAGTCGCTCGCGCATTTCCGGAACCTGCTGCTGGTGAAGACCGCCCCGGGACAGCCGGCTCTGGTCGACGTGCCCGACGACGCGTACGAGTCCCTGCGCATCCAGGCGGAGAAGTTCAGCCCGGGCGAGCTCGCGAGGGTGATGTCGTTGCTGCTCGCCGCCCAGAACGACATGCGGTGGACGACCTCGCCACGGCTGTCGCTCGAGCTCGCGCTCGTACGGTCGACGATGCCCGAGACCGACGACGACCCCAGCGCGTTGCTGACCCGACTCGAGCGGCTCGAACGTCTGGCGAACCTCGACCCGGGCTCAGTCGTTCCTACCGCCGCCGACGTGGCGCACGCGGCCGCGCCCTCGAGCCCGGCCGACGATCGCGAGCCGGCCGCGCCGGTCGAGCCGCCCGCCCCGGTCGAGCCGCCCGCCCCGGTCGAGGCACCCGCCCCGATCGAGGCACCAGCGGCCGTCGAAGCCGTGGAGGCCCCCCCCGGGCAGCCCGGGGCCGACGAGGCCGACGAGACCGACGAGCCACAGCATCCCGCCGCACAGATGCCGGTGCCCCACGCCGCCGACGCGGGCAGCGTCGACGTCGCGCTGCTCCGACGGTCGTGGCAGGGGCTGCTCGAGCATCTCTCCGCCAGCCGCGAGATGATCCTCGCCGCGATCCTCGAGTCGGCCACGGTCGCGAGCTACGACGGCACGACGCTCGAGCTGGCCTTCCCGCCCGATCGCAAGGTCGGGCCGCAGAAGGTCGACGGCAAGAAGGCCGAGCTGCAGGCGGCACTCGGCGACCTGTTCGGCGTCAAACCCGAGATCGTCTGCGTCGTGCGTGAGGTTCGCGAGCCCGGCGGTCCGGCGGTCGTCGAGATCGTCGAGGAGGACGAGGTGGTCGACGAGGCCGAGGCGCTCCGCCGCGTGCAACAGATGCTGGGCGCCCAGGTCGCGGCCGACGCGGAGCCTGCGGAGTAGCCGTGTACGAGGGCCCGATCCAGGAGCTTATCGACGAGCTTGCGCGGCTCCCCGGCGTGGGTCCCAAGTCGGCCCAGCGCCTCGCGTTCTGGCTCGTGAAGGCCGACCCGGCCGACGCCAAGCGGTTGGCCGCGGCGATCGTGCAGGCGAAGGATCGCATCGCGTTCTGTCGCGAGTGCGGCAACGTCGCCGAAGGCGACCTCTGCCGCATCTGCCGAGACGAGTCGCGCGACCGCACGATGCTGTGCGTCGTCGAGGAGCCCAAGGACGCCGCCACGATCGAGAAGGCGGCGCTGATCAAGGGTCGGTTCCACATCCTGGGTGGCGCGATCAGCCCGCTCGACGGCGTCGGCCCCGACGACCTGCGCGTGCAGGAGCTGCTCGACCGGGTGGAGCGCGACCATGTGACCGAGGTGATCCTCGCCACGAACCCGAACCTCGAGGGCAACGCGACCGCGATGTACGTCGCGGCGTTGCTGAAGCC
>DASZOO010000138.1:0-24284 GCA_035550775.1 Actinomycetota bacterium | reverse complement strand
GGCTCGACCTGCACGCGAGCGTGAACGAGATCCTGCCGTGGCTGGAGCTTCCCGAACCGTTCGGACCGATCACGCTGCACCACCTGATGCGGCATACCGCCGGCCTGGCGATCGGGACCGAGGACGCGCCCTCGCTGGTCGGAGCTCTGTGGCTCGCCCGGCGGTTCCCGGCCACGACCGCCCCGGGGGAGCGCTTCTGGTACTCCAACGACGGCTGGAAGATCGTCGGAGCCTGCCTGGAGCGGGTGACCGGCGCCCCGATCGAGGATCTGCTGGCGGAGCGTCTCTTCGGCCCGCTCGCCATGCACGATTCGGCCGCCCGCATCACCGAGGCGGAGTACCTTCGGACGGCGGTCGGCTACGAGCCGACCCGCTGGGACCGGCCCGCCCAGCTGCGCCACACCCTGTCGCCGGCGAACCGCATCGTGTCGAACACGGCCGACGGATCGATCACGTCCACCGCGCTCGACATGGCCGCCTACGCGCGCATGCTGCTCGCCCGTGGCGACGTGCCGGACGGCAGGGGCGGTCGGATCCTGACCGATGCCATGTTCTCGACGCTCACCGAGGACGGCGTCGACGACGGCGACGGCGGGCGGTACGCGTACGGCCTGTGGCAGGAGGACGTCGACGGTCACCGGTGGATCGGGCACACGGGCGGCATGGTCGGATACACGGCCCAGCTCGCGATCTCCCCCGACGAGGGGCTCGGGGTCGTGATCCTGCAGAACGGAGGCGGCGACAAGCGTTCCGTGGCCGCCTACGCGCTCGCGGCGGTGCGCTCGAGCCTGGCCGGCGCCGAGCTCCCCCAGACGTGGTCGCCGCCGGCGCCGACGGAGATCCCGAACGCCGGTGACTACGAGGGGCGTTACGCAGGAGACGATGGCAGGACGCTCGAGGTCGAGGCCGTGGAGGACGGGCTCGGCGTCGGGCTGGGTCCGCTGTCGGTGCGTCTGGAGCGCGACCCGCTGGAGACCGAGATCGGGGACTCGTTCCTCGTGGCCCACGAGGCGCTCGATCGGTTCGCGCTGGAGTTCGCTCGAGATGACGACGGGAACGTCGTCGAGGCGTTCCACGGGTCGACGTGGTTCCGGCGGGAAGGAGCCGCCGTGACCGAGCCGGCGGAGCTTCCCGTCGCCTACCGAGGATTCCCCGGCTGCTATCGCAACGACGACCCCTGGGCCCCGCTGCTGCGCATCCTCGTCCGCAAGGGCGGGCTGGTGTTGCAGTGGCCCTACGAGGTCGGTGGGGCGAGCACCGCGGGCGGTCTCATCCCGCTGGACGACGGGTGGTTCGCCGTGGGCGCCGTGCGCGACCCCCGCAGGATCCGCTTCCACGGCGACGTCGACGGCGAAGCGATCGTGGCCGAGTACAACGGCGGCCGTTGGTACCGATCGTTCGAGGAGTGACGGTCCGGCTCAGGCGTCGACGGCCGGCTCCTCGTGGGTGAGCCCGGCCTCGTCGCCGTATGCCCACACGTCGAACTCCGGCGGGGCGTGCCCCAGCACGGTCAGCGCGGTGCAGATCTGCGAGCGGTGGTCGCTTCCGTGATGCAGCACCTGGGCGAGGCGGATGCCCAGCGTCGCCCCGGTGACGCTGCCGTCTCTGCGGGTCACGACCACCTCGGCGTCGGGGTCCAGGTCGCGGAGCAGGATCGCTTCCCAGCCGGCCGCGTTGGCGGTCGCGACCGATCGGACGTCGGACAGCGACAGGTCGTCGGCGTCGAACTCCGCGATCCCGAGGTCGCCTCCCGAGATGCACCACAGGTACCAGTTGTCGGCGTCGACGAGATGGCGGACGGTGTCGAGCGTGCTGCCGTAGATCGCCGGGATGTGCCGGTCGAGCTCGTCGTCGGAGAGCGAGGCGCATCGCTCGAGGAGCCGCTCGGTGGCCCAGGAGTGGTGTCGCAGACCCTCGCGGAGCACGGCTCAGATCCTGCGGAGAGCGACCGTCGCGTTGGCGCCGCCGAAGCCGAACGAGTTCGATATGGCGAGCCGGACGTCGAGCTCCCTCGCCTCGTTCGGCGTGACGTCGAGGTCGCAATCGGGGTCGGGGGTCGCGTAGTGGATCGTCGGTGGGACCACGCCGTGTTCGATCGCGAGCGCGCACGCGGCGGCCTCGACCGCCCCGGCGGCGCCGAGCATGTGGCCGGTCATCGACTTCGTCGAGGAGACGGCCACCGAATGGGCGTGATCGCCGAGCACGGACTTGATCGCCGCGGTCTCAGCGGCGTCGTTCAGCGGGGTCGACGTGCCGTGGGCGTTCACGTAGTCGACCGCGCCCGGTTCCTCGCCGGCGTCGGCGAGCGCCCACGACATCGCGAGCGCCGCCCCCGAGCCCTTCGGATCGGGAGCGGTGATGTGGTGCGCGTCGTCGCTGGCGCCGTAGCCGGCCACCTCGCAGTAGACGCGGGCGCCCCTGGCTCTCGCGTGCTCCTCGCTCTCCAGGATCACCGCGCACCCGCCCTCGGAGAGCACGAAGCCACTGCGATCGGCGTCGAAGGGACGCGAGGCCGTCTCAGGGTCGGGGTTCTTGGTGAGGGCGGTCATCTGAGCGAACGCCGCGACCGTCAACGGGATCGTCGCTGCCTCGGAACCACCGGCGATCGCCAGGTCGGAATACCCGTCGCGGATCAACCGCATGGCCTCGCCGATCGCGTGGTTGGAGGACGAACATGCTGAGACCGTGGAGTAGTTGGGACCGGTGAGCCCGTAGTGCATGGCGATGTGCCCTCCGGCGGCGTTGGCCATCAGCATCGGCACCATGAACGGCGAGACGCGCCCGGCTCCCTTCTCGCGGAGCACGTCGTGCTGGTTGAGCAGGGTCTGGACGCCTCCGATGCCGGTCGCGTAGATCACCGCCCCCCGCTCGGAGGGCACGTCGGGATGGCCGGCGTCCGCCCAGGCGAGCTTCGCGCTCGCGATCGCGTACTGCGCGAACGGATCGGTTCGGCGGGCTTCCTTCGGGTCGAGGTGGTCGGTGGCGACGAAATCCCGGGGGAACCCGGCCACGGTCACGGGGAGATCGCTCGTGTCGAAGGCCTCGATCGTGTGGACCCCGTTGCGCCCGGTCGTGAGTCCCTCCCAGAACGGGTCCACGCCGGTGCCGACCGGCGTGACCGGCCCGATGCCGGTGATCACGACCCTGCGACGCTCGCTCACGTGTGGCTCCCGGTGGAGGTCGGGCCCGGCGTGCTCAGGAGACGCCGAGCTTCGTGGCGACCAGGTCGACCGCCTGGCCGACCGTCTTCACCGATTCCATCTCGTCCTCGGGGATCTCGATGCTCCACTCCTCCTCGAGCGCGAGCACGGCCTCGACGAGGTCGAGCGAGTCGGCGTTGAGATCTTCGGCGAAACGCGCGTCGGGCACCACCTGGGCCTCGTCGACGGCGAGCTGCTCAGCGAGCACCTTCTTCACCCTGGTCTCGATCTCCGGACGGTCGGTCATGGTCCTTCCCCTTCCTGGTGTTCGGTTCGCACAAGGCTAGCGGGCAGGAGTCCCGCGCGCCTCAGGCCGTCAGCCCTCCGTCGACGGGGATCACCGCGCCGTTGACGTACGACGCCTCATCGGACATCAGGAACCGAACGACCGCCGAGACCTCCTCGAGGCGGGCGGTCCGCCCCAGGGGCGTCTGCTCCATGTAGTACGAGCGGGCCTGCTCGTCGAGGTGCGAGGTCATCTCGGTGTCGACCAGGCCCGGGCAGATGGCGTTCACGGTGACGCCCTTGGTGGCGATCTCTCGGGCGAGCGACTTCGTGAGGCCCAGCAGGGCCGTCTTCGACGCCGCGTACACCGTCTGTCCCGCATTGCCGTGCAGGGCGACCGCGCTCGAGACGTTCACGATGCGTCCCCACTTCTCTCGCAGCATGCCGCGCATCGCCGCCCGCGCGCACAGGAACGCGCCCTTCACGTTGGTGGCCATCACCCGGTCGTAAGTCTCCATCGAGTACTTGATGAGAAGGCCGTCCTGGCTGAAGCCGGCGTTGTTCACCAACCCGGTGACGTTGCCGACTTCCTCGCCGACCCTCCGGAACGCTTCGGCGACGCTGGTCTCGTCGGTCGTGTCGAGGAACACCGTGAGCCCGGGGGTGCCGGCCGCCTCGAGCGCGGAGAGCGCCTCCTTGGCGGCCGCCTCGTCGCTGCGGTAGCCGATGGCGACCGTCCAGCCGGCCTGGGCGAGCGCGACCGAACACGCCCGGCCGATCCCCCTGGAGGCACCCGTGACGACCGCGACCTTCGACGTCACGCCGACGCTCCGTTCCCGGTGACCGGGTCGTGATCGGGCGAGGGGAGCGTCCACCGCAGGAGCGTGGCGCCCCACGTCAGACCGGCGCCGAACGACGTGAACAACACGAGGTCACCGCGGTCGATCGTGCCTGCGCGCCAGGCGCGATCCAGCGCGATCGGGATCGACGCCGCGCTGGTGTTGCCGACCTCCGCGACGTCGACCACCGCCTTGGTTGGATCGATGCCCAGCCGGTCCACGACGGCGCTCATGATCCGAGCGTTGGCCTGGTGGGGGATCAGCACGTCGACGTCGTCGATCGTATGCCCGGACTTCTCCAGGAGCTCACGGCACGCGGACGCCATCTCGGTCACGGCGCGTTTGAAGACCTCGCGTCCGTTCGGCATGCGCACGGTGTGGTCGCGGGCGGCGACGGTCTCGGCCGAGGCGGGGGTCCGGGTCCCGCCTGCCGGCATCCAGAGGATCTCCGCGGCGTTCCCGTCCGCGCCCAGGATCGAGCCTTCGATGCCGGGACCCTCCGAGGCGGTCACCACGGCGGCACCGGCGCCGTCGCCGAACAGGATGCACGTGCCCCGGTCGGTGAAGTCCATGATCCGACTGAAGATCTCGGCCCCGATCAACAGGATCGTGTCGGCCGTGCCGGCGGTGATGAACGCGTCGGCCGCCGCGAGGCCGTAGCTGAACCCCGAGCACGCCGCGTTGATGTCGAACGCCGGGCAGCTCACCCCGAGCTTGCTTTGCACCCACACCGACGTCGCCGGGAACACCGTGTCGCCGGTGATCGTGGCCACCACGATCATGTCGAGCTGCTCCGGGGCGACCCCCGCGGACCCGAGCGCCTCCCGTGCCGCCTCGAGCGCGAGGTCGGAGGTCTGCGTGTCGTCCTCGGCGAAATGGCGGGCCTCGATGCCCGTGCGCTCACGGATCCACTCGTCGTTCGTGTCGAGGAACGACTCGAACCAGGTGTTGGGAACGAGGCGTGGAGGGAGCGAGCTGCCCACCCCGGCGATGGTGGAGTGTCGCGTCACGGCGCCGAGCATATCGAACGACGTCCCTCGGGGCGCCGCCGATCCGGGGGTCGGCCGCGTGCGGTTCCAGGACCGGGGTCAGCGGGTGAGCGCTTCCCCGGCCGTCTCGGGCGAACCGACCGCGATCGCCACCGCGCCGGGCACCACCCGCTTGGCCAACTTCGTGAGCACGTCGCCGGGACCACATTCCAGGAACGTGTCGGCGCCGGCGGCGGCGAGCGCCTGCGCATCCTCGTGCCATCGCACGGGCGAGATCACGTGTCGGCCGAGGAGACCTCGGAGCTCCCGCGGATCGGAGACGAGCGTGCCGCTCACGTTCTCCGCGATGGGGAACGCCGGCCTCGCGAACTCGAGCGTCGCCAGCTCGTCGAGGATCGGCTGCACGGCCGGCTCCATCAGCGGGGAATGGAACGCTCCGGCCACGTTCAGGCGGACCGCGCGCACCTTCCGGTCGGCGGCGAGCGCCTCGGCGCGCTCGATCGCCGGCAACGAGCCGCTGATGACCGATTGCACGGGGGAGTTGCGGTTGGCGACGATCAACACGTCGTCGCCCCTGGCCTCGTCGCAGAGCGCCTCCGCGTCGTCGGGCCCGGCGCCGAGGAGCGCGGTCATCGTGCCGCGCCGGGCCTCGCCGGCGCGCTGCATGGCCTCCCCTCGCACGACCACCAGGCGCAGCGCCCCCGCGAGCGGGAGCGCTCCCGCCGCCACCAGGGCGGAGAACTCCCCGAGCGAGTGCCCGGCGGCGCCGACCACCCCGGAGAGCCCCTCGGCCTCGAGCACCCGGAACGCCGCCACGCCGCAGGCGAGTAGGGCCGGCTGCACGAACTCGGTCGTCGCGAGCCCGGCCTCGTCGTGCGCACCGCCGACGACGTCGCGTCCCATCGCCTCGCTGGCCTCGTCGAGCACCGCTCGTCCCGCCTGGTGTGACGTCCAGGGGTCGGCCATGCCGGGGAACTGCGAGCCTTGGCCCGGGAACACCACCGCGACCGTCATGGCCACGCAGCCTAACCAGGGAAGACGGGTTGTGACGCCCCCGTGGTTTCGTGGGCGCGAAGTTGCCAGCCCGGAAGGCCTCCTGTTGAATGGCCTTCCTGATCCCATGGCCGAAAGGGTTCAACGATCTTCTTCCCCTACGTCCCGGAACCAAGGGGCGGAAGGGGTCTTAGGGTTCCTTGGTCGCGATATGGCGGTCGACCTCGGCACCGCGAACACGCTCGTGTACGTGCGTGGGCGCGGCGTCGTGCTGAACGAGCCGTCCGTCGTCGCGATCAACACCCTGACCGGAGCCATCCTCGCGGTGGGCGCCGAGGCCAAACGCATGATCGGGCGCACGCCGAGCCACATCCAGGCGGTTCGGCCGCTCAAGGACGGCGTGATCGCCGATTTCGACGTCACCGAGAAGATGCTCCGGTACTTCATCCAGCGTGTGCACAAGCGTCGCCTGCTGGCCAAGCCGCGTGTGGTCGTCTGCGTCCCGTCGGGCATCACCGGCGTCGAGCAGCGCGCGGTCGAAGAGGCGACGATCGCGGCGGGCTCTCGCCGCGCGTACATCATCGAGGAGCCCATGGCCGCCGCGATCGGCGCGGGGCTCCCGATCCACGAGCCCACCGGGAACATGGTGGTCGACATCGGCGGCGGCACCACGGAGGTCGCCGTGATCTCGCTCGGCGGCATCGTCACGAGCACGTCGATCCGCATCGGCGGCGACGAGCTCGACGAGGCGATCATCCAGCACGTGAAGAAGGAGTATTCGCTGCTGCTGGGCGAGCGCACCGCCGAGGCGATCAAGCTCGCGATCGCGAGCGTGTTCCCGATGCCCGAGGAGCTCGTGGCCGAGATCAAGGGGCGTGACCTCGTCAGCGGCCTGCCGAAGACGATCACGATCACCGCGGAGGAGATCCGCCGCGCGATCGAGGAACCGGTCAACGCCATCATCGATGCCATCAAGACCACGCTCGACCGGACGCCACCCGAGCTGTCCGCGGACATCATGGACCGCGGCATCGTGCTCACCGGCGGCGGCGCATTGCTGCGCGGGCTCGACAAGCGCCTGCGTCACGAGACGGGCATGCCCGTGCGCATCGCCGACACGCCGTTGCAGGCGGTGGTGCTGGGTTCCGGCAAGTGCCTCGAGGAGTTCGAGGTGCTGCAGCGGGTCCTGGTGAGCCCGTCCCGCCGGTAGCCCCGTGGTCACCCGGCAGCGCCCCCGCTCGACGCGGCTCCTCGTGGTCGCGTTGGTCTCGATCTCGCTCGCGGTGATCACGCTCGACTACCGGCAGCGGGACTCCGGTCCGCTCGCCGGTGTGGGCGCCGCCGCCAAGGCGTTCATGGCCCCGATGCAGAAGGCCGTCACCACGGTGACCGAGCCGATCGGCGACTTCTTCTCGGGCGTCGCGCACCTGCCGTCCCTCGCCGATGAGAACGAGCGCCTGAGGGTCGAGAACGCCGAGCTCAAGTCGCAGACCCAAGCCGACAGCTTCGATCAGGCGCAGTACGAGGGGCTGCTCGACCTCCTCGAGCTGAGCCGGGCGCTCGAGCCGCCCGTGGTCGCCTCGACCGTCATCGCCAACGGCGTCTCGAACTTCGAGTACACGATCACGATCGACAAGGGCTCGAGCCAGGGCGTCGCGGTCGACCAGCCGGTCGCCACCGGGTCGCCCGGGGCGCCGATGTTGGTCGGACGCGTCGTCGAGGTGACCCCCAACTCCGCCGAGGTTCGGCTCATCATCGACCGTTCGTTCGCGGTGGCGGCGACGATCGAGGGAACGAGGGAGGCAGGGCTCGTGGAGGGCTCGGGCGACGCCGATCTGCGGATGAGCTTGGTGGAGCCCGGCACCCTGATCGAAGGGGACGAGCCGGTGTTCACCCAGGGCTACGAGCTCGACGGCGAGGCCGGTCTGTATCCACCCGGCATGCTGATCGGCCAGGTGTCGCGCCTCGTGCCGGCGGACAACGCCACCCAGGAGTACGTCGAGGTGCGTCCCGCGGTCGACTTCGAGACGCTCCAGTTCGTGCTGGTGCTGCAGGCCCGGACGGAGGCATGAGCCGGTGACGCGACGCGTGCTTGTGACGATCGTGGTCATCGTGACGGGACTGCTGTTGCAGTCCACCGTGTTCTGGAACCTGAAGCTGCTCGGGGTCCGCCCGGAGCTCATGTACTTGATCACGATCGTGATCGCGATCCTCGAGGGTCCGAACGAAGGGGCGGTCACGGGCTTCGCGGCCGGCCTCGCGCAAGACTTCCTGCTGAACCAGCCGAAGGGCATCACCGCCCTCACGCTGACCCTGCTCGGCTACGCCGCGGGGCTCGCCCGCCAGTACATCGTGTCCCCGTCGCCGTTGCTGCCGACGATCCTCGTGGGCGTCGGCACCGCCGCGGGCATCGCGTTCTATCAGGTGGTGGCGTTCCTGCTCGGCCAGCTCGAGGAGACGTTCACCCACGCGGTGCGCGTGACGTTGCTGACGGCCCTGTACGGGGCGATCCTCACCCCGATCGTCTATCCGCTGCTGCGCCGGGTGATCGAGGGCTCTCGCCCCCAACGGGTGGTGCGGTTCTAGATGGAGAGGAGCTCGTCCCGTCTCAAGGTCTTCGCGATCCTCGTGCTGGTCATGTTCGCCGCGCTGTCGACGCGGCTGTGGTTCCTGCAGGTGCTGGCCACACAGGTCTACGCCAAGGAAGCGCAGAACAACGGCGTGCGGGAGATCGCGATCGATGCCCTGCGAGGTGAGATCTGGACGGCCGACCAGTACGGCAAACCCAACGGCGAGCCGCTCGTGAAGAACCGCAGCAGCCTCGAGGTCCGCATCGACAAGCAGGAGCTCGAGGACAGCGGCATGGGGGAGCAGGTGCTCGGCGAGCTCTCGGAGATGCTGGACATCCCGGTGGAGGAGCTCCGCGCCGATCTCGAGAGCACGAAGTACTTCGACTTCCAACCCAAGCCGGTGGCCGAGTTCGTGCCTGAGGAAGTCGCGTTCGCGATCCGCGAGCGCCAGGAGCGCTTCCCGGGGGTGCAGGTGCGGAACACGAGCGTGCGTGAGTACCCGATGGGCCGGTCCGCCTCCCACATGGTCGGGTGGGTGGGCCAGGTGCAAGCGGAGCAGCTCCAGCAACCCCAGTACCGCGCCTACGGACCCAACGACCTGGCGGGGCAGTCGGGCCTTGAGGTCGAGTACGAGAAGTGGCTGCGAGGCACCAACGGGCTGCAACGGTACGTCGTCAACGCCGACGGTGAGCGCATCCGAGACCTCGGTGGCCGCGAGCCCACACCCGGCGGAGACCTGGTGCTCGCGCTCGACGGTGAGTGGCAGCGGGCCGCCGAGGCGTACCTGCAGGACAGCATCCTGCGCACCAGGCAGGTCTACGACGAGGACAGCACGTCCTACTTCAAGGCCGACGCCGGGGTCGTGATCGTGCTCGACGTGAAGACCGGCGGCGTCAAGGCCATGGCCTCGTGGCCGGACTTCGATCCCCGTTGGTACGTCAAGGGACTGTCCAAGGGCGAAGAGTGCTACCTGGGGTACGACCCCGACTGCACGGGGGCGAACAAGGTCGCGCCGCTGCTGGATCGCGCCTACCAGGAGGTCTACCTGCCCGGCTCGACGTTCAAGCCCTTCACCGCGCTCGCCGCGGTGAAGGAGGGCTACGCCGACCTCGGCACCCCCTACGCCTGTCCGTCGGAGTACGTCCACCCCGGCGATACGTCGGGAGCGTCGTTCTCGAACTGGTCGGCGCAGGATCTGTACCCGGGGAACCTCGCGGAGCACCTGATCATCTCCTGTGACTCGAGCTTCTACGCCTGGGGCTCGGACTTCTGGTACCGCTATCAGAACGACCAGCTCGGAGAGAACAACGAGCCGCTGCAGCGCAACCTTCGCGCGTGGGGGTTCGAGAAGCCGACCGGCATCGACCTGCCCAACGAGGCGACCGGCTTCCTCCCCGACGCCGAGTGGGGCAATGCCCCCGAGCAACGCGATCTCTTCCCCCAGAAGTGGAACCCCGGTGGCTACATCCTGACGATGATCGGCTCGGGCTACATGTCGGTCACGCCGTTGCAGCTGGCCACCGCCTACGGCGCCATCGCGAACGGCGGCCACATGTGCCGGCCTCACGTGGTCGACCGCGTGATGGCGAGCGACGGCGAGACGGTGCTGAAGAAGGTCAACGGTCAGTGCGATCGCACGGTGCCGTACTCGAAGGCCGAGCTCGACTACATCCGGGGAGCTCTCGCCCAGGTGCCGCTCCGGGGAACCGCGCGTAGCGCCTTCCTCGGATTCCCGCTCTCGGAGGTGCCGGTCGCCGGCAAGACCGGCACCGCGTTCCGTGGCGACCAGTTCCAGGACACGTCGTGGTTCGCGTCGATGGTGCCGGCCGACGATCCGGAGTACGTCGTGGTCGCGATGGTCGAGCAGGCGGGGTTCGGGTCGGACGTGGCGGCGCCTCTGGTGCGCCGCATGATCGAGACGATGTACGACATCGAACCCGGCGGGCCGATCGTCACGCAGACGGGGCAGGACTGATGGACGTCGTCGCGGGACGCGTCTGGGCGGACGAACGCCGGCCGATCCGCCACCTCGACCCCACGTTGCTGATCGTGACGGCTGCCCTCGTCGTGGTCGGGCTGTTCGCGATCTACTCGGCTACGAGCCAGACGCTGCGCGCAGACGGGTTCGACCCGTTCTCTCGCGTCAACAAGCAGGCCGTGACCGCCGTGCTCGGTGCCGTGATCCTGTTGGTCATGGTCACGTTCGACTACCGCTTCCTGAAGGTGTACGCCGGGTTCATCTACGGCGCGGCGTTGCTGGGTCTGCTGCTGCTCCAGATCCCCGGACTGGCGGCGAGTGAGACCGGCACGAGCAACTTCATCAACATCCCCGGGGTCAGCCTGTTGCAGATCAGCCCGTCGGAGTTCGCGAAGATCGGGTTGATCGTGATCCTCGCCGCGATGCTGTCCGAGCTGCGATCCCCGGTGCCCACCCTTCCCGATCTCGTCCGCGTGATCGGGGTGGCCGGGATCACGATGCTGCTCGTGTTCATCAACGTCGAGATCGGCACCACGATCGTGCTCGTGGCGATCACGGTGGGCATGCTGGTCGTCGCCGGCACCCAGGCTAAACACCTGGTCGCCCTGGCGGCGGCAGCGATCGTGTTGATCGTGCTCGCCTTCCAGTTGAACGTCGTCGAGGAGTACCAAGTCGAGCGCCTGCTCACGGTGCTCGACTCCGGCTCGGTGAGCGAGGACGCTCGATACAACCTCGAGCAATCGGTGATCGCGGTGGGGTCGGGGGGCATGTTCGGGCGCGGGTACCTGCACGGATCCCAGACCAACCTCGACTACGTGCCGGAGCAACACACCGACTTCATCTTCACCGTGGTCGGCGAGGAGTTCGGATTCATCGGATCGGCCCTGGTGCTGGCGCTGTTCGCGCTCCTGCTGTGGCGCGCGATCCGCATCGCCTACCTGTCGAAGGACGCCTTCGGCACGTACCTGGCCACCGGGGTGGCCTCGATGTTCGCGATCCAGATCTTCGTGAACGTGGGCATGGTGATCGGCATCATGCCGATCACCGGCATCCCGTTGCCGTTCCTCAGCTACGGAGGCACGGCGATGCTGGTGAACTTCATCGCGATCGGGATCTTGCTGAACGTGCACATGCGCCGCTTCAAGTGAGCCCGCGCGTCACCGTCCACAGGAACGTCGAACCCTCGGGACCGGTCGATTCGAGCACGACGTCGCCCTCCATCGCGTTGGCCGACATGCGAGCGAGCGTGAGGCCGAGCCCGACGCCCTGATGCACCCGGGTGTTCAGGCTCTCGGCCTGTTCGAGGGGCTCGAAGATGCGGTTGCGTGCCTCGGGGTCGATGCCGGGGCCGCGGTCGGTCACCCGAACCTCCGGTCCGGACTCGCCGAGGACCACCGAGACGACGACCGGCGCCTCGGCCGGCGAGAACTCGAGCGCGTTCTCGACGAGCTCCTCGATGATCCGGTGGGCGGCGGTGCGGTTCAGGCTCGCCATCGCGGGACCCTCCGGAGCGTCGATCCGCACGCGATCGCGGCCGTCGGCAACCTCACGCGCCACCTGGACGACGTCGGCCCACTCGGTGAGACCTGCCTCGACGGCCGCCTCGAACCGGTGCACGAGGCGCGCGAGGCCGTTCGCCCGGTCGACGAGACTCTCGAGGATGGGCCCACGCTCCTCCGCCGGAGCGGTGCCCTTGGCCAGCGTCTGCGCCATCCCCAGGATCACGGTGACCGGCGTCCGGAGCTCGTGTCCCAGACGGGAGATCAGCTCGTGGCGGCGGGCCGCCCGCTCGAGGAGCGCCTGTTGGGCGATCTCGAGCTGCCGCGTGCGCCGGCGCTCCCGTTCCAACGCCTCGGTCAACTCCTCGATGACGGTGGGGGTCACCTCGGGCGAGAGCACGCCGCCGCCGGTGTACGCCTGGCGCACCGCGTGGAGGATCTCGTCGCCGTCGCTGTCCTTCAGCACGTAACCCGATGCGCCCGCCACCAGCATGTCCCGGACGGCCCGCTGGTCCTCCGACCCCGTGACCGCCACGACGCCGAGCGAGGGATAGCGCGCCTTCAGCTCGCGGGTGGCGTCGATGCCGTCCATCTCGGGCATGCGCACGTCCATCAGCACGACGTCGGGTTCCAACCCCTCGACCATCGCCAGCGCCTCGAGGCCGTTGGGCGCCTGTCCGACGACGGTCATCTCCTCGGTATCCAGGAGCATCGCGAGCGACTCGCGGAACCCGTCGTTGTCATCGACGAGCAACACCCGCACGCGTGGCATGGCGGAAGGAAGGGTCGCCAGGTTGGCGGGGAAGGCACTGCTCATGCATGAAGTGTCGGCGCGGGCGGCCCACGGCGGTATCCAGCCAACGCCGGGTTCCCCCGGGGGACACGAACCGCGTTGTCTGGTCCAGAGGAACTAGGCCGCCGGGGCGCTCGGCGGACGAGTGAGGGGTCCCGGCCTCCCCGGTTCGGCTCGGAGGCGCTGCTATGCTGGGGCGCAGACCTCCCCGTCGCGGCCCAGAGGGGGCTCCCGGCGGGGTTCCACCAGTCGAGAGGCGCGCGACCGCCGCCCGGCCACCAGGCCAGGAGCGCGGAACGCGACCGCCGGACAAGGACGTACGGGTGCGCGATCACGCGCGACGCCCGCCGCACGGGAGCCACCGTCGCGCGGGTGAAGACACCGCGGTCCATGGATGCGCGCGATCGCCGCGCGCACACCGTGGGCGGTTCGTCCATGCCCGCGCCGGCGCGCCCTCTCGGACCGACCGAGAGGAGTAACCGTGGATCACGAGACCGAGGTCGCGGCGCCCGAGTCGCCCGTCGACCCCGAGGTCGCCGACCGGATCGCCGCGTTCAAGCGCGGCGCGCCGCTGCCCAAACCGGAGAGGAGGGACGCACGCGAAGCGTCGCCCCGCACGGCGACGCCAGCGCCGGAAGCGCCCAAGAAGGAAGCTCCCGAGACGAAGACTCCCGAGACGAAGGCCTCGGGTGATCCCACGCCGTCGTCGGATGGACAGGCCGGCGACGACGCGCGGACCTCCTCGCCGAGCGCGGCACGTCGACGCCGCCGTGGGGGTCGTGGCCGGGGCGGCTCTGGAGGAGGGACTTCGGGTTCGGCCCAAGGGACCCAGACGAAGCCTGCCGGGACGACCGAGCCGCCGAGGAGCTCGAAGACGCCCGCGTCGACGTCGCACGAGCCTGCGTCTGAGCCCACCGATGCGGGGGACGCGAACGCCGCGAAGGCGCCGAGCACGAAGAAACGGCGGCGCCGCGGCGGGCGAGGCCGTGGCCGAGGGGGCGGGGGGGCCAACGCCCGGGCGACCCAGCTCGCCGAGGAGGGGCTCGACGATTCACCCGAGCCGCAGACCCCCGAGTCACAGCGCGACGACGCGACCCCAGACGCGGCTTCCGGCGGGCAGGCGTCGTCGAGGCGGCGCAGGTCACGCGACGGGTCGGGCGCCTCGAAGCCGGGCTCCGAGGGCGGCGACGGCGGGACGGCGACCGAGGGCCGCCAGCGGTCGCGCTCGGGGGCGTCGAAGCAGCTGTCCGTCGAGGAGCAGGTGGCGGCCGGCGGTCCGACCCGCGGGATCCGCGGCACCCGCAGCCGGACCGGTCGACCCGCGCGGCGTCGCCGCGAGCCGGAGATCGTGCCGCCGCGCATCACCGACAAGCTGATGGTGATCACCGAGCGTGGCGAGCGCGACCAGATCGCGGTGCTCGAAGAGGACGTGCTCGTTCAGCACTACGTCACGCGCCAGGGTGCGACCTCGATGGTCGGCAACGTCTACCTGGGCCGGGTGCAGAACGTGCTTCCCGGCATGGAAGCCGCGTTCGTCGACATCGGCAGGGGTCGCAACGGCGTGCTGTACGCCGGGGAGGTGAACTACCGACCCGAGGACCTCGAAGGTCCCGCGCCGCGCATCGAGAACGTGCTCAAGTCCGGCCAGGCAGTGATGGTGCAGATCACCAAGGACCCGATGGGCGGCAAGGGCGCCCGGCTCACCGCGCAGATCTCGTTGCCCGGACGCTACCTCGTGCTGGCGCCCGACCAGGACCTGTCCGGCATCAGCCGCCGGCTTCCCGACGCCGAACGCAAGCGCTTGAAGACCATCCTCAAGAAGGTGCAGCCGTCCGGGCACGGGGTCATCGTGCGCACGGCGGCCGAGGGCGCGTCGGAAGAGGCGATCGTGCACGATCTGCAGCGTCTGAACGGGCTCTGGAGCGACATCCAGGCGCAGGCCAAGAAGGTGAAGGCTCCCGCCGTGCTCTACGAGGAACCCGAGCTCACGCTGCGGGTGTTCCGCGACCTGTTCACCGACGAGGAGTTCAAGGGACTCGTCACCGACTCGCCGCGCGTGCACGAGCGGGTGCTCGCGTACGTGCGCGACATCGCCCCCGACCTCGAGCCGAAGGTGTCGCTGCACCGAGGGAAGCTCCCCGCGTTCGAGGAACACCGCGTCGAAGAGCAGATCCACAAGGCCCTCGACCGCAAGGTGTGGCTGCCGTCCGGGGGCTACCTGGTCATCGAGCGCACCGAGGCGATGACGATCATCGACGTGAACACGGGCAAGAGTGTCGGCAAGACCAACCTCGAAGAGACCGTCGTGAACACCAACCTCGAAGCCGCGAAGGAGGTCGCACGGCAGCTGCGCCTGCGCGACATCGGCGGCATCATCGTCGTGGACTTCATCGACATGCTCCTCGACAAGAACAAGAGCAAGGTCGAGGAGACGATGAAGGAGGCCATGGCGCTCGACAAGACACGCAGCCAGGTGTTCGAGATCGGGCCGCTCGGCCTGATGCAGGTGACCCGCAAGCGCGTATCCTCTGGCCTGGTCGAATCGTTCTCCGAGACGTGCCCCACCTGCGAGGGACGGGGCATCCTCATCAACTACGGATCGTGAGCGGGCGGAGCGAGGTGCGCTCTCGCCGCCGATGGAGGCAGACATGTATGCGGTGATCAAGTCCGGCGGCAAGCAGCACAAGGTGCAGGCCGGCGACGTGATCGAGGTGGAGAAGATCGTGCACGAGGGCGAGACGATCACGTTCCAGCCCCTGCTCGTCGTCGACGACGACGGTGCCACGCACGTGGGAGCCGAGGCCGCGAAGGCCAAGGTCACCGCGAAGCCGCTCGGTGAGAAGAAGGGCGACAAGGTCCGCATCTTCAAGTACCGGCCGAAGAGCGGCTACGCACAGCGTGGTGGTCACCGGCAGCTGCTGACCCTGCTCGAGATCGAGGAGGTCAGCCTCGGGACCACGAGGAAGAAGGCCGCGGGGAAGACGACCACCGCCGCCGACGAAGCCTCAGCGCCGTCCGGCGAGTCGTAGGCGACGTGCCGGCTGTTACCCTGGAGGACCTATGGCACACAAGAAGGGCGGCGGCTCGTCCCGGAACGGCCGCGATTCCAATGCCAAGCGCCTCGGCGTGAAGGCCTACGGCGGCGAGACCGTGACCGCCGGATCCATCATCGTGCGTCAGCGCGGCACCCGCATCCACCCGGGCGACGGGGTTGGCAAGGGAGGCGACGACACGCTGTTCGCGCTGCGCGAGGGACAGGTGTCCTACACCGAGTCCCGCGGTCGCAGGTTCGCGTCGATCGTCGCCGCGGAGTGACGCTCAGGGACCCGTTCGTTCCCCGATCTCGTCGACCCACGCCTGGATCGTGGTCTTGAGCCCACCGGCCTTGGTGGCGAGGTATCGCACGTTCTCGCGCTGGTGACGCCGCTTCGACGTGCGACGGATCGCCGCGAACGGTCCCAGCGGGCGGCCCGACGACGTCGTGCCGGCGCTGCCGGGCGGCGGGGCCTCGAGGGGCGGCGGTGGCGAGAAGTAGTACGCGGTCTCAGACCGTTCCCCTCCGTCGTCGTGCACGACGATGAGGATCGGCGATGCCCTCACGCGCCGCGCCGAACGGATCTCGCCGAACCCCAGCCTGGTCTCCTCCGCGGAGGCGCTGTCGCGGAAGACGAGCGCGTCGGCGTCGAGCAGCAAGGTGCCCTCGCGGTCGCGTACGTCGCCCCTTCGAAGCTGCACGCGCCAGACGGTCGCCGGCTCCACCACGGCACCATCATCGTCCGCCGTGTCACGCGCGACCACCGTAGGCTGACGGGTATGGCCTTCGTCGACGAGTGCACCGTCTTCGCTCGAGCGGGTCGTGGTGGGAACGGTTCGGCGTCGCTGCATTCGGAGCCGTTCAAGCCCCGCGGTGGTCCCGACGGCGGCAACGGAGGTGACGGCGGGTCGGTGCTCTTCGAGGTCTCGCGAGGGGTGCACGATCTCTCCTGGCTCGCCGAGCATCCACACCTCAAGGCCCCGTCCGGGGAGCCGGGGCGCAGGGGGAAGCGCGACGGAGCGGCCGGCAAGGACACCGTGATCCCCGTGCCCGACGGGACCGTGGTCTACGACGAGCACGGGCTGGTCGCAGACCTCGTGGGGGAGGGGGCTCGCGCCGTCGTCGCCCGGGGCGGCCGAGGTGGCCGGGGCAACGTCGCGTTCGCCACCGGCCGCAACCGCGTGCCGCGAACGGCCGAGCCGGGTGAGGACGGTGAGGACCAGCGCCTGACGGTCGAGCTCCGCACGGTCGCCGACGTCGGACTCGTCGGGCTGCCCAACGCCGGCAAGTCGACCCTCCTCGCTCGCATCACCGCGGCCAAGCCCAAGATCGCGAACTACCCGTTCACCACGCTCAGCCCGAACCTCGGCGTCGCGGGAGACGAAGGGGACCGGTTCGTCGTGGCCGACATCCCGGGGCTGATCGAGGGCGCGAGCGAGGGCAAGGGGCTCGGACATCGATTCCTGCGGCACATCGTGCGGTGCAGGGTGCTCGTGTTCGTGGTCGACCTCTCCGCCGACGATCCCGCTGCCGACCTCGCCACGCTTCGCCGCGAGCTGGACGCCTACGACCCCGGCCTCGCGGAGCGTCCCACGATCGTCGCGGGCTCGAAGTCGGACGTGGTCGACGATGCCGACCGCATCGCTCGGCAGCTCGGTGACGACGTGCTGGCGGTCTCGGCCGTGACCGGGAACGGCATCGAGCAGCTGCTGGAGCGGCTGGGCGCCCTCTCGAGCACGGCGGTGGCGAACGAGCCCGTGCGCCGGCCCTACGTCGTGCTGCGGCCCGGCCGGCCGCGATTCACCGTGGAGCGGGAGGCCGACGGGAGATGGCGTGTGGCCGGACGGTCCGTCGAGCGATGGGTCCTCGAGACCGACCTCGAAGACGAGGGCGCCGTCGTCACGCTGCAGCGCCGTATCCGGAAGGAGGGCATCGAGCGGAAGCTCGCCGAGCTCGGAGCGCGGCGAGGCGACGAGGTCGCCATCCTGGATCGTGTGTTCGAGTACCTGCCCGACGAGGAGCAGCGTCCGGAGGACGGGCTGCCTCAGGGGCTGGGGGAAGAGGCGGCCGAGTGAGAGAGCGGGAGCTGCTGCTGCGGGCCGAGGACGAGGCCTGGCGAGCGCTCTACGAACGGTTCGAGCGTGTCCCCGATGACCGGTTCGAGGAACCGACCCTCACGCCGGAGGGGTGGGCGCCGAAGGACGCCATGTACCACGTGTCCGGCTGGATGGACGACTGCGCGGAGCAGCTCCGGCGCATCGCCGCCGGCGACTTCGATCCGACCGAGGAGACGAGGGAGGCGATCGAGCGCCAGAACCGAGCGTGGTTCGAGGTCTCACGAACGATGCTCCCGGCCGACGTGCGTGCGAGCTTCGCGGCGTCGCGCCGACGCATGCGAGAGGAGTTCGGGGCACTCACGGAGATCACACCCGAGGCGATCGAGTGGTTCGAGGAATCGGGCGCCCTGCACTACGCGACCCACGCCGAGGACCTGCGGGTGTTCCTCGGGGAGGATGCTCCATGAGGGCTCGACGGGGGTCGAAACCTCCCCGGAGGCGTCGGGGCCGCCCACTAGGATGGGCGGCGTGAGGGCGCGCCTGGGCATCATGGGCGGCACGTTCGACCCGATCCACTTCGGCCACCTGGTCACCGCCGAAGAGGCCTTGCACCAGTTCGAGCTCGACGAGGTGCTGTTCGTGCCGACCGGCCGTCCGTGGATGAAGGAGCACGGGGTCGTCTCCCCCCCGGAAGACCGCTACCTGATGACCGTGATCGCGACCGCCTCGAACCCGTTGTTCGGCGTCTCACGCATCGAGGTCGATCGCGACGGGCCGACCTACGCCGTCGACACCCTGCGCGAGCTGCGCACCGAGCGCGGCGAGGGCACCGATCTGTTCTTCGTCACGGGAGCCGACGCCGTGCTCGAGATCGTCGAGCAATGGAAGCAGCCCGACGAGCTGTTCGCACTTGCACACTTCATCGCCGCCACGCGGCCCGGGTTCGACCTCGAGGCGTTCGAGGCCCACGCTCCCACCAAGCACCCGGGCATCACGGTCATGAACGTGCCGGCGTTGGCGATCTCGTCGACCGACGTCCGCGCCCGCGTGCACGCCGGGCGACCGATCCGGTACCTGGTGCCCGAGGGCGTGAAGAGCTACATCGAGAAGGCGGGGCTCTATCGATGAGCCGACCCGCACCGCCGCCGGGATCGGTTCGGCCGTCCCGCGTCGACCGTGCCTCCCGCGCCCGGCGCACGCGACGAGCCATCGCCGTGGGAGTCGTCGCCACGCTGCTGGTGGCCGGCCTCGGCGTGTTCCTCGTGAGCAGGCAGGACGATCCGGGTGGGTCGACCGGCGGGGACCCGGCGAGCGCGGAGCCGAACACCGAGCCCTCCCTCGTCGCGCTGCAGGTCAACGGGGGGCCGGCTCCGCTGCTGGCCGTGGTCGGAGCCCCGATCGACGGCACGCCGTTCGTGATGCCGTTGTCGCCGCAGCTCACCTTGGTCGTGCCGGGTCAGGGCGAGACGTCGGCGGCGGGCGTCGCCGCGTTGCCGGGCGACTCGATGCGGGTCGGGCTCTCGAACATGACAGGGGTCTGGATCCCGCACTACGCCGTGCTCTCGCTCCGTGACCTCGCATCAACCGTCGATGCGGCGGGCGGTCTCGCCGTGAACCTCCAGAGCGCCTATCCGACCAAGTCCGGCGTGCTCGGCCCGGGCCAGATCACGATGACGGGGGCACAGGTCAAGTCGTTCCTCGCGGGGTCGACCGACGATGCCGAGGTGCGATGGGAGATCTTCCTCACGGCGTGGCTGGCCGATCCGCCCGAGCTCGTCGCCCAGGTCGACTCCGAGGTCGACGACGCCGAAGCGGTGAACGCGGCGCTCGGCCGAGCTCGAGGCGCCGAGGTGCTCGAGATGCCGACCGAGCGGGTCACCGCCACGATCGTCGTGCCCGTCTACCCGGCTCTCGACGCGTTGGTGTCCGATTCGCTCGGCACGCCGATGCCCGTGCCGGCGATCGTGCAGAACGGAAGCGGAGAGCCGGGGGTGGGCGAGGCAGTCGCGGTGCGCATCCTGCCCGCGGGGTTCCGGGTGGTGCTGGCGCAGAACGCGCAGTCCTTCGACGTCGGCAGGACCGACGTCTTCGCCAACGGACCGGACCACGAGTCGGAGGCCAAGGCGGTCAAGGCCGCTTTGGGCGTCGGCCGAGTCCGGGTGGCGGCGGTACCATCGAACGTCGGCGACATCACGATCGTGGTGGGGAAGGACTTCACGGCTTGACGCAGGAACGGGGCACCAGGGCGGGCGACGCGCAGGCGTTGCCGCCCAGCCGCGACGTCGCGGTCGCGGCCGCCCGGGCAGCCGCCGACAAGCAGGCCACCGACATCGTCGTGCTCGACGTGTCGGAGATCATCGTGATCACCGATCTCTTCGTGATCTGCACCGCATCGACACAGCGGCAGATCCGCACCGTGATCGATGCCGTCGAGGAAGCTCTGCGCGGCCTGGGCGTGAAGCCCCTGCGACGAGAGGGCGAGCCCGAGGCGGGCTGGTGGCTGCTCGACTACGTCGACGTGGTCGTGCACGTGTTCGGCGAGGAGGAACGCGAGTACTACGACCTCGAGCGCCTCTGGTCCGACGCGCCGCAGGTCACGTGGGCCGCTTCGGACGCGGCCTCGACCGCCCGATAGAATCTCCATCGCGAGGGCCCATAGCTCAGCTGGTAGAGCGCTTGGCTGGCAGCCAAGAGGTCAGGGGTTCGACTCCCCTTGGGTCCACCGGAGGTTCCCGAGCCTCAGTTTGCCGGTTCGGTTGCGGAACCGTGCGTCGGAAACCGCGGGCCTGTTCGATCGGTCGAAGGAGAGGCAGGCGATTGCCTCGCCACCGGTGCCTCAAGCGGGATAGAGGTCGTACGCTGGAGCCGAGGGACAGACGGTCTTCGGGAGGGGAGGAGGTCGTGACGGACGACACGCACGAGACGACGCACGGCGGCATGACGCCGGAGTCGGAAGAACTGCGACGGATCCGGGACGCGGCCACCCGAGCTGGGAAGATCGCCGACGACGGGACTTCCGTGGGCGGCGAAGACTTGGCGTCGGCGGTGCGTGAGCTTGCGGGCGCCCTGGACTCCCTTGCTCGGTACATCGATGAGCACCACGAACGTCACGCCGCGGAGGGCCATTCGCACCACCAATGAGGCTCAACCGAGACGGGTCGAGCCGAACAAGAGCATGAGGCCGAGGCCGAATGCCAGCGAACCTTCGATCTTGTCTCTGCGGATTCGGACGTGCTGGGCAGCCGTCTCGCATCGTTGGGTTGCCGTGACCTGAGGGATGAGGTCGGCCGCCGCGATGTAGACGAAGTTGCCGGCTGCGAACGGCACCAGATAGGTGACGTCGAAGGAGCCTGCCACGAGATAGGCCGCGATCCCGCCCACGAGGAAGGTGGCGGCAGAGGCGAGGTTGTAAACGAGTGCACTGCGCGGTCGCCAGCCGCTGTGGACGAGGATGCCGAAGTCGCCGAGCTCCTGAGGGATCTCGTGCGCGGCCGCCACGAGCCACGTCACGATGCCCAGCCGGATGTCGACCACGAAGGCTCCGCCCACCGCGAGCCCCCCGATGAAGTTGTGCAGTCCGTCGGCCAACAGGATCAGATGGCCGAGCGGGCCATGCTGACTGACGGTGAGATGGCAGTGGTGCCACTGGAGGAACTGCTCAAGGAGGAAGAACGTCACGAAACCGGCGATGAACGCGACGTAGACCGAGGCGCGGTTGCCCATCTCGGCCACCGACTCGGGCAGCATGTGGAACATCGCGCCGCCAAGGAGCGACCCCGCCGCGAACGCCACCAGCGGCATCAGGATGCGAGCCAGCCTCCGCTCCGGGAGCACGAGTGTGACGCTGCCCACGAGTGCGAGAGCACTCATCGCCACCCCACCGAGAACGATCCAGGCCAGCGTCGTCATCGTGTCGGCTGCTCGGTGAAGAGCGCCACGTGGCCGACTACCCGGTTCCGGCGGCCGAAGGGCGCGCGAGGAGCTCTCGTAGCGTCGCCACGAACCGAGCGTTGTCCTCGGGCAGCGCTGTCGTCACCCTCATGAATCCTGGGCCGAGCCTCGCATCGTCGAGAGGCTTGACTAGGATGCCTCGCTCGGCGAGCGCGACGGCGAGCTCGTCGGCGTCGAACGGCGAGAAGTCGGCGAGGAAGAAGTAGGTCTCGGTCGGGAAGGTCCGCACGCCGAGCGCTCGCAGCTCACCCGCAAGCTGATCGGTCCAGTCGCGGAGGAGTTTGATGCGCCCTCTGATCGCATCCTCGTGATGCAGGGTCGCGAGAGCAGCGGCCTGGCTGGGCCGCGTCAGCGGGTACGCGTCGTTGTGGGTGTTGAGGTCGTTTGCGATGTCGGGGGGCAACACCGCGTAACCGACCCGGAACCCTGCGAGGCTGTGAGCCTTCGAAAGCGTCCGCGTCACGAGCAGGTTCGGGTGTCGGGGAACCAGGCGGGCGACCGACTCACCGGCGAGGTCGATGAACGCCTCGTCGACGAGGAACCGGGTTCGGGGGTGCGCCGAGATCAGCTCGGGAAGCGGTCGCATGTCGACGACCGTCCCCGTCGGATTGTTCGGGTTCACGATCACCACGAGCGTGGTGCGATCGGGAACTCGCATCGCGTTCAGATCGAGCCGGAAGCCCGCATCCGGCTCGAGGAGCACCTCCGTGAACGTCTCGGCGATCTCGGGGAAGAGCCGATAGGTGGGGGTCGTCAGCAGCACGCGCTGACCGAACCGCTCGAAGAGCTGACGCAGGATCAGCTCGGATCCCGCGTTCACGTGGATCAGCTCGATCGATACTCCCAGCCGACGCCCGATCTCCTGCCTGAGCGGCTCCGAGAACGGCTCCGTGTAATAGTTGCTCTCGGGGAGCGCGTCGCGGGCGGCGTCGAGCGCTTCCGGAAGCGGAGGAAGCGGGTTCTCACAGAGCAACAGCTTGATACCCGAGAAGCTTCCGCCACCCTTCTCCGCGAGAGACCGAGACGCTCCGCCGGGAGTCACCACGTCCTGATCACCTACCACGGCTGCTAGCAACTCACTCACCCCACATCCATCATGCGCGGTGAGCATATGCGCGCCACCTGCTGAAGGTCCCGTGCGTCGAAGGTTCGTCTCGGACGATACCCGCCGGAGGGGGGACTTCGGACTTCGCCGGCGCGTGGCGCCGTGCCGCATGATGTCATCGGAAGGAGGATCCGATGACACAGCGTGTGGCTGTAGCCACGTCAGACGAAGTGCGGGTCGAGCCTTCGCGGCACCTGCGTTCGGTGACGGAGGGTTCCGACCCCCGCAGTGGGACGATTGCGGAAGGACGTGCCGAGGATTCGTCGTTGTTGCGTCTCACCGTCGGTGGCCTCTTGCTAGGCATCCCCATCGGCACCGTCATCGTGATCGGCCTCGTAGCTGTCGCACTCGCGGGCCAGGGCGCATTCACCCTGGGGGCGATGTGGGCAGCCGTGTACGGCGGAACGATCGCCGGTGCCTATCTCGGCGGGGTGGCTGGACTGGCAGTGTTCCTGGGTCGGGCGGATCGGTCGCGCCTGGCCGCTCGCGACGTCGAGCACCCACCAGTCGTCGTACCGATCCGTCCCCTCACTCGTCGCGCAGCGTGATGTTGCTGGTGGGCTGTTGGATTCCCTTGACGGGCACGGGACATCGCCGCCGCTTGGGCGAATACTTGGAACGCGGGGGGATCGCTCCGCCCCCCGAATCCACCGGAGTGACTCCACACCCGAGGTTTGGCGTCGCACCAGCGCTCCAGGTCTCTACGACGCCACAGCCGTCTGGTGCCGATCACCTGAGCGGGGCTCGCGGATCGGCACGATCTCCGAGAGGCGCTTCCCACGACCTAGGTTGAAGTCACGCGACGTCGAGAAGTGGTAAGCAGGTGGCAAGTGCCTGACCTAGGAGAACGCCCACAGTCGTGCGTGGGGGAATGGCTGGCAGCCAAGAGGTCAGGGGTTCGACTCCCCTTGGGTCCACTGGAAGCCCCGAATCTCCTGGTAGGCAGGGAATCCGGTTTTCCGGCGCTGGCGTGAATGGCCTCCCCAGCCAGGAGCTACAGAGCACGTATCAGGTCCGCCACCGCGTTTGCAGCTCGGTTCAGCTGTCGGCG
>DASZOO010000137.1:0-3309 GCA_035550775.1 Actinomycetota bacterium | reverse complement strand
GGTTGCACTGAGATAGAAGTCATGGCGACATCGAGCAACCCCGGTGGAGCGAGCATCCGGCGGTCCCTCGGGACGGCGGGCGGCTCGTTCCCCCCGGACTTCCCCCCGAAGGAACACGGTGATCGCTGTGCGCACGGAACCGTCGGTGGGGAAGATCGCGAGGGGCATCCGGCTCAACGTGCTCGGGTGCTTCGAGGTCGTCGACGGGCGGATGCGACCGCCCGCGCCGCTGCCCGCCCAGAGGCTGGCCGCGTTCCTCGCGGTGAAGGGTCAGCCTGTCGGCCGGTTCCACGCTGCGGGCATCCTGTGGCCCGAGGTCGAGCACGATCACGCGCTGTCGAACCTGCGGACCGCGCTCTGGCGGCTGCGGAACATGCATCCGGGACTGGTGCTGGCGGTCGGAACCAGCCTGCGGTGCGCGCCCGAGGTCGCGATCGACCTGCGCGAGAGCGAGGACCTGGCGCATCGCATCATGCGTGACGTGTTGCCGCTCGACGAGGCCCGCGGCGCCATCGGGTCCCTGACCCACGACCTGCTGCCCGACTGGGAGGACGAGTGGCTCGTGTTCGATCGTGAGCGCTTCCGCGACCTGCGGGTGCGAGCGCTCGAGCGCTTGTGCGAGCACCTCAGCGCGATGGGCGACCACGGCGAGGCCGCTCAGGCGGGGCTGCTGGCGATCCAGGCGGACCCGCTCCGCGAGTCGTCCTACGTCGCGTTGATGCACGCGTACACGGCCGAGGGCAACGAGGCGTCGGCGCTGCAGTTGTACCGCGCCCTCGAGCGCCGGCTCGAGCAGGAGCTGCAGGTCTCACCGTCGCCCGCGACCGCCGAGCTCGCACGGGAGCTCCGCGCCCCGACCGTGATCGATCGCGAACGGGTCGTCCGGCCCGTCATCGTTTGAGGCTGAGCGCCGCCCCGGCTGTGAGCAGCACGAGCCCGCCGATGCGCGCGGCGGTGATCGGGATGCGCTCGGTGCCCAGCCATCCGAACGCGTCGATCGCCGCTCCCGCGATGAGCTGACCCGCGATCAGCAGCGCGACGGTCGCGAACGTGCCGATGCGAGGCGGCGCGAACGTGATCGTGAACAGGATCACGGCGCCGAGCGGACCCGCGAGCCACAGCCACGGCGGCTGGCGGATCGCGTCGACGATGCCGGCTCCCCGTCCGGTCACGACCGCGACGACGAGGAGCACGACCGCCGTCGCGAGCACCGAGAAGGTCGCCGCCTGCACGGTGCCGATGCGCCTGCCCAGGGTGCCGGCCAACGCGGCCTGGGCGGATCCGGCCAGGCCGGCGACGAACGCCATGCCGATCGCGATGCGGGTCGCGGACATCGTCGCAGGCTACAGGCCGTAGGCCTCGAGGGCCGCAGCCAGACCTCTCAGGAGCCTTCGACCAGTTCGATCGTTCCGATCCCGGCATGCTCGCGTGCCGCGGAGGCGAGGCTGCGATCCTTGGTGGCTATCGGCTCGTCGAGGCGCTCGGCGAGCGCGACGAAAAGGGCATCGGCCGCCGTGAAGTTCTCTCGCAGGTCCCACGCCCGCGCGCGGAGCGGCAACGCCGGGAAGATCTCCACGGCGAGGTCGCCGAGGTCTTCGATGGCCCCCGTCGCTCGCTCGGGAGAGATCGAACCACGCCGCACATGGCGCCGGAAGACGGCCAGGACCTCGAAGACGAGCACGTCGGGAGCGGCGAGCATCCGCTCCTGAGCGAACAACGCCCCGACGGCTTCCGCCGCTTCCTCTCCCACCAGGAAGTCGACCGCGGCGGACGTGTCGATGACCGTCACTCGCCGCGCTCGCGCAGACGACGGACGGATCGCTCGCTCGGCTCCTCGAGCCGGACGGTGCCTCGGACGCCGATCCGTGCCGCCAGCTCCTCGGGCGTGGGGCGTGCCGCCGCCCTCGCGAGCACCTCCCGTGCGTATTCGGAGAGCGACGTTCCGGACGCGGCCGCGCGCGCCTTGAGCGTGCGATGTACCTCCTCCGGGACGTCGCGGATCTGCAGGAGAACTCCCATGACGAGCGTAGGATAACATACTCGATGCATCAGAGACATCACGTCCGCATGTCCACCTCCTCCGTGCGGTCATCACAGCCCGTAAGCCTCGAGCAGGCGTAGCCAGACCTCGCTGACCGTGGGGAACGCGGGCACGGCGTGCCAGAGCCGTTCCAGCGGCACCTCCGCGACTATGGCGATCGTCGCGGCGTGCAACAGCTCCTGCACGTCGGGTCCGGTGAACGTGGCTCCCACCACGGTTCGCCGGGACTCGTCGATCACGAGCTGGCTCATGCCGGTGATGTCGTTGCCGCGCACGTACGCGCCGGCCACGTCGCCGGTTCCCGTCGACACCACCCGCACGTCGATGCCGGCCTCGCGTGCCTCGGCCTCGGTGGGCCCGACCGCGGCGACCTGCGGGTCGGTGAAGGTCACCCGCGGCACCGCGCGGTGATCGGACTCGTCGGCCACGTCGCGGCCCGTGATCACGTCGCCGGCGAGGCGTCCCTGGTACTTGCCCATGTGGGTGAGCTGCGCCAGCCCGGCGACGTCGCCGACCGCGTAGAGCCACTCCCCCGACACCCCCCGCACGCGCAGCCGTTCGTCGACCTCGAGGCGCTCGGCGGGGTCGAGCCCGACGGAGTCGAGACCGACGTCGGCGGTGTTGGCGCGGCGCCCGACCGCGACCAGCAGCTCGTCGCCCTCGACCGTCGAGCCGTCGTCGAGCGTGAGCCGCACGCCCGCCGCATCGCGCGCCGCCGCGGTGGCGCTGGCCCCCGTGTGCACGGCGATGCCCTCGGCGGCGAACGCCGCTGCGACCTGGGCGCCCGCGAACGGCTCCTCTCGCGCGAGCAGCCGGGGCCCGGCCTCGATCACCGTGACCTCGTGCGAGCCGAGCCGGCGGAACGCCTGCGCGAGCTCGACCCCGATCGGCCCGCCGCCGAGCACGAGGAACCGTGGGGGCACCTCGCTGGTCGACGTGGCGTCGCGGTTGTCCCAGGCCCCCACGCCGTCGAGGCCCTCGATCGGCGGCATCACGGGGGTCGTGCCGTTCGCGAGCACGACCGCCTTCGTCGCTTTGAGCCGTCGCGTGCCCTGCTCGGTCTCGACCTCGACGGCTCGTTCGCCGTCGAGCCGTCCGTAGCCGCGCACGAGCGCGATGCCGGTCGAGTCGAGCCACGGCGTCTGAGTCCGGTCGCTCCACGAGCTCGTCATGTAGTCGCGTTGGGCGAACGCGGCGTCCGCGTCGATCGCGCCCGTGATCGCCTCGGCGGCGCCGGGCACCCGCTTCGCGGCCGCGATCGCGTCGCC
>DASZOO010000136.1:0-11419 GCA_035550775.1 Actinomycetota bacterium | reverse complement strand
CGGTTACGAGCTCGGCGACCGGTGGGAGACGGTGGAGCACGCGTTGCAGCCGTTCTCCTGGGCGATCGCAGCCATCTGCGTGGTCGCAGCCGCCTGGTACGTGCGGCGCCGGTGGACGAAGGTGCGTGCGGAGTACGCGGCCATCGATGCCGCGAAGGCCTCCGGCGGACCGCTCGAACCGTCGGCCTGAACCTGATCCATCGGCGGTAGTGAACCTCACCCGACGGCGTGATGCGTGCGTACGCCACCCCTCGAACACTGACGCCAGCCAGGGCATCCGAGGAGGTCGAGTGTGAGGAAGCGATGGACGATCGCGATCGTGACGACCGTGCTGGTCGTGTCGCTCGCTTCGGGCGCTCAGGCAGCGCCGACGGTGGATGCCGACCTGGTTCGCGTCACCGACACGTCGGCATGGTCTCCCGCGAGTCCCGACCCGACCGGGCTCACCTACGTACCTTCGACAGGGGCCCTCCTCATATCCGACGCCGAGGTCGACGAGATCCCGCGACTCTGGTCCGGCTCGAACCTCTTCGTCGCCGCCCGGCACGGCGGGCTCCTCCGGAAGCGCTCGGTGGTCAGATCCACACCCGAACCTGAGGACATCGCGTGGAGGGATCGCAAGCGGATCCTCTATGTGGTGGACGACGACCGGAACGAGGTGACCCGGATCCGGGTGGGCAGGGACGGTCGCCTCGGGACCCGCGACGATCGGAGCAAGGTCATCCTGCACACCAAGCGCTTCGGATGCCGCGACCCCGAAGGGCTCGCGTGGCACGCCGAGAGCCGGTCCCTGATCGTCACCTCCGCGCGACAGAGCCGCGTCTACCTGATCCGCATGGGAAGGGATCACCGGTTCGGCACCGTCGACGATCGGGTGCGGAGCTTCCCGACGAAGCCGCTCGGATCGAGATCTCCGGAGGACGTGGCGGTGGATCCGGGATCGAACCATCTGCTGATCGTGAGCAGCCGAGACGATTCGATCGCGGAGGCGACGATGCGGGGTCGACCGGTCAGGATGCTCGACGTCTCGGCAGCGGGCATCCGTCGCGGCGCGGGCATCGTCCTCGCGCGGAGCGCCGCGGACCCGGCGGTGTTGCGTCTATTCGTCGTGGACAAAGGGGTCGACAACGAGACCGATCGGGGCGAGAACGACGGGCGACTCTTCGAGTTCGTCTATCCCTGATCCGGATCAGAGGTTGACGAGCATCGTCCAGTGGTCCCCCTCCTCGGCGACCTTCTCGAAGCCGACACGCTGATACATCATGCGCGAGCGGTTGTGCACGGCGACCGACAGCGACAGGGTCTGGAACCCTTCCTCGCGAGCCTGCACCATCGCGGCGCGCAGCAGCGTGCCACCGATGCCTTTGCGGCGATGCAGCGGCTGCACGGCGACGGACAGTTCAGGCGTCTTCTCGTCGACGAAGCCGTAGCCAGGCTCGTCGGAGGTGAACTGCCGGTACCAGACGGCGCCGACGGGCATACCGTCGATCTCAGCGATGACCCCGCCGTCGCCGGGCCGCCCCCACCCTTCGTGGTAGCGGCGCAGCACGGGCTCGTCGAGCACCTCGTCGATCGGCTCGGCCGGCCAGTCGGGGTTCCAGCGGGCGGCCTCGAACAGCATCGTCTTCAGGAACTCGGCATCGTCCTCGGTCGCCGGACGGATGTTCACCTGGCTCTCCTCCCGGTCGGCTCACGCGCGCATCGGCAACCGTACCGCAGCGAGCGTCTCAGCTCGTCGCCTCGCGCCCGGCGGTAGAGCGGGCCGACGCGCGGGAGGTCTCCAGCTGGTAGGAGACGCTCGTGAGCAGCACGCGTTGCTCGAACAGGAACAGTCGCTTCACGAAGAGCGCCGTCTGACCGTGCAGGGGAAGCTGCCACCATTTCGCCACGATGTACTCGGGCACGACCACGTTCACGATCGTGTCGGCGCGCTCCGTGTACCGGCGCACCTCGGCCAGCATCGGGATCGACAGGTCGCGGAACGGCGCCTCGACGATGTCGAGCGGCACGCCCTCAACGACATCGAACCATTCCTCACCGATCGACAGCGCAGCCTCGGGGTCGAGATCGAAGTAGATCGCCCTCGTCTCGGTCGCGTCGAGGGTGCGCGCGTAGTTCACGGCGCGAACCGACACGTCGTTGACCGACGAGAGGAAGACGAGCGTCACCGTGCGCTGGGGTATCAGCGGCTTGCCACCCGCGCCCGACGGCGAGCCCTCCGCGAGCACGACCGGGGCGTCGGTGACGACCACGTTGGGGGTGCGCAACATGCTGGCCTTCAAGCGCACGAGATCCCGGCTGCGCACGAGGTAGGAGAAGATGCCCTGAGGTCGGAGCAGCTCGGGGACCACGACGGTGACGAAATCGTCCGGTCTGCGATCGATCGAATCGACCACGTGCCGGATGCTCGACGTGAGACCCGACGCGTGGATCGGCATCAGATCGGGGATGCCGGATCCGACGAACGACCGCCAGCGCGCCTGCACCTCGCGAGCGACTTCGCCCTCGCGGCAGGGGAAGACCGGCCGGATATCTTCGGGTCGGAACGACCGGAGGTACCCCACCGCCTCGGCGGTCGCGACGTCGAAGTCACGGATGAGCAGCACCACATGGTTCTCGCCGATGGCCCCCGGCCGGACTCGACCGGCGCTCAGCTGGCGCCGCACGCTCGTGTAGTGATGGTGGATCGAGTAGAAGACCGGTACCAGCAGCGCCATGATCAGGATCGAGAGCCAGGCGCCGCTCGACCACTTCGAGGCCGCGACCACGATCAGAACCACGAAGGTCGTCACCGCGCCGATAGCGTTGATCACTATCGATCGCCGCCACCCCTTCATCGCTGCCTCGCCCTTGCGACCTTCCACGATCCAGTGCTTCACCATGCCCGACTGGGAGAGCGTGAACGAGGTGAACACTCCGACCACGTAGAGACCGATCACCGCGTTGAGGTTCGCGTCGAAGATGTAGATCATCACCGACGAAAGCAGCCCGAGCACCAGCACGCCGTTGGAGAAGACGAGTCGGTCGCCGCGGTTCACGAACTGGCTCGGCAGGTACCGGTCTCGCGCGAGGATCGACGCGAGCCGGGGGAAGTCCTGGTACGCGGTGTTCGCGGCGAGGATCAGGATCGCGGCCGTGAACACCTGCACGACGTAGAAGCCGATCGATCCGTCGCCGAAGACCGCGATCGCGATCTGCGCAACCACCGAGACCTCCTCGCTCGCCACGACCCCTTCGACGTGCGTCGCGAGCCAGGAGATGCCCATGAACATCGAGATCGCGATGGCACCCATGATCGCGAGTGTCGTCGCCGCGTTGTGAGCCTGCGGCCGCTTGAACGCGGGCACGCCGTTGGAGATCGCCTCCACTCCGGTCAGCGCGGTGGCGCCCGATGAGAACGCCTTCAGGAGCACGAACAACCCGACCGCACCCGCGGTCATCGCCGCGTCGTGGATCGGCTCGACCTCGACACTCATCGCCGGGCAGCCACCGAGGCACTGAGCGAGCCCGAGGGCGACCAACGTTCCGATCGAAAGCACGAACCCGTACGTCGGGATCGCGAACAACACGCCCGACTCCTTGGAGCCGCGCAGGTTGGCGAGCGTGACGAAGGCCACGAAGAAGATGGAGAGCGCGACCGCGTGCTCGTTGGCCGTCGGCAACGCCGAGCCGATCGCGAAGACCCCTGCCACGATCGAGACCACGACAGTCATCATGTAGTCGAAGAGCAGGGCCGCGGCCGCGATGAGCCCCGGAGCCTGTCCCAGGTTCTCCTTGCTCACGATGTACGCGCCGCCGCCGCCCGGATAGGCGCGCACGGTCTGGCGGTACGAGACGATCACGAGCGCCATCAGGAGCGAGACGGCGCCAGCGATCGGGAGCACGTACCCCTGTGGGGCCGCGGTCGCGATCGAGAGCACGAGGAGGATCTCGCCGGTGGCGTAGGCGACCGACGACAGCGCGTCGGACGCGAAGACCGGCAGCGCGAGGATCTTCGGGAGCAGGGTGTGCTCGAGCCTCGCGCTCGAGAAGGCCCGGCCGAGCATGACCCGCTTCAACACCCCGGTCGGCGCCGCGGGAAGTTCGGCCCTGGCCATCTCGCCAGCCTACGTGTTCACCGGAGCCCCGGGGTTCCGGTCGGTCGTCGGGTCGGGCCCGACCTCGGGTGCCGACAGGTGGAACGGAACGCTGGTGACCACCACCCCCGGCTCGAACAGGAGCACCCGCTTGAAGAACAGGGCCGTCTGGTTGTGCAGCAGGTTCTCCCACCAGTGCCGCGGCACGAGCTCGGGCAACACCACGGTGACGATCGTGTCGCCCCGAGATGTGTGCGCGCGGATCTCCTCGAGCAGCGGAGGACCGAAGTCGCGGAACGGGGCCTCGACCAAGACGAGCGGCACGTCGAGCTGGCGCTCGTGCCACTCGTCGACCACGTCCTCTACCTCCTCGGGGTCGGTGACCATGAAGATGGCCTCGATCGCGGTCGGATGCAGCGACTTCCCGTAGATCACGGCGCGGACCGTCGGGTCGTGGACGGCCGAGACGGGGACGAGCACCACCGTGCGCTCTGGCTCGAGCGGCCGATCGCCGAGCCAGCTCGGACGGGCCTCCGACGGCACGAGCGGCACGTCGGTCACGACCACCCGCGGTTCGAACAGCAGCGCGGTCTTCAGCAGGAACGCCTCCCGATGGCGCAGGAACTGCCAGACGGTGTTGCGAGGGAGCAGCTCGGGGATCACGACCGTGAGGAACCGGTCACGCTCGTGGCGGGGCATCGACCGCACGTACCGGCGGACCGAACGAACGAGGTGCCGGTCGGCACCGCGCACCGGTTCCAGAGCGCCCATGCGGGGGGCGACGACGGGCCACTCGGCCGCCACGCTCTGGAACGCGTCGGGGGGACCCACGTAGAGCGCGGTGAACGCCGCCGGACGCACGGCGCGCAGATAGGCGACCGCGTCACGGGTCGCGAGCCCGAGGTCAGGCACGAGCAGCAACATCGTGCCGCTCGCCGCGTCGCGTCCCGTGAGACGGCGAGCCTGCAGCGCCCGCGCAACGTGCTCGTAATGCCGGTGCACGCCCCAGAAGAACAGCACGATGAACGGCATCGCGAGGATCACGATCCACGCACCCTTGGTGAACTTCGTGATCGTGACGACGACGAGCACGACACCGGTCGTGGCCGCGCCGATGCCGTTGATCACGGCGCTCCGTTTCCAGCTCCCCTCCTTCGTGCGCGTCCACCGCCGCACCATGCCGGCCTGCGACAGCGTGAACGCGGTGAACACGCCGACGACGTAGAGCTGGATCAAGCGCGTGAGGTTGGCGTCGAACGCCCAGATCAGCAATCCAGCCAAGCCCGCGAGCACAACGACGCCGTTGGAGAACACGAGCCGGTCGCCACGGTTGCGGAACTGGGAGGGCATGAAGCGGTCCCGCGCGAGGATCGATGCCAACCGGGGGAAGTCCTGGAAGGCGGTGTTGGCCGCGAGGATCAGGATGCCCGCGGTGAACACCTGCAGCAGCAGGAACATGATGCCGCCACCGAAGACGGTGTCGCCGATCTGGGCGAGCACCGGCAGCTCATGGGCGATGTCGTCAGTGATGCGCACGTGCAGAAGCACAGAGAGCGCGGTGATGCCCAGGAACATCGTGATCGACATCGCCCCCATCACGGCGAGGGTGGTCGCGGCGTTCCTCGCCTGCGGTCTGCGGAACGCCGGCACCCCGTCGGCGATCGCCTCGACGCCCGTCAACGCGGTGGCGCCCGACGAGAACGCCCGGGCGATCAGGAACAGCGAGAGCGTGTGCTCGACCTCGAGGGGAAGGTTGGCCGTATCGGCCACCGGACAACCACCGAGGCACTCGACGAATCCGGCGACCAGCGTGATCGCGATCATCAACACGAACCCGTAGGTCGGGATCGCGAACAGTGAGCCGGCCTCCTTCACGCCCCGCAGGTTGGCGAGCGTCACGAGGGCGACGAGCCCGATCGCGATCGGAACCCGCACCGGCACGAGGGTCTCCGGGGCCACGGAGGCGATCGCCGTCGTCCCGGCCGTGATGCTCACCGCCACGGTCAGCACGTAGTCGGTCAGGATCGCGGCGGCGGCGGTGAGGCCGGGGACCGTGCCGAGGTTCTCCCGGGCGACGATGTAGGAGCCGCCGCCGGTCGGATACGCACGAACCGTCTGCCGGTACGACGTGACCACGATGGCCAGCAGCGCCGCGATCGCAAGCGCGATCGGCATCCGAAGCGTGAGCGCACCGGCGCCGGCCGCGACCAGCACGAGCATCATCTCCTCGGTGGCGTACGCGTTCGAGGAGAGCGGGTCGGAGGAGAAGACCGGCAGGGCGAGGAACTTCGGCAGGAGCTGGTGTTCGGCCTTGTCCGATGCGATCGCCCGGCCGACGAAGAGACGCTTCAGTGGGCCACCGCCGACCCTGCGAGGCAGTTGCAGCTCTGCGGGCACGGCCAGCATCCTCGCACGTAGCGGCACGTGCGACGAACCCGACGGGGTCAGCCGGCGATCTCGGCCACCCAGCGATAGCCGACCCCGGGCTCCGTGACGATCAGCGCCGGGGCCTGGGCGTCGTCACCGAGCTTCTTGCGCAAGGCTCGCACGTAGGTTCGCAGGTAGGTCGTCTCGGTGCCGTAGCCTTGCCCCCACACCTTCCGCAGCAGCCACTGATGGGTCAGCAACTTCCCCGGGTTCGTCACGAGCGCCTCGAGCAGACCGTACTCCGTCGGGGTGAGGCGCACCTGCTGCCCGTCGAGGGTCACGAGTCGCTTGGGCAGATCGACCTCGAGCCGGTCGAACCGCATCACGGGCGCCGCCGGCCCGTCGGGCTGCTTGCGGCGCATCGCCGCGCGGGCTCGGGCGAGGAGCTCCTCCATACCGAACGGCTTCGTCACGTAGTCGTCCGCGCCCGCGTCGAGCGCGGACACCTTGTCGGTCTGGGCCTCCCGCACGGACAGCACGATCACCGGCACGTCGCTGAAGCCTCGAACGCGTCGGATCACCTCGGTCCCGTCGATGTCCGGCAACCCGAGGTCCAGCAGCACGAGATCCGGTGCCTGCTCGGCGGCGCCGACGACGCCCTCCTCTCCGGTGCCGACGGTTGCGACCTCGTAGCCGTGGGCTTCGAGGCTCGTGCGCAGCGCTCGTCGGATCTGCGGCTCGTCGTCGACCACGAGGACAAGGGTCATGCTGGTGCCTCCCGATCGGCGGAGACTCCCACACGGGCATCGGCGAGCGCATCGTCGTCCGCGCCTGCATCGTCGGGCGCCGGACGCGGGGCGCAGACGGGGATCTCGAAGGCGAAGGTCGCGCCGCCGCCTTCCGCATCCTCCACCCAGATGCGCCCCCCGTGCGCCGTGACGATCGCGTTCGCGATCGCGAGCCCGAGGCCGGTGCCGGGGGAATCCGGGATGGACGCGCCGCGGTAGAAGGCCTCGAAGATGCGGTCGCGATCACCGACGGAAACCCCGGGTCCGCGATCGGCCACCCGCACGGTCACGGTGTCGTCCGTCGGAGCGACCGAGAGATGGACCTCGCTGCCCGAGGGTGAGTGTCGAGCGGCGTTCTCGAGCAGGTTCGTCATGACCTGGTCGAGCTGCATCTCGTCGACCGCCACCGAGGGCACGTCGTCATCGATGTCGAGCACGACGCGTACGTCGCCGAGCCGCGGCACCAGTCGCGCGACGACGGCCTCGGCGATCTCGTCGAGGCCCGCCTCGTTGCGGGCGGGGATCAGCGCGCCCGCACGGATGCGCGCGAGGTCGAGGATGTTGCCGACCAGCCGGTTGAGCCGGTCGGTCTCCTCGAGGATCGTCGTGAGCAGCTCCTGCTCCTGCGTGGGATCGTGCTCCGCACTGGGGTCGAGCAGGCTGGTGACTCCCGCCTTGATCGACGCGAGCGGTGTGCGGAAGTCGTGGGTCACCGAGCTGAACATCGCCGCACGCAGCTGGTTCGTCTCCGCGTCGAGTTGCGCGAGGCGGGCGCGTGCGTCGAGCCGCGCACGGTCGAGCGCCGCTGCAGCCTGCTTCGACGCCGCTTCGAGCAGCAGCTGCTCATGCGGCCCGAGCGGCTTGCGCCCGGCGGGCCGCTCGACCCGCAACGTGCCGAACGAGACCGGCCCGACGACGAGCGGCACCACGCTGTCGGGACCCCCGGGCGTGAGCTCGGAGCGCGCGGCTCGCGCGTGGAGCTGGGTGCCGTCGAGCTCGACGTGTACCTCGGCCGATACCAGTCCGAACGGCTCGAGCAACATGCGCACGAAGTCGTCGAGTACCCGGTCGGGGACTTCCCCCGAGACGAACCTCGACGAAAGGTGGCCCAGCAGGCGCGCCTCGCGCTCTCGGCGGCCGGCTCGTGCCCGATCCTCGGCAGCCCCCCCGACGAGGATGCCCACGACGAGCGCCACGGTCAGGAACACCACGGCGGTGACCGCCTCCTCGGTGCCCTCGAGCTGAAGGGCAAGCTTCTGCGCCTCGGACAGGAACACGAGCCCCAGCGACGACAGCGCCGCGGCGAGCAGGCCCGCCCAGAGTCCGCCCGCGACCGCCGCGATCACGATCGCCAGTAGGAAGAGCGCGATCGCGGCCGCCGGCCCGTTGCGGGCGAGTGGGATCGAGGCCACGCCGGCGGCCGCGGGTGCAACCACGGCGATCGCCACCCCGCGGACGCGCAGGCCGAGGAACCGGCGCCGTTCCGGCTCGTTCACTCCCAGGTCTATCGCGTTCGCCATCGTGCCATGCGTATCGGCACGGATCCGTCTTCACGTGATCTTCACGCCCCGGCCGCGTTCCTTCACGCCCCTCTCACAAGCCCCGGACGATGCTCTGTGCAGGAATCGAACCTTCCTCCGAACCAAGCCCGGAGGCCGGACGGCGCCCTCCAGCCCGCCCGACCTCCGGGCCCCCGTCCTTTCCGGAACCCCCGCTCACGGTGTGAACAACTCGACAAACCGTCCTTGCGAGGCAGGTCCGCGTACTGCGGGCCACGCCCGCCGTGGTCTAGGATGCCCCGCGATGCGAGTGATCATCATGGGGTGTGGCCGCGTCGGCTCAGAGCTGTCGAACGAGCTCGTCGACGACGGCCACGACGTGACGGTGATCGACAAGAACCCCGAGGCCTTCTTCCGCTACCCGCCGGGCGACGGGGCGACGACCGTGGTCGGGCTCGGCTTCGACCGCGACGTGCTGACGGAGGCGGGCATCAAGGACGCCGACGCATTCGTCGCGGTCTCGAGCGGCGACAACTCGAACATCGTCTCGGCTCGCGTCGCGCTCGAGAACTTCCATGTGCCCAAGGTCGTGGCGCGCATCTACGATCCCCGCCGTGCCGACATCTACGAGCGGCTCAACATCCCGACCGTCGCCACCACGCGATGGGGCGTCAAACAGATCCAGCTGATGCTATTCCACGACCGGCAGGAGATCCGCGAGACCCTCGGCGGCGGCGAGCTGCTCCGCATGCGCATGCCGGTCGCGCCACACATGGTCGGAAAGCCAGTGATGTCGTTCAACGTGCCGGGCAAGATCCTACTCGCAGGTGTGTCGCGCGGGGGTGGAGGCTTCCTGCCGATCGAGGAGAGCACGCTCCAGGCGGGCGACTACCTCGTCGTGATGCTCACGAGAGACGGCCTGGATGCGCTGGATGAGGTCTTCGAGCCCGTCGGGGAGCACCACTGATGCGGGTCGTCGTCACGGGTGGGGGCGCGGTGGGCCGCCACCTCTCGGTCGATCTGGTCGAACGCGGCCACGAGGTGACCCTGATCGAGCAGGATCGCGGACTCGTCGAGAAGCTCCAGGCGTGGGCACCGAACGTGAACGTGATGCACGGCGACGCGTGCGAGCCCACAGTGTTGGAGGACGCCTCCCTGTCAGCAGCCGAGGTCCTCGTCGCGGCCACCGGCGACGACGAGGACAATTTGGTGACCTCACTGCTCGCGAAGCAGGAGTTCGCCGTCCCGCGAACGCTGGCCCGAGTGAACCACCCGAAGAACGAGTGGCTGTTCACCGAGCAATGGGGGGTCGACGCCGCGGTGTCGCCGCCGCACATCCTCACCGCCATGGTCGAGGAGGCGGTGACCGTTGGCGACCTGGTCCGGCTGATCCGCCTGGGCGGCGGTGAGGTCTCGATCGTCGAGATGACGCTGCCTGAAGGCTCGACGTCGGTCGGCCGCGCGGTCTACGAGCTTCGACTGCCCGCCGACTCCGTGATCGTCGCGATCCTGCGCGAGGGCCACGTCGTGATCCCCCAACCCGAGACCGTGCTGGCGGCGGGCGATGAAGTGCTCGCGCTCGCGAGTGGCGCGGTGGAACGGGAGCTCCGGGACGCCGTGGTGGGCGCCGGGGTCCCGGGGAGCGTCCCGAGCGACCCGACCGCGGGGGCCGCCGGCCTCCGATGAGTTCGGCTTAGCTCTCGCGAGCAACAGCCGCACGCAGCACGCGGTCCCGTTCCAACAGAAGCGCGAGTTGATTGCCGAACGCTTCCAAGATGCGGTGCTCCGAGGGGCTGAGGGGGGGTCGTACGCCGCGCAGCACGAGGACGCCGAGGTTCCGCCGTCCGACGTTCAACGGAAGGCGCTCCACTCCCTGACCGCCGGTGGGCGGCACGCTCCCGGGGTCGCCACCCGCCGTGGCGTGCTCGATCAATCCCCGCTCCCCCTCCTGGACGTAGAGCGCGCCGTCGAGGAACCCGAACGTCGCGACCGCCACGCGCAGCACGCCCTCGTACGGCCGGGGCCCCGGCTGCGGCTCGACGAGCAGGCGACTCAGATCCTGCTGGCGCCGGAGCTCCTCCGCCCGAGCCTCCGCGGCTCGCGCCCTCGAATCGGCCCGACCGACGAGCACCGAGATCAAGACCGACAACCCGAGGAAGACGAACAACACGATCACGTCGTGCGCCTTCGCGATCACGAACGTCTCGTAGGGCGGCAGGAAGTAGTAGTTGAACGCCAGGAACCCGAGCACGCTGGCTGCGATCCCGGGCCCGAGTCCTCCGAGGCCGACGCACGCCACCACGAGCACGAGGAACCCGAACCCCGTCGCGACGGGGTCGACCTCCTCCCGGACCGTCGGGGCCGCCAGCACGATGGAGATCGTGCCCACGACAGCGACGGCGTACGCGACCGTGAGACGCACGGGAACCGGATGGGACCTCACCCTCCCGGGAGAGGCCTCATGAGGGTCGGGGCGGGTCGGTAGGCGCGACGACGCGGCCATCGTGCCCACGCTACGTCATCTCCTCCAGGGCGACGTTCAGCTCGAGGACGTTGACGCGAGGTTCTCCCATGAATCCGAGGACCCGGCCCTCCGTGTGCTGGTCGATCAGCCGCATGACGTCCTCGACCGAGAGGCCGCGCACCTCGGCGATCCGAGCCGCCTGCAACTCCGCCGATGCCACCGAGA